>VAYG01000016.1:11661-21621 GCA_005885015.1 Actinomycetota bacterium | reverse complement strand
ACCGCGTCTCCTCCTACGGCTACGAGCGGCAGACCACGCCGTTCCTCGACCGGTTGCTGGACCGAGCCCTCGACTGCACGTCGGCCCACGCCTCGTCGTCGTGGACCTGCCCCTCGGTGATCTCGCTGCTCACCGGGCTGTATCCGCACCATCACGGGGGCGGGATCGTCCCCGGCGAGCCCAAGAACCTCTCCAAGCGCAACCTCCCCACCACCCTGCCGAAGGACGTCCCCACCATCGGGGACGTCCTGGCCGCCCGGGGGTACGCAACCGCGGCCATCGGGGCGGTGTGGAACGCCCATCTCTCGATCCCGGGGAGATTCCGGCACATGGCGATGGTGGAGAAGCCGGCGCGCCGTCTGGTCAAGCTGGCAATGCGTTGGATGAAGGCCCAACCGGGCCCCTTCTTCCTGTGGTTGCATCTGGGCGACGCCCACGAGCCCCTCGACGTCCCCCGATCCCTGCGGAACGTCTTCGGGCGCGTGCCGCGCGTGCCCAAGGTCCGCCGGTGGGACTACACGACCTCCCGCTCGGCCGTGGGCTCTCCCGAGTTCCACCGATACCGCGACGCTCGCATCCGCCTGTACGACGCGGCCGTCCGGTCCGCCGACGAGTCCCTGGGCTCTCTCTGGGACGGCCTCGGCGCGATGGGCCAGCGAGATCGAACGCTGCTGGTGGTCACCTCGGATCACGGAGAGGAGTTCTGGGAGCATCGGGAGGACGAGATGGCCTCCTTCACCGATCCCCGGGACGTGTTCGGGACCGGCCACGGGCACAACCTGTTCCAGGTCCACCTGCTGGTCCCGCTTGTCGTCGCCGGTCCGGGGGTCACTGCTCGGGTGGAGTCCGCGAACGTTTCGTCGGTGGACGTCCTTCCCACCCTCCTCCAGGGAGCCGGGGCGGAGTCCCCGCCGACCGACGGCGTGTCGCTGCTCGAGGGTCCGGTCGATGCGGAGCGCGCGGTGGTCTCGGAAGGGATCGCCTACGGCCACGAGAAGAAGTCCGTGGTTCAGGGGGACTTCAAGCTGCTCTCCTGCCCCGGCGACGGGTACGAACGGGTCTTCGCCCTCCGCCCCGACGACCGCCGGGAGCAAGCCGTCTCGGCGGATCCCCAGGTCCAGGAACGGCTCCGCGCGTCCCTGCCGGGCGAGCCCGTGCGGCTGGGCGACCAGGTCCGGGGAACCGAGGAGATCGAGGCGCATCTGCGCGACCTCGGGTACATCGAGTGAGGGGAGCCGTCATGGCGGAAGGACGGCGGCAGGCCTGGGAGCGGCAGTGGGAGGGGCGCCGCGGTGAAGACTTCCACTGGTACCTCACCGAGCCGCCGAAGGAGCTGGTCGAACTGCTGGAACGGGCGGATCGTCCACGGGGAGCGGCCCTGGACCTGGGGTGCGGGAACGGCGTGGCCACCGCTCTCATGGCGAAGCACTTCGACGTGGCCGTCGGTCTGGACATCGCGCTCGCGGCCACCCGCCAGGCCCGGGAGCTCCTCGCCGGGCGGGGTGTGTCCGGGCGATTCGTCGTCGCCGAGGCGCCCGTCCTGCCGTTCAGGGACGGTGCGTTCGGGCTCCTGTTCGACCGAGGTTGCCTCCAGGCCATCCCGCGCGATGCGTGGTACGGGTACTTCGGGGAGGTGGAGCGGCTGCTCGCTCCCGGGGGGATGCTCCAGCTCTATGTGTCCCGGCCCGACCGGCGGGTCTCGAAGCTCGGGTCGGCTCGGGGGCTGAAGCTCCGGCTGCGACGACTCCTCGGCGGAACGAAGGCGCGGGGACCCGCGTTCCTGTCGCCGGCGCTGATCCGGGAGCTGATGCCGCCGTCCCTGGAAGAGCTGGCCGTGGACCGGTTCCAGTTCGAGACGGTCACCGGCGCGACCCGCCAGTTCTTCTACGGATTGTTCAGGAAGAGGTCCTAGCCGGGGGGCGGGGGCCCCTCCGACATCCCCTCCCGGTGCGGGGACCGGCCCGCCATCAGCGCGCGGCAGTGCGGGAGCACGGCACGGGCCAGCTGGCGCGTGGTCCCCGAGGCGAACAGGGCTCGCAACCCGAACCCCAGGCCCAGCACCGCCCCCAACGCCCGTAGCCGCCATCCCGCGAAGTCCAGGGCCAGCGACTCGACGGACCGGCGGCCGGACAGGACCCTGCGAGCAGGGTCGCCGTGGGCGACCTCATGGTGGATGCGAACGGCCGGACGGCACAGGATGCGATAGCCGTCTCGCCGGGCCCGCCGGCAGAAGTCCACGTCCTCGTGATACAGGAAGAACCGCTCGTCGAACCCTCCGAGCCGCTCGAAGACCGGGCGCCGGATCGCCAGCAGGGCACCGGACACCCATCCCAGCTCCTCGTCGTGGGAAGGGAACGGCGGCGCCAGCCACGGACCGGACCGACCGTGCCAGCGAACCGGGAGGACCGCCCAGACCAGATATCGGAGGAGCGTCGGGTCGTAGCCACCGGTCTCGGACCGCGGACGCCCCCGCTCGTCCACCTGGAGGGGGGCGAACGCCGCCACGTCCCCGGGCGCGTCCCGGACGAGCGTGGCCACCTGGCCCGGGTCCAGGTAGATGTCCGGGTTGACGAACAGCAGCCACTCGGCCCCTCCCGTTGTCGCGCCCTGGTTCGCGGCGGCGGCGAACCCGCGATTGTCGGGGTTGCGGACGACGCGCACGGCCTCCCTGCCCTCGGCGTCGTCGAGGGAACCGTCGGTCGACCCGTTGTCCACCACGGCCGCCGACCGAACCTGGGGCAGGAGGGCGTCGAGCAGCGGCCCGAGCCGCCGGCCCGAATTGTGGTTCACGATCACGGCGTGGACGTCGGCCACCGACGGCTGATGAAGTCCGGGGCCCGCCGGGGCGGTGTCGGCCATGGGATCAGAGGTAACCGAGGGCCTCCAGCCGGTTCCGGACGGCTTCCTCCTCCTCCGGGGTGTAGCCGGAGGAGTCCGTGGACTCGTCCCCTCCGCTCGCGACGTCCGCGGGGCTGCCGCTCTCCGCCCGGATCCCGGTGAGGAGATCGAGCGGCCGGCCGTCGAGCCCGGCGGGGACGGGCACCCCGAGCAGCGCCAGCACCGTCGGGGTGAAGTCCACGAGATGTCCGCGGACCTCCACCGGCCGCACGTTGGGGCCGGCTGCGACGAACAATCCCTCGGGGTGATGGCCCCCGGGCTGGAAGGGGGGCCGGGCGGCGGCCTCGGCCATGCGCTCTCGGGCCCGGCGCGAGTCCACGGCCAGGCCGTGAAGCGGACCGTCCAGGGCCCACCGGATCGTCAGGTCCGGAGCGCGGTGCACGAACGGCCCGTCGTAGATCTCGGCGCGGCGCTTGACGGACGACACGGCGGGGCGGCCGGTATCGAGCTCGGTGAGGGCCGACAGGCGCTCCTGGACATCCGCCACGAACCGGTCGTAGCCGTCGGCGCCGACCGCGCCGCTCCCGGCCCCCTCGGCCATGTTGACCAGGACCTCGTCGCGGCGGCCGTCCGCGTAGGCGGTGGTCCGGGACCAGTCGATGCCACCCAGCCTGGCCTCGGCCTCGGCCTGTTCCCGGAGCCTGCCGAACCTGCGGGCCAGGGCCTGCTTCTGCTGGCGGGTCAGGGTCCGGTCGGCCAGGCGATAGCCGGCGCTCAGGACGCGGCCCTTCAGGGGAGGCCTCGCCATCACCTGGAACCCCTGGTCCTGGAGCCAGATCGGGAGGAACTCGGGCCCTCGGCTGTTGGGCGCGCCGCCGTGGTCGGCCATGACGATCACGTTGACGCCCGGGTCGCGGTCCCTGGCCGCCTGGATCAGTCCGGCCGTCGCCTCGTCCTGCACCTCGTACACGCGCTCGATGACCCGGCGGCCCTGGTCCGACCAGAAGAAGTGCTGGGACGTGTCTGAGGAAGTGAACACCACGAAGGCGAGGTCCCAATCCCCGTCGCACATCAGCTGTCTGGTCACCGAGGCCCAGCCATCGACGCACGCCAGCAGCTGCTGCTCCGCTTCCCGCACTCTCCCCATGCGCATCAAGCTCGGGGCGCCGGGCTCGATCACGTAGTCCTTGAACAGGCCGGCGTATCGGCGGGGGAGGTCCTCTGGGAACGCGAAGCCGGGCAGGGCCTTCGAGGGCGTATCGAGCCCCGCCACCGTTGACGGCGATGACGCGCTTGTCTCCCGAGGAGGCCACACGCCACAGCGTCGCCCCCGATCGCCGGCTCGCGTTCACCACGGTACGGCGGTGGGTGCCGGGGATCGGCTCGTCGAAATAGAAGATGCCATGCCGGCCCGGGTTCAGCCCGGTGACCACGGTGGACCAGGCCGGGGCGCTGTTCATGTTGGGGACCGACTCGAGGACTCCGCTGGCCCCCTGCTCTCGGAGGCGAGCAAGGGTGGGGAGCCTGCCGGCCCGGGCCAGGGGCTCGGCCACCGACCACGTCGCGCCGTCCCACCCGACGACGAGGACTCGGCTCATGCGAACGCGCAGGTCCAGGGCATCGGGTCGTGGAGATTACCACGCCATCGCCCAAAGTCCGGCGGATCTGATGAACGTCGGAGCAAGGAGCGGTGGTTGCCTGGGTGGGCTGCGCTAGTAGTCGGGGTCGTCCTCGCCGTCGTGCAAGTGCTCTCGGAACCACTTTGTCTCCCAGTCTGGGAGGGGGTGGTCGACAAGCTTGACTGGCGTCGAGGTAGGGGAGGTGAAGTCGAAGCTTTGGTGATAGTCATACGCCGTGGCGTCCTGCAGACTGAGGGGCTTCAGGTCGAAGTCCCGCTCGACGAACGCGAGCATCGAGGCGAACGAGGCGGGGTGAGAGTCCGTATAACCTCGCCTGGCGAAGGGGCTCACGATGACCATGGGGACCCGGATCCCCATGCCTGGCGGCGGGGGGACGTGGTCGTAGAAGCATCCGCAATCATCGTAGGTGATGAAGATGGCCGTGGAGCTCCACTGGGGCCCGTGCATGATGGCCGACACAACGCGACCGATGTAATTGTCCCCCGCGAGCATCGACTGGCTGTTGTGCTGGGACTCTAAATGCTTCGGGACGACGATCGACAGGGCGGGGAGCTTCCCCTGCTGGGCATCGGCGTAGATCTGATCGGTGACGACCACGTTCTGTCGCTGTGGCCCGTTCAAGCACTCCGCGAAAGTCGGGCAGATGGTGATGAGGTACGTGCTGGCTCCCTGTCCGCGCTTGGCGGTCGGCCTTCCGTAGATGTGCCAGCTGAGCCCCGCCTGGTCCATCCGGTCCATGATCGTGGGTACCCACGACACGGGGGAAGGGCGGTAGGGACCCGATCCGTCGCGGGCGGGCACGCACGACGGGACGTCGATGCTGCTCCCGCTGTCCGGCTTCCATTTCGCGTCCAGGTAGCTGTCGCATCCCCAGCCTTCGCCGAGAGTGGGGCCCGGGACGGTCTTGGGATTCCAACCGACAAAGCCGTCGTTGGTGCCGGCGACGAGGTCGAGGTGGGCGGCCCAGCTCGCGTTGAGGTGGCTCTCGAAGGTGCGATCGGAGATGACGAAGGCTCGGGCGAGGACGGCCAGGTTGGGTATCGAGCCAAGATCGTCGGGCCGAGGTGTCACGTACGACACGTAGCACCCGTACCGGTCGGCGGCCCGGCATCCCCTGACCAGATCGAAGCCGTTCATGCGGCCCCCGTTGATGGCTTGTTTCTGCTGCGGCGGTCCATGCCCGACCGGCGGAGGGATGTCATTGGCGACCGCCAGCCGGATGAGCCTTCCGTCGTGCGTCGTCCCGATCCTGGCGCCATCACAGCGGTGGTCTTGAACGCACAGGTATCCGAGAACCTCGTCGAAGCTGTGGTTCTCCTGGAAGAGGATCACCACGTGCTTGATCGGAGAAGACCGGGGCGGACCTGGCCGAGCAGTCAGCCCCTGGCGGGGCAACGCGACCGCCAACACGATCCCAGGGACGAGCCACACGAGGCGGCGAAGCGCCAGCCCTTCCCCTTTCTCTCGGCGGACAGGGAGTATCTCCGCACCGGCGCGAGCAAGTCAATGGCCTTGACAGTCCCGGTCCGAAGTGCGGGCGCTATACTCCCGTCCCCATGCAGCCCGACCTGCTCTTTCTGTTGTGCGACACCGCTCGGGCCGACGCGTTCCAACCATGGGGAGGGCGTCTCGAGACGCCGGAGATGTCGCGCCTGTGTCGGGAGGGCGCGTTCTACGCCGAGGCCGTCGCCCAGGCTCCCTGGACGCTGCCGTCGACGGCGAGCATGTTCACCGGCAAGCTCCCAACCGAGCACGGCATCACCGGCGACTGCTTCCGGTGGGACGGGGGGCGGCCGACCTCACCGGCCGAAGCCGTGCGCGGATACAGCGGTGCGTGGCTGCCCGAGTCGCTCCGCGAGCGCGGGTATCGCACCTGGGGGGCGAGCTGCAACACGTGGATCAGCGGATGGGGAGGGTTCGACCGCGGATTCGATCAGTTCCTCGACCTCCGGGACCGGACCCGCCTGCCGAAGGGGAAGTTCGGGACGGTCCTCCGTCGGGCCCGGCGCATGTACGGGAGGGTGGACCGGGGTGGCCGGCGGGCGCTGGAGGCGTTCGCCCGCGAACTGAGGGATGCGGGCCGCGCTCCCCTGTTCGCGTTCCTGAATCTGATGGAGACCCACGCCCCGTACGATCCGCCCCGCCCCTTCTACCCCTTCAGGTTCTGGGAGCGGGCCCGCACCAGGCGGCTCTCGGGCGGCACGACGAAGGCCCGCCGGTTCCTCTCCTACAACGCGCGCGTGGCCGAGCCGCCCCCCGACTACGTCCGGACCGTCCGGTCCCTCTACTACCACGCGGCCCGGTACGAGGACTGGTTGCTCGGGAGGTTCGTCCGGCTCGTGGAGCGGTCCGGCCGGCCCACCGCGATCGTGGTGGTCGCCGACCACGGGGAGAACCTGGGCGAGCAGGGCCTGTTCAACCACAACTCCTCCCTCGGCCAGACCCTCCTGCACGTTCCCCTGGTGGTGGGATCCCGGGGAGTTGAGGTTCCTGCCGGCCGGGTCGATGACCCGGTGCCCCTGCTCGGCCTGGCCGACTGGCTGCGCGGGATGGCCGACGGGGAGCCCGTCTCGCTCGGAGGCAACGGGCGTGGGATCGTCAGCGAGTACGAGTCCACGATCCGCCACAACGGGATACCCGCCGACATCCAGGGGAGGATCGAGAGCGGCGACCCGTCCCGGGTACCCCCCCTGGTTTTCCATCCCGGAGTGGCCGTCCGCCGGGGCGACCTGAAGTACATCGCCGTCGAGGACGGCCCCGAAGCCCTGTACGACCTGGGAAGCGATCCGGGAGAGACACGCAACCTGATCGGCGAGCGGCCGGCCGACGCCGCAGACTTCCGCGCCCAGAGGGACGAGTGGGTGCGACGACGGGCCCTCCAGCCCCAGTACGCCGCGGGGGATCGGGCGGAGGGGGAGATCGCCGACCACCTGCGGGCCCTCGGCTACATCGAATAGCCGACGGCCCGGGGTCGGGCAGGTTGCCCGACCCGGTCAGTCCACGTAGCCGAGTCCCCGCAGCCGCTCCAGCACTTCCTCCTCCTCGTGCTCGAGGAGCTCGCCGCCGGATGGACCGGACGCCTCCCCCGCGGGCGCCGCCGCTCGCAGGGAGGCCGTGATGAACTCGAAGGGCCGGCCGTCGAGGGGTGGCGCCGGCAGGCCCATCACCGCCAGCACCGACGGGGTCACCTGGTGGATGTCGGACTCCTGCACCCGCTCCCGGCGTTCGACCCCGCGTCCGGCCGCCGCGACGATGCCGACCGGCGTGTGGAGACCCGACGGCAGGTACATCCCCAACTCCGCGAGGGATCGGAGGAAGCCAGCTCTGGATGTGGTGTTTCGAGACCGCACGTGCAGACCCGGGCTCAGGTCGAGGATGAGGTCCCAGCCCCCCGGGGCGTCCCCCACGAACACCTCGTTCGCCGGACGGATCTCGGAGAAGGCTGGCTGTCCGGACGGGAGCCGGAGGGAGCCTGCCTTCGTGGACAGCTCCTCCAGGACGGAGGCTCGTTCGGCATCGGTCACCGTTCCGTTCGGCTCCCGCCCCGCCTGGTTGAGTCGGACCCCCGACTGCATCTGGGCGTAGGCCCGCGACCGCGACCAGTCGACGTCGCCGTACAACGCCGACTCCCTGGCCCGGTCCACCGCGCCCCCGAACAGCCGGCGGAGCCGGCGACGCACCGGGACGGGCAGGCGGCTCCGAAGCTCGCCGTAGACGCGCCGGAGCACCGAGGATGACCCGGCCCGTCCATGGAGGCGGAGGAACCCCTCGGCGGCCAGCCAGTCGTTGGCGAACAGGACCCAATCGTTGCTCGGGCCCCCGCCGTGGTCGGAGACGACGAACACCGTGTCGGGTTGGTATGCGTCGATCAGGCTCCCGAGGTGCCGGTCGGTGGCCTGGTAGACCCTGGCGATGGTGCCGCCCCACCGGGACGCCTGCCGCGGATCGTGACGCGGATGGGTTGGATCGAAGTGCTGCCAGAAGAAGTGGTGCGCTCCGTCGGTGGCCTCGAAGTTGACCATCATCAGGTCGAAGGGGCGAGACCGGGCCAGCTCCGCGACGAACCGCGCTCGAGCCTCGAGCGTCTGCACGAGCTCTCGTTCCGCCGAGTCGAAGTCGCCGCGGCGGGCCTCGGCCGCGGCGTTGGAGAGGATCCGGTAGTCCGGCGCCAGCCGGCGGAGCTCGTGCAGTGTGCTCCCCGGATACACGGCCCGCTCGTCGAGCCGGGGGGCGTCCATGCCCGAGACCATCACGCCGTTCACCGCTTCCGCCGGGAACGTGGCCGGGATGTTCACGACGGCCACGGCCGCTCCCGCATCCGACGCGTACGACCACACCGCGGGGACCCTGCGGTCCTCCCCGGTGGCCACCCGCAGCCGGTAGTCGCGCGCCGATGGCAGCACGAAGTCGAAGATGCCGTGGCGGCCCGGGCTGGCCCCGGTCGTGAGCGAGGTCCAGGCCACGGCGCTGTTGTACGGATACGTCGATCGCATCGGTGCGAAGGCGCCGTCCGCGCACACGGCCGACAGGTTGGGCATCAGACCCTCGGCCATCCAGCGTTCCACCAGGTCGAGCGTGGCCCCGTCGAACCCCACTACGAGCGTCCCGGACATGGGGCGAAAGGATAGTCCTAGGTGTCGGCGGTGGGCCCTCCGGCCGCGGCCTCCAGGGCCGGGAGGATCCGGCGAGCGGCGTCGGCCCACGTGTAGCGGGCGGCCCGGGCTCGCCCCCGCTCGATCAGGCCGGCCCGCAGCGCGGGATCGGCGGCCACACGGAGGAGGGCGTCCGCCCAAGCCTCCACGTCGGTCGGGGGAAGGAGCAGCGCGCCCTCTCCGATCACCTCCCGGGTCACAGCGATGTCGCTGACCAGCGTGGCCACGCCGGCCGCCATGGCTTCCACGGGGGGCAGCCCGAACCCCTCGTAGACGGAGGGATAGGCGAAGGCGGTGGCCCGCTGGAGGAGACCCACCAGCTCGTCGTCGGCGACGTAGCCGGTGAAGATCACCCGGCCCTCGCGCCGGAGGTCGGCCGCCTGGCGGAGGATGGAGTCCGCCTCGAACCACTCCTGGCCCACCAACACCAGACGCTCGGGGAGATCCGGCCGCAGCGCCAGGGCCCGTCGGTACGCCCGGAGGAGCGTGGGGAGGTTCTTCCTGGGCTGGAGGTTCCCCGCTGCCAGGAAGTACGGGGGCGCCACCGGGCCGGACCGCGAAGCCGGGTGGTTGAAGACGGGATCGACCCCGTTGTAGGCGACGGTGATCCGCTCCTCGGGGATCCCGAACACCTCCACGATCTCTTGCTTGGAGAACTCCGACACGGTGACGATGCCCGCCGCCCGGCGCATGGTGAACGGGATGGTCCACCGCATCCACCGCCGTTCCGCGGGGCTGAAGAAGTGGGGGAACCTGGCGAAGGCGACGTCGTGGACGACCGAGACCACCGAGGTGCTGCCCGAGACTGGAGGGCCCGTGTACTGGACGAG
>VAYG01000016.1:11156-11650 GCA_005885015.1 Actinomycetota bacterium | reverse complement strand
GATGCGGAGGACCGGGTTGGCCGGGCGGAGGAGGCGAACCGTCGTGTCCTCGGTGACCGGCCACGTCTTCGCTGCTCGGGGGTCGGTGAAGTACAGCACCAGGCGGTGATCGCAGATCTCCCGGAGGCGGGGAATGAGGTTGGCCATGAAGCGCTCGTTGCCGGTGCGGCGCTCTCCGATGGCATGGGCATCGATGCCGATCCGGAGAGGACGGAGCGCGGAGCCGCCACCTGCTCGGGGAGGCGCCAATACCCGGCGGGTCATGGCCACACAGCCTACCCCGCGGGGCCAGCTCCCATCCGATCAGGCCGCTTCCTGCTGCTACTATCACTGGCTCCCAGCCGCCGCGGTAAGGAGGGCTCGTCATGCCCGAGAAGATCGACGTGGGGATCGCCGGCGTGTTGCTCTTCCCGCTGGCCGCACACCCGGACAGTCGTGGCTCGTTCACCGAGGTCTATCGCCGCGAGTGGATCCCGGGCGGCCAGGAGATGGTG
>VAYG01000016.1:10609-11117 GCA_005885015.1 Actinomycetota bacterium | reverse complement strand
ACTGGTGCGTGTTCACGGGGGCGGCCGTGGTCGGGCTGTACGACCTTCGCCGGGGATCGCCCACCGAGGGGAAGAAGGCGGAGATCCGGATGAATGCCGACGAGCGCCGCCAGGGCCTGTACATCCCCAGGGGCGTGGCCCACGGGTTCTACGCGGAGACTGCCATCGAGCTGCAATACCTGGTGGACGAGTACTACACGGGCGAGGATGAGTTCGGCGTGGCCTGGGACGATGCCGAGATGGGGATCGACTGGCCCACCCGCGACCCCATCCTGTCCGACCGCGACCGCTCCAACCCCGGATTGGCCGACGTGCTGGCCGACGCGCCCGCGTACGGGGCTTGATACTTCGGGGGATCCCTGAGAGGCGCCTGAGAAGCCTGTGGCGTTCGCGTAGGTCGTGGGGCCCGGCCTGCCGAATCACGCCGCCGATGCCGATAATCGATACCACGACGTGAGACTCCACAGAAGCCACCGATGAACGCCATGTCCAGCCGCTCCTGGGTTTG
>VAYG01000016.1:0-10575 GCA_005885015.1 Actinomycetota bacterium | reverse complement strand
GGCGGTGGTCCGAAGCCCAGGGGACGGTCGCCGCAGACGACGGAACCGGGGCCCGGGCCTTCGATCGCCCCCGGCGCGGAGGCTCCCAGGATCGTGGGGTGGTTGCACACCAAGGGCATGCAGCTCCTCGACTCCCGGGACGACTCCGTGCGCCTCCTGGGAGTCCATTACCACAACATGGCACCCGGTACGGGCGCCCCCAGCTCCCAGTTCAAGAAGAACTGCTTCGGGTGGACGGCGCCCGACCAGACGGTCGTCGACGACATCGCGTCGTGGGGCTTCAACTCCGTCCGGATGGCGATCTCCTGGGCGAACCTGGAGCCCTCCCCGCCCACCGCGGGGCCGAACGGGTCCCTCGTCCACACGTACAACCAGCCCTACCTGGCGGCGCTGGACCAAGCCATCGAGTTGTTCAAGGCGAAGGGCATCGCGGTCATCCTGAGCATGCAGCAGAACAAGTGGACGCCCGCCTTCATCCGGTCGAAGAAGGGCGTCCAAGGATCGTGCCCCGGGCAGGGCATGCCCGCGTGGCTTTACCAAGGGAACGGGATCACGAACTACCAGCAGGCGAAGGCGTCCTTCTTCCACGACGTCGGCAATCAGCGGGCGATGCTGGCCGAGGCCTGGAAGGTGGTGGCCAAGCGATACGCGGACGACTCGACGGTGGTGGGAGCCGACATGATCAACGAGCCCTATCCGACGGGCGGGCTCACCCCCCAGGACCTCCAGTTGGACGCTCTGTATCAGACCCTCGGGTCGGCCATCCGGTCGGTGAACTCCCACATCCTGCTGATCTTCGAGGACAGCTCCGACCAGCTCGACGGGCAGTTCGGCCTGACCGGGCCTCCCCACTTCGACAACGTCGTGTACTCGTTCCACCTGTACCGGCCGAACTGGGACCCCATCGGCAAGCAAGTGATGGAGGACTACGTCACCCGCGCCCGCACGTGGGACGTGCCGGTGTGGATCGGGGAGTTCAACATGTTCGGAGGGAGCAACAACGGCAAGCCGGCCCACCCGGGGTGGGAGGAGTCGACGAGAGCGATGCTCGCCTACTGCAAGGCCAACGGCATCTCGTGGGACGAGCACGGGTACACGGGCCAGTCCTCGCTGATCCAGATGGAGTCGGGGCAGCCCAAGACCCAGCTCATCCAGATCCTCCAGTCGGGCTTCTAGCGGGCCGGTCGGCTACCGAGCCCCCGAGGCCTCGGCCCGGCCTCGAAGCTTCAGCGACTCCCTCAGGGCCGCCACGTTGAGGCGGTCCCTGTTCCGACAGACGATGACGGCGTAGATGGCCGAGGCCACCAACGCGAACCCCAGGAACGCCGGCAGGGTCAGGCCGAGGGCCAGCCTGGTGAGGAGGCCCAATCCCCCGAACACGACGGCGGCGGTCGCCGCCACGAACGAGTGCGTGGCGCTGAAGGGACTGAGGCCGAGCATGAACCGGACCTCGATGAGGGGAAGGGTGTTGTTGACGAAGATCGTGGCGAACCAGGCGATGGCCGCGCCGTTGATGCCCAGCCGGGGGATGAGCAGGAGGTTGAGGCCGAGGTTCAGCGACAGCGACACGACCGTGTTGAACATGTTCCACGAGCTCTTCCCGCCCATCAGCAGGATGGCCGTCACCGGTCCCACGGACGTGCTGTACAGGATGCCGAACGACAAGATCATGAGCGCGGTGTGGCCCGCGACGAAGTCCGCTCCGAACACCCTCAGGAGCAGGGGCGCGAACAGGATCAGGGTGAAGTAGATGGGCCAAGTGACCATCACCAACCACGTGGTCGTGCTGCGGTAGAGCGCGTTCGCCCGAGGGTGGTCCTCCGGCCTGGCCAGCAGCCCGGCGATCTGCGGTGAGATGACCACGATGAACGTCTGGACGAGAACGGTCCCCACGGCCACGAACCGGGTCGAGGCCGTGTACACGCCGGCCTCGCCGGTCGACCGAAGCGCCCCGATGAGGAGCGTGTCCAGCCAGGTGATGAGGGTCTGGAAGAAGGCGGCCAGCGCCCGGGGCGAGGCGAATCGCCAGAACTCCCCGGCCAGCTCGCGGCTGGGCCGCGGCGGCGTCGACGGGCCGAGGACGACCGCTTCGGCCTGCCGGAGCAGGTGCATCAACCACACGAGCGCGAGGGGGAGCCCGATGGCGAAGGGGACGATCCATCCGAACCCGATCCCCGTCGGGCCCAGGCCGAGGGCGAACGCCGTGAGCACGAACACCGGCCGCAGGGCCGGCCCCCCCACGTTGTTCACCACGACCGAGGGCACCATCGTCCCGAACCCCCGGGTGGCCGCCAGTGACACCGCCATCAGAGTGGCGATCGGGATGAAGGGCGCGAACACCCGCAGGAACGGCACCAGGGCGTCCGCGTGACGACCGTGGTGGGCCAGGGCGTGTCCCAGCTGGGGAGCGAACACGAACGTGAGGGACGCCAGCGCTATGGCGAGGGGGATGATCGGCAGCAGCCCGACCGCGAGGGTCCGGCGGATGTCGCGGGTCCGTCCCAGGGCACGGGACCGGGGGATCGATCGCATGAACCCCGTGTCGGCGCCCAGGGCCGCGGAGCTGGTCAGGATCGTGAACACCCCGAAGGCCTCGAAGAAGGCCCCGGCCTTGCCGGAATGGAGGCCCCGGGTGATCACCACCACCCCGATCAGCCCGAAGACGCCGTTCGCCACGGATCCGAGGAGCTTGATGAGGGTCTCCCTGGCGAACTTGGACAGGTCACGGTCGCCCTTGGGGGTGGCGCCCGGCGCCAGGGGATGGCTGATCAGCTCCACGGAGGCAGACGCAGCCTTTCCGTCCTCAATTGAAGGCGGGGACGCCACGTCCGCCTCGACTGGCACATCGGGGGGCCCCGATGGGCCATCTGTTGGGATGTCGAGGCTCGACACTGGAGCGCGTAGTGTACCGCTCCCATCCTGCGGCAACATTGAAATTGGTTGGAGAGCGGGCTGTTGTTTCGGGCCTGGGCTCTAGGGGGAAGGACCTATTGTTGGACTTCCGGCCCTGCGGTATCCTTCGCCCTCACCTTCGCCCGGCAGGTTGAGTGCCGGACAACTCGAGGAGCGTGATGAAGAAGGTCCTGGTCGTCGGAGGGGCGGGCTACGTCGGGTGCGTCCTGGTCGAGGAGCTCCTGGCCAAGGGCTACTCGGTTCGCGTCTTCGATCGCTTGTTCTTCGGCCGCGACCCCGCCCGGCAATTCCTGGACCGCGTCGAGCTCGTGGTGGAGGACATGCGTGAGTTCGACGAGTCCCACGTCAGCGACTGCGGCGCGGTCATCAACGTGGGCGGGTTGTCCAACGATCCGACCGCCGAGTTCAACCCCAAGGCCAACGAGGAGCTGAACACCTGGGCCTCCATCCGCGTGGCCGAGGTGGCCAGGCGGGTCGGCGTGCCGAAAATGGTCTTCGCCAGCACGTGCTCGATCTACGACCGGGGGGTGGGGGAGGACATCCACGACTTCCTCCAGGACGAGGAGACCGAGGTCGAGCCGAAGGCGGCCTACGCCACCTCGAAGCTGGCCGCCGAGCGGGCGATCCTGGCCCTGGCGGACGACCGGTTCACCCCGGTGGCCTTCCGGAAGGGGACCATTTTCGGATTCTCCCCCCGCATGCGCTACGACCTGGTCGTCAACGCGTTCGTCAAGGACGCGCTCTCCAAGGGGAAGCTGGCCGTCCACTACGGCGGGTCGATGTGGCGGCCGCTGATCGACGTGAAGGACGTGGCCCGGGCCTACGTGATGGCCCTGGAGGCCGACCCGGACCTCATCCGGGGACAGGTGTTCAACCTCATCGGGGGCAACTTCAGGATCTCGGAGCTGGCCCTTCGGGTCCAGCGGATCCTCACGGACCTGGGCGTCCGGGTGGAGCTCGACGTCGACTACTCCTATCGGCTGGTCCGCAGCTATCGGGTCTCCGGAACCAAGCTCGAGCGGGCCCTGGGGTTCCAGCCAAAGGTCACCCTGGAGGAGTCGGTGGAGCACATGGCCCGGGAGATCGACCGGTTCGGGTACACGGACTTCTCCCACCCTCGCTACTACAACATCGAGTGGATGAAGCTCCTGGAGGAGTCCGTGGAGATCGTCAGCGGCCACGGCTACGTCCTGTCGAAGCCCTCCGTGACCATCGAGGTGCCGGACGGCGAATTCATGGCCGGGGCCAGTTCCGGTCGGGGGCACCGGATCGGTTAACGACGGGATGCGTGTCCTGGTCTTCGGAGGGTGGGGCCAGCTAGGGTCGGACCTCGCAGTGGCGGCGGAAGGCCGCCACACCTTCCAGCGCCCCCCGCACTCCGAGGTCGACGTGACCGACCCCCTCGCCGTCCTGGAGGCCGTGATGGAGGCCCGCCCGGACGCCGTGGTCGACGCGGCCGCCTTCCACAAGGTCGAGCTGTGCGAGGAGGACCCGGGGCGGTCCTTCGCGGTGAACGCGACGGGCGCACGGAACGTCGCCCGGGCCTCCCGCCGGGCCGGAGCGCGCTGCGTGTACGTGAGCTCGGACTACGTGTTCGACGGAGAGGCGCCGGAGGGGAATCAGGAGGAAGACCCTCCCGCCCCGTTGAACGTGTACGGCGTGTCGAAGGCAGCGGGGGAGCGGCTGGTCCGTCTGGCCTGCCCCGATTCGCTGGTGGCCCGGGGCTCCGGGCTGTTCGGCCACGCCGGCAGCTCCGGCAAGGGGGGCAACTTCGTGGAGAACATGCTGGTCAAGGCCGCCGCGGGAGAGTCCATCACGGTCGTCGATGACCAGTTCTTCTCCCCCACGGCCACCAGGGACATGGCGGAGCGGATCTTCCTGCTGCTGGAGCGGGGCGTGCCCTCCGGCATCTACCACGTGGCCAACGCCGGGTCGTGCTCCTGGTTCCAGTTCGCCGCGAGGATCTTCGACCTGGCGGGGGTGACCGCCGACCTGTCTCCCCGGCCGGCCGGAGAGCAAGCTGTTCGCCGGCCCCGGTCGTCGATCCTCATCGACACCCGGAGTGCCGCTCTCGGCCTGCCACCCAACCGGTCGTGGGAGGACGCCCTCCGGTGGTACCTGGCCGCCCGGCCCACGGCCGCACCCATCCTGCCCGGGGCGCGAGGAGCCGCGGGTTGAGCGGCCTGCGGATCGCCGTCATCGGCAGCCGGGGCATCCCCGCCAACTACGGAGGCTTCGAAACCTTCGCCGAAGAGCTCTGTCCCCGGCTCGTCGAGCTCGGGCACGACGTGACCGTGTACTGCCGGAAGGGATACACGGGCGACTACCTGCTCCACGAGTACAAGGGCGTGACCCTCCGCTACCCGCCCTACCTGCGCAACCGCCAGCTCGAGCAGCTGTCCCATGAGGCCGCCTGCATCGCCGACTCCCTGGCTCGCAAGTTCGACCTGTATTACTTCCTGGGCACGCGAGGGGCACCGCTGTACGTTCCACTCAAGCTGACCCGGCGCATCATCGTGGTGAACACCGACGGTCTCGAGTGGATGCGTCGGAAGTGGAGCCGATTGGGACGGGCATATCTGAAGTTCGCCGAGTGGATGGCGGTCCGCGTGGCCGCCGACGAGCTGGTATCCGACGCCCGGGCCATGTCGGCGTTCTTCCACAGGAAGTACGGGCGGGCATCCACCTACCTCACCAACGGCGCCCATGTGCTGACCGAGCTGCCCGCCGGAGCCCTGGACGAGTGGAGCCTCGAGCCCGGTTCGTACTACCTGGTGGCCTGCCGCATCGAGCCCGAGAACAACATCGACATCATCATCAGGGAGTTCCTGGCGTCGGGATCACAGCGGGAGCTGGTCATCGCCGGTGGCATGAACTACCGAACGCCGTACTGGGAGCACTTGACCGCGCTGGGGGCCGGTGGGCGCGTCCGCTTCCTGGGGCCGGTCTACGGGGACATGCGCGTGGAGAAGCTCCACCTGGGGTGCTACGCGTACCTGCACGGGCACGAGGTCGGAGGGACCAACCCTTCGCTGCTGAAGGCCATGGGGTGCGGGAATCTGGCCATCGCCCTCGACACGGAATTCAACTCCGAGAACCTGGAAGGCACCGGCCTGCTGTGGGAGAAGCGGCAGGGATCGCTCGCCGACAGGATCCGGTGGGCGGAGGCCAATCCGCAGAAGGTCGCGGAGCTAGGCCGCCAGGCACAGCAGCGGATCCGCGACCACTACACCTGGGACAGGATCGCCACGGCCCACGACGAGTTCTTCCGCCAGGTGGCAGCGCGAAGGCGAGGGTTCGTTTCGTCCTGAGCCGGTCCGCCCCGCCGGTGCTGGATCAGGGCCGGGCGATGGGGCTGTCGCGCTCCTCCAGCGGCGCCGGAAGGGCCACCCGGCCTCCCAGCGGGACCTCACCGTCTCCGGAGATCCCCAGGCCCGCGGTGGAGCCGAACGGGTACCCGTACCGGTAGGAGCCGGCGGAGGGAAGGTGCGCCATCACCTTGGCGGGGTCGAACTCGGTGAGGACCACACCCAGGATCGTCGCGCCCAGCTGGTGCAGCTGTCCGACCGCCTGGGCCAGGGCGGTCCGCCTGGTCACCCCGCACTCCGCGATCAGGATCAAGCCATCCACCGCGGCCGAGAGGGTGGCCGCGTCCGCCGCCACCAGGAGCGGCGCCGTCTCGACGATGGTGAAATCGGCGATCTCCCGGAGTTGGGCCAGGATCGGCCGCATCCGCTCCGCCTGGAGCGCCTCGCCGGGGCGGGAGGGCGGTGGACCGCTGGTCAGCACCCGGAGGCTCTCCTCGTCGGGGTTTTGCAGGACCTCCACCAGCGGAACGTCCTCCGCCAGGAGGGTGGAGAGTCCGACCCGGTTCTGGAGACCGAAGATCTGGTGCAACCGGGGCCTCCGCAGGTCGGCGCAGACCAGGATGACCCGCTTGTTGATGTCGGCCAGCGACAGGGCCACGTTGGCCGCCGTCTTCGCCGCGCTGGCGTTGGGGCCGCATAAGAGGAGGCTCCGGACGCCCCGCCGAGCGGAGGCCAGGAGGAGGCTGGTGCGGAGGCGCCGGTATGCTTCCGCGGCCGGGCTCCTGGAGCCGGCTCGGGTCACCAGGTAGGGTCCGCCGAGCCCCAGGCTCCACTTCCGCTCCTTCGGGATGACGGCGAGGGCGGGGAGGCCCACCGAGGTCTCGACGTCCGCCGGGCTGCGCACCTTGTCGTCGAGGTGCGCCATCAGGAAGGCGACCCCGATCCCCAGCGCCAACCCCACGAACAACCCGAGCAACACGTTGATGGGCTGGTTCGGGCTGGAGGCCTTGTTGGGGAGCGTTGCGGGGGCGACCACCTGAGGCGGGTTGATCTTGGCGGGTGAGAGATCCAGCAGCTGCTGGAAGATGCTCGTCCGCTCCTGCTCGATGGCGGAACGCTGCTGGAGGAGGGAGTTCATCGCCGGGACGTTGACCACAACCGCGGCGAGCTGCTCGGAGATCTGCTTCTGGACGCTGGCCATCTGGGCGTCGAGGGTCTTCAGCCGGGCCTGGAAGGGAGCCCGCCGGCGGTCCAGCTCGGCGGTGGCCGTTTGGGTCCGGTAATTGAGGTAGGAGAGAGCAAACGCCTGGGTCACGGCCCGGGCCCGGGCGGGCTTGGGGGCGGACTTCTTGATCACGAGCACCGTCGAATCCGGCTGGACCGTCACCAGGAGGTTCTTGGTCAGACCGGCCTCGAGCCGCTGGAAGTCGGGCTGTTGTTCGGCCTGTTGCAGCGCCTGCCGGGTGCAGGTCTTTGAGACATTGATGTCCTGGTTGGCGTCCCAGTTCTCCTCGAGCGGCTGGGACAGGAGCGCGGCGCACGACTTGACCGGCTCCGAGATCACCACGGAGCGCTCCACGCTCATGTCGGGGCCGCGCTGCTGGTCGATCAGGGCCAGGGGGTCCGTGGCGATGACCGAGACGGTCGAGGCGTAGAGCTTGGTCTCCTTCTGGGTGAAGTAGTAAGCCGCGATGAAGCCGACCAGAGCGAGGGCCAGAACCGTCCATTTCCTGACCCACAACACACCGAGGTACTCGCGGAGCCGGAACGAGTCCTCGAGGGGGAGCCTTTCGACCGATGCCATTGGAGGGGCCAGAGTGTAGCAGGTGACTTGTGCTACGGGAACAACGATTGTGGGTTTTTCGTGCCTCCCGCCAACTGCGGCCGCACGCCACACCAGTCCAGTGCAATGAAACCCGGACGCCTCAATGGCCGAGGAGAATCGTCCGATTTGTGTGTAGACAGCCGGAGGAGACCGGAATATCCTGTGCCCCCTCATCGGCCTGGAAAGGGGAATGTGACCGTTGGAGGAAGCGCCTACCTGGCGAGGCGAGAGGGACGTCCTGGTCCTGAGGAAACAACAGGCAGCCGTGCCGGCTCAGCCGAGCACGGCTCTTCGCTATCGCAGCATCGCCTTCCTGGTCGCCTTGACAGATGCACTGTCATTGGATGCGGCAGTCCTGCTGACCTGGGTCTTCCGGTCCGGCTTTCCGCCCCACGTGCCCAACCCGATCACCTGGCTGGTCGTGGCCCCGATCGTGTGGGTTGGGATCTTCGCCCTGTTCAGGCTGTATTCCCTGGGCCGTCTGCCGGCGACGGAAGAATTCCGCCGGGTGCTGGAGGCAACCGCCGTTGGGTTCGCCGTCCAGGTGGGGCGCAAGCTCGTGTTCCACCCGGGCGCCCAGATCTTCACCGGCTGGCTGTGGGTGACATGGTTGCTGGCGCTGGCGCTCGTCCTGGCCACGCGGCAGGGCTGGCACCGATACATGTTCCGCCTTCGCCGGCGAGGCGAGCTGTCCTGGCGAACGCTGATCGTGGGAGCCAACAGGGAGGCGGTGCGGATCGCGGAGAGCCTCCAGCGCAAGGCCTCGGGGTTCCACCCCATCGGGCTGGTCCGCACCGACTACGGGTGGGTCACCTACGACGGCATCCCCGTGATCGGTGATCTGAGCCAGCTGTCCGAGCTCGTCGACGCCCACGGCGCCGAGTGCGTGTTCGTGGCCTCCTCGGCGGTGGGGCCCGAGCAGATGAAGCAGATCACGATGTACCTCGGACGCTCGGGTGTCGAGGTGAGGGTGTCGGCGAACATGACCGACATCCTGTCCTCGCGGCTGACCGTGGAGCCGGTGGGGAACCTGCTGGCCCTCTCCCTCCGGCCGGTCCGTCTGTCCGGCGGCCAGGCCGCCGCCAAGCGGGCCTTCGACCTCGTGGCGGCCAGCTTCGCCATCGCACTGGCCGCGCCTGTCTGGGTCGTCCTGGCGCTGATGATCAAGCTGACCTCGCGGGGCCCGGTCCTCTACCGGCAGGAGCGTATCGGTCGAGGAGGGCAGCCCTTCGTGATCTACAAGTTCCGGACCATGGTCCGGGGGGCGGACCTGATGCTGGCCGACCTGGCGGCGCACAACGAGGCGTCAGGCCCCCTGTTCAAGCTGCGGAACGACCCTCGGATCACCCGGATCGGCCGGTGGCTCCGGCGGTGGAGCCTCGACGAGCTTCCCCAGCTCCTCAACGTGGTGAAGGGCGACATGAGCCTCGTCGGTCCCCGCCCGCCCCTCCCCAACGAGGTCGACAAGTACGAGGAATGGCACCGTGGACGTCTCCAGGTCCGTCCGGGGATCACCGGGGTGTGGCAGGTGGGCGGGAGGAGCGACCTCAGCTTCGACGACTACGTCCGGCTCGACCTGTTCTACATCGAGAACTGGTCCATCGCCTACGACCTGTTCATCCTGGGGAAGACCATCCCCGCCGTCCTGTTCCACACCGGCGCGTACTGAGCCGGGCGGGCTTGCTTGTAGCCCCCCACCACGTCATCTAAGGTCACGATCGAGCGTTCGGCTCTGCCCGTACCTGCTCGCGGCGAGCGAGGAGTTCCATGACGAGAGTGTTGGTCGTCGGAGGCGGCGGATACGTCGGCTGCGTGCTGACCGAGGAGCTCCTGGCCAAGGGGTATTCGGTCCGTGTCCTCGACCGGCTGTTCTTCGGGCGCGAGGCCCTCGGATCGGCCCTGGACCGGATCGAGCTGGTCGTCGAGGACCTCCGGGAGATCGATGAGTCGCACCTGGAGGACTGCGGCGCTGTCATCAACCTGGGAGGGCTCTCCAACGACCCGACCGCCGAGTTCAGCCCCAAGGCCAACGAGGAGATGAACACGGTCGGCGCCATCCGGGTCGCGGAGATGGCCCGGCGGGCCGGGGCGGAGCGGTTGGTCTTCGCCAGTACCGCCTCCATCTACGATCGCGGGGTCGGGGAAGAGGTCCAGGACGTCCTCCAGCACGAGGACGCGCCAGTCGATCCCAAGGCCGCCTATTCCACGTCCAAGCTGGCCGCGGAGCGGGGGATCCTGCCCCTGGCCGGCCCCGCGTTCGCTCCGGTGGCCTTCCGCATGGGCACGGTCTTCGGATTCTCGCCTCGGATGCGCTACGACCTGGTGGTGAACGCGTTCGTGAAGGACGCCCTTTCCCAGGGCAAGCTCAACGTGATCTACGGGGGCTCCATGTGGCGGCCCCTGATCGACGTGAAAGACGTCGCCAGGGCCTTCGTCACCGCCCTGGAGTGCGATCCGGCGCAGATCCGAGGCGAGACGTTCAACCTGGTGGGCGGGAATCTCCGGATCTCCGAGGTCGCCCTACGGACT
>VAYG01000176.1 GCA_005885015.1 Actinomycetota bacterium | reverse complement strand
TGGACATGAGGTGGTCGTCGACGAAGGGGCCCTTCTTCACAGAGCGCGGCACGATCCCACCTCCTGTCTCACGAACCCCTCCTCTTCCCGCGGCGACGCACGATCAGCTTGTCCGACGGCTTTGGCTTGCGAGTGCGGCCTTCCTTCTTGCCCCACGGGCTGGTGGGGTTGCGGCCCCCGCTGGACTTGCCCTCTCCCCCGCCCAGCGGGTGATCGACCGGGTTCATGGCGACCCCTCGCACCGAGGGACGCTTGCCCAGCCACCTGCCGCGTCCGGCCTTCCCCAAGGATACGAGCTCGTGCTCGGGGTTCCCGACCTCGCCCACCGTGGCCCTGCACCGCGCGTCCACCATCCGGATCTCGCCGGACGGCATCCGCAGGGTGGCCGTCCCCGCCTCCTTGGCCAGCAGCTGCACGCCGACGCCTGCGGACCGGGCCATCTTCGCTCCGGCCCCCGGCCGGAGCTCCACGGCGTGGACCAGGGTGCCGATCGGGATGCTGGCCAGGGGCAGAGCGTTCCCCGGCCGGATGTCCGCGCCGGAGCCGGACATCAGCCGGTCCCCGGGGGCCACCCCCTGGGGAGCCAGGATGTAGCGCTTCTCTCCGTCGGCGTAGTGGAGGAGGGCGATCCGCGCCGTCCGGTTGGGGTCGTACTCGATGGAGGCCACCTTGGCGGGCACGCCGTCCTTGTCCCTCCGGAAGTCGATCAGCCGGTACTGCCGCTTGTGGCCGCCACCCTGGTGTCGCGCGGTGATTCGCCCGTAGGCGTTCCTCCCGGCCCGCTTGGGGAGGGCACGGGTCAACGCCTTCTCGGGCCTGGCGGCGGAGATGTCGCTGAAGTCCGAGACGCTCGATCCTCGGCGCCCCGGCGTGACGGGCTTGTACTTGCGCACAGGCATCGGCTACGGCCCCTTCGTCTCGAAGATCTCGATGGTGTCCCCGGGCGCCAGCGTGACCGTGGCTCGCTTCTGGTCCGCGCGCTTGCCCGTCCCGAGCCTGGTCCGCTTCACCTTGCCCTTGCGGTTCATGGTGCTGACCCGGAGCACCCGGACGTTCCAGATCTGCTGGACGGCTTCCTTGATCTCGGTCTTGTTGGCGCCGGGGTCCACCAGGAAGGTGTAGGCGTTCCGTTCGATCCCCGCGTAGGACTTCTCCGAGACGACCGGTCGGATGACGATGTCGCGCGGGCTCTTCACGGCTCCACCACCTCCTCCTCCTCGGGAGCCTCGTCCGGCGAGTTCTCGGGTTCAGGCTCTTCGGCCTCGGGTTCGGACGGCTCCGGCGCTGGCTCCTCGAACGCGGGCCCCCGCTCTCCGGTCAGCGCGTCGAGGGCGGCGGAGGTGAACAGCACCCGGTCCGCGGAGAGCAGGTCGTAAGTGGAGAGGTTCCCCGGATAGTCGATCTTCACCTCGGGGAGGTTCCGGAAGGAGCGCTCCACCGGGTCGTCGGGCCCGGTGATCACCAGGAGGACCCGCCCCGAGAGGTCGAGCGCCTCCATCACCGCCACGGCGTCCTTGGTCTTCGGGCCTTCGAAGGCCAGCTCCGCGACGACCGCCAGCTTCCCGCTCCGGAGGGCATCGGTGAGCGCGGAGCGCAGCGCCGATCGCTTCATCTTCTTGTTGACGCGCATCTCGTAGCCGCGGGGCTGGGGGCCGTGGGCGATCCCGCCGCCGACCCAGATCGGGGAGCGGATCGACCCGTGACGGGCCCGCCCCGTCCCCTTCTGCCGCCAGGGCTTGCGGCCGCCGCCGGAGACCTCGGCCCGGGTCTTCGTGGAATGCGTCCCGGCCCGCTGCGCGGCCATACCCGCCACGACGACCTGGTGCATGACGGGGATGTTGATGGGGGCGTCGAACAGCTCCGGCGGCAGCTCGCGCTGCCCGAGCAGCTTCCCTCCCACGTCCCGGATCTCGACGGTAGGCATCAGTGGTGCCTCCCTCCGGTCTCCCCGGACTTGACGCTGGACCGCACCATGACCAGGCCGCCCGTGGGGCCGGGGACCGCGCCGCGGAGGAGCAGCAGGTTGCGCTCGGGATCCGAACCCACGACCTCCAGGTTCAGCACCGTGACTCGCTCGTTGCCCATCTGCCCCGCCATGCGGGTCCCCTTGAACACCCGGGAGGGGGTGGCGGAAGCCCCGATCGAACCGGGCGACCGATGCTTGCGCTCGGTCCCGTGTGAGCCGGACATCCCTCCGAACCCATGCCGCTTCATGGGTCCGGCGAAGCCCTTCCCCTTGGACACGCCGATCACGTCCGTCCGCTCACCGGGCTGGAAGATGTCCACGGTGATCTCCTGCCCCGGGGCGTACTGGTCGGTCCCGTCCGTGCGGAGCTCGACCAGGTACCGGAGGACCTTGGCCCCGGCCGCCTTGAAGTGGCCGGCCATCGGCTTGGTGCTCTTGCCCTTGCGCGCTTCCGCGTAGGCCAGCTGCACCGCGGCGTACCCGTCCCGCTCGGGGGTCTTCACCTGGGTGACCACGCAGGGCCCGGCCTGGATGACCGTGACCGGGACGGCCCGCGAGTCGTCCGTGAAGATCTGGGTCATCCCGAGCTTCGTCCCCAGGATCCCCTTCGCCGTCGCCATCGATCCCCCGTCAGAGCTTGATCTCGATGTCCACGCCGGCCGAGAGGTTCAGGCGCTGGAGCTCCTGCACCGTCTTCGACGTGGCGTCGAGGATGTCGATCAGCCGCTTGTGCGTGAGCATCTGGAAGTGCTCCCGGCTGTCCTTGTCCTTGAAGGGCGACCGGATGGGACCGGGCCCACGACCTTGGCCCCCGTCCGGGTGACGTGGTGCACGATGTCGCGAGCCGCGGCGTCGAGGATCTCGTGGTCGTAGCCACGGAGCTTGATCCGGATCCTCGGCGCAGCCATCAGTCCCAACTCCTCATGATCACTTGATGACCTTGGTCACCCTTCCGGCGCCCACGGTGCGGCCGCCCTCGCGGATGGCGAACCGGAGCCCTTCCTCCATGGCGATCGGAGCGATCAGGTTCACCTTCATGGTGGTGTTGTCACCCGGCATGATCATCTCGGTGCCCTCGGCCAGTTCGATCTCGCCCGTCACGTCGGTGGTCCGGAAGTAGAACTGCGGCTTGTACTTGCTGAAGAACGGAGTGTGCCGGCCGCCCTCCTCCTTCGAGAGCACGTAGCACTGGGACTCGAACTCGGTGTGCGGCGTGATGGTCCCCGGCTTGGCCAGGACCTGCCCCCGTTCGACGTCCTCTTTGTCGATCCCGCGCAGGAGCACGCCGACGTTGTCGCCGGCCCGGACTTCGTCGAGGAGCTTGCGGAACATCTCCAGGTCGGTGGCCACCGTCTTGCGGGTGGGCTTGATGCCGACGATCTCGACTTCCCCCATCTTCTGGAGCTGGCCCCGCTCCACCCGGCCGGTCACCACGGTGCCCCGGCCGGTGATCGAGAAGACGTCCTCGATCGGCATGAGGAACGGCTTGTCCACGTCCCGCACCGGCTCGGGGATCGAGTTGTCGACGGCGTCCATCAGCTCCAGGATCTTCGCCTTGGCCTCCTCGTCGCCCTCCAGGGCCTTCAGCGCCGACACCCGGATCACCGGGACCTCCTCGCCGGGGAACTCGTAGGACGAGAGGAGCTCGCGAACCTCCAGCTCCACCAGATCCAACAGCTCGGGGTCGTCCACCATGTCGACCTTGTTCAGGGCGACCACGATGTAGGGAACGTTCACCTGTCGGGCCAGCAGGACGTGCTCGCGGGTCTGGGGCATGGGGCCGTCGGCCGCCGAGACCACCAGGATGGCCCCGTCCATCTGGGCAGCCCCGGTGATCATGTTCTTGATGTAGTCGGCGTGGCCCGGGCAGTCGACGTGGGCGTAGTGCCGCTTGTCGGTCTCGTACTCCACGTGGGCGATGGCGATGGTGATGCCCCGCTCCTTCTCCTCCGGCGCGTTGTCGATCGAGTCGAACGGCCGGAAGTCGGCCATGCCCTTCTCGGCCAACACCTTGGTGATGGCCGCGGTGAGCGTGGTCTTGCCGTGGTCGATGTGACCGATCGTCCCGATGTTGACGTGCGGCTTGTTCCTCTCGAACTTCTTCTTCGCCATCTCTCCCTCGACTCCTTCCGGGACCGACGCCCCGTCTCTACTCGCCTCTGACCCGGGCCACGATCTCCTTCGAGATCTGCGCGGGGACCTCCTGATACGCGTGCAGCTGCATGGGCGTGTGTGAGGCCCGCCCCTGGGTCCGTGACCGCAGGTCCGTGGCGTAGCCGAACAGCTCCGCCAGCGGCACCAGGACCCGGATCACCCGCATCCCGGCTCGCTCGTCGATGTGCTCGATCCGGCCGCGCCGGGCCGTGACGTCGCCCAACACCTCGCCCATGAACTCCTCCGGGGTGAGCACCTCGAACTCCATGACCGGCTCCAGGAGCACGGGCTCCGCTCTCCTCGTGCCGTCGCGGAGGGCCATCTGTCCGGCGATCTTGAAGGCAATCTCCGAGGAGTCGACCTCGTGATAGGAGCCGTCGACCAGCGTGGCCCGCAGGTCGACCATTGGATAGCCGGCCAGGACACCGGACTCCATGGCCTCCTGGATGCCCTGGTCCACCGCCGGGATGTACTCCCGTGGGATGGTCCCCCCCACGATCTTGTTGACGAACTCGTAGCCGCCTCCCGGCCCGGTTGGCTCGAGGTCGATCACCGCGTGCCCGTACTGGCCCCGGCCGCCCGTCTGGCGGATGTAGCGGGCCTCGATCTTGTGGACCGGCTTGCGGATGGTCTCGCGGTACGCCACCTGCGGCTTGCCGACGTTGGCCCCAACGTTGAACTCCCGGGTCAGCCGGTCGACCAGTACCTCCAGGTGGAGCTCGCCCATCCCTGAGATCAGCGTCTGGCCCGTATCCTCGTTGAACTTGACCACGAAGGTGGGGTCCTCGTCGGCCAGCTTCTGGAGGGCCATCGACAGCTTGTCCTGATCCGCCTTGGTCTTGGGCTCGATGGCCACCGAGACCACCGGCGTCGGGAACGTCATGGACTCGAGGACCACCGGCGCCGCGGGGTCGCATAGCGTGTCGCCGGTGGTTGTGTGCTTGAGCCCGACCACCGCCACGATGTCCCCCGTGAACGCGGCCTCCTTGTCCTCCCGGTGGTTGGCGTGCATCTGGAGGATCCGGCCGATCCGTTCCTTGCGGTCCTTCGTGGAGTTCTGGACGTGGGCCCCGGTCCGGACCATCCCCGAGTAGACGCGGATGTAGGTGAGGCGACCCACGTACGGGTCGCTCATGATCTTGAAGGCGAGGGACGAGAAGGGCTCCTCGTCGCTGGCCTCCCGGATCACTTCCTCGCTCGTCTCGGGGTCGGTGCCACGCACCGGGGGCACGTCGAGCGGTGAGGGGAGGAGCGCCACGATCGCGTCGAGCAGGGGCTGGATGGCCTTGTTCTTGAACGCCGACCCGCACAGGACGGGG
>VAYG01000175.1 GCA_005885015.1 Actinomycetota bacterium | reverse complement strand
GCGGGATCGGCCCTGGTCCGGGCCCGTCCGGGACTGCGGCTGGCCGGGACGCATCACGGCTTCTTCCGGCCCTCTGAGGAGCCGGATATCGTCCGGTCGATCGACCGGAGCCGCGCCGACGTCCTCTTCGTGGGATTGGGCTCGCCGAAGCAGGAGATCTGGGCGGCCAGGCACGCCGGCCGGCTGCCGTGCGCGGTCGTCATGACGGTCGGGGGGAGCCTGGACGTCCTGGCGGGGTTGCGATCCCGGGGTCCTCGCTGGCTCCAGCGCTCGGGGCTGGAGTGGTCATTCCGGCTGGCCCAGGAACCCGGCCGGCTATGGAAGCGCTACCTGGTCCAGGACGCGGCCTTCGTGCCCATCCTGCTCGGGGAGTGGTGGGCCCGCCGTCGCCGGCTGGGAGCCGAAGCGACGACGCCATGACGGCGGAGGTTTCGGTCCACTTCGTTCACCCGGGGAACCCCTTCTCCCAGGAGCCCGACGGCATCGTCTCGGTGCAACGGAATTTCGTCCAGGCGGCGCCCCACCCCTTCCGATTTACCTACTGGGGCGTGCGCCGGCTCGGCGTCGCGGAGCCGCTGGGTGCGAGTCGCCTGCGCTTCCACCCGGTGGCGGGGAGCCCGAGCCAGCGGCCCCGGGTCCCGGTCTCCCTGCGGTTCGCCGCGGCGATGAGATCGGCGAGCCGGCGGATCGACGAGGGGATCCTCCGATTCGACCGGATCGAGAGCGCGGTGCCTTTCCTCCGCTCGCCGCTCCCGAAGGCGCTCTTCCTGCACGTGTGGGAGCTGTCCGATGTCACCAGCCCTCGTTCCGACTCCCGGTGGCGCGGGTTCGGAGTCCCCTACGGGTGGTTGCTGCGCCGCGTGATCCGCAGCATGGACCGCGTCTACCTGCTTCGCCCGGAGCTTGCCGCCGACCTTCCCGGGCTCACGCCTCAGATCCTCCAGCGGGTTCGGCCCTTCGGGGTCCCCGTGGACCCATCGATGTTCCGCCCGCTCGACGAAGACGAGAGGCTGGCGGCCCGGCACCGCTTGGCAGCTCGGCTGGGCACGGAGCCCGCCACCCCGATCGTCCTGTTCGCCGGCCGGCTCGAGTCGGTGAAGCGACCGCTGGTCATCCCGGAGATCGCCGCAGCCACCGGGCGGCTCGCCCCGCCGCCCCACTTCCTGGTTGCGGGCACGGGCGGCCTCCGCGACGGCCTCGTCGAGTCCGCGACCCGCCTGGCCCCGGGACGGGTCCACGTCCTGGGGGGAGTGCCTCAGTCCGAGCTGGCCGAGTTACTGGCTGCGGCCGACGCCTGCCTGCTGCCGTCGGGGTTCGAGGCACTCCCCAACGTGGCGCTGGAGGCGCTGGCCTGCGGGACGCCGGTCGTCGCGTCGTCCACGTGCGGAGCGCTCGCCGATCTCCTCGACCACGGCGCGGTGGGCGAGGTGGCGGGCCCGGATCCCCGGTCCTTCGCGGATGCCATCGGCCGGGTCCTGGGCCGGAGTGGCGACCTTTCGAAGGCGTGCCGGCAGGTGGCCGAGGGCTTGGCCCCCGGGAAAGTCAACGCGGAGATCTACGAGGACTTCCGTTCGCTGATGCCGGCGCCAGCGACGTCAGGGTCTCCTCGAGCGGAGCGAGCTGCGCCTCCCAGGTGAGCCGGGCTATCGCCCATCGCCGGGCCCGCCGGCCCAGCGCGGGCAGCTCGGCCCGCCGGTCCCTGGCGGCCAGCATCGCCGACGCGAGGTGGTCCGGACTGGCGCTCGGCGTGCGGAAGGCGAACGGGGCATCGCGCGGGACCAGGTCGTGCGCCCGGATGTCGGTCAGGATCACCGGCAAGCCGGCGCAAAGATATTCGGCGAGCTTCAGCGGGCTGCTGACGTGCCACTCCCATCTCGCCGGTAGTGGGACGATGCCGACATCGGCCGCCCGGAGGAAGGGCAGGACGCGATCCTGGGGCACGGGACCCTGGAACCGCACGTGCTGCGCGACGCCCCGCCGTCGCACCAGCGACCGGAGCGCCGGGACGGCCGAGCCCCCGCCCACCAACAGCAACAGGACGTCCGGGGCCCGCTCGCGGACCAGATCGATCGCGGCGACAGCCTCGAACAGCCCCCGCCCGGGCGACATGGAGCCCTGGTAGCAGATGACGAAGCGGTCGCGGACCAAGGCCTCGAGCTCGGCCGGAGCGGGCGTCCGAGTCATCGGCGATCGGCACCACGAACATCCCGAGCCCCAGACGGAGATTCGGGCGGGAGAGACCCGGGCCAGACGCCCAACGTGCTCCCGGAGGCCTTCGCTGATCGAGGTGATGGCGTCGGCCCTTCGTCCGAACACTCGCAGGGAGGCCGCGAACCTCATGCGCTGAGCGGCGGCTCGGACCTTGCCCGCCTCCACGGGAGGCGTGCGCACGTCGAGGATCACCCTGGGAGGAGACGAGCCACCGCGACGCCGGCGCCACCACATGAGCGCGGGGAGCAACGCGATGTCCGAGACGACGATGTCGGGGTGTGCGCTCGACCGTTCCAGTTCCTTGACCAGGGCGGGCCATTGGGACAGCCAGCCCAGGAAGGGAACGAACCGCGTCGGCATGAAGGACGTGGGCACACCGGCCATCGGACGCTCGGAGGCGCGCCCGCCGCAGATGACCCGGACGTCGTGGTGGCCGGCTCGGCGAAGGAATCGGACCGCCTCGACCCGGCCGGTGACCCCCAGGGCCCCCTCCGCCAGCGGTTCGGAGCTGAGCCACAGGACGTTCACGCGGACTCCTCGCCGTCGCCGGTGGGGGAGGGCGGCCGCATCGTGGCGTGCGCGGCCACGACCAGCGCCCAATAGGCGGAGGCCAGGCCCGGGTCCGACCAGGCCGAGTTGTACGGCCCCACCATCAGCATGAGGAAGCCCGCCACGGGAAGGACCATGGCCAGAGCCCGTCCCGTCCCAGGCGGGGCGGAACCCGCCCGGACCACGCTGGGCAGGGCGATGACCAACGCCAGGAGGGCGACCGCGATGAATCCGTACCCGAGCAGGAGGCGCTGGACCGACCAGACGCTGGTGGCGCTCTGCCGGGCGAACCTGCTGAGCGATACCTTCGTACCGCCGTCGGCGGCGTGCCCGATGATGGAGGCGCTCGGGCCCTGGCCCAGGAGGACGCCCCCCGGGCCCCCCGCCAGGTCGGTTCCCGGTACGAGCCACGTACCGGCGGAGGTAGCTATCGGAGAGCAGCTCGCGAGCGCTGGCGCCTCCCGATCCGGCGAACCCCGCGGCGTGGGCGATGGAGCCGGCCGCCCACCCGGTGAGCAGGATCAGGATGGCCCCACCGGCGGCGACGGCCGGCCGCAGACCCGTTCCGCGAGAGACCGCGGACCGCAGGAGCAGGGCGACGATCGCCATAGGCAAGAGGAGGACGAACAGGGCCGCGGAGCCCCACGCCATGGGCAGGACCAACAGCGGGGCGGCCGCGAACAGCACCCACACGGGGAGCACTCGCTCGATGACCAGGGCCACCACGGTCGTGGTCGCCAGGACCAGGAACACCATCATCACGCCGGACCCGCCCTGTCCGAACGTTCCGGATACCGGGTCTCCCCGGTAGAAGACGCCGCCGGCGCCGCCGCCACTGCCACCGGAAACTGGAGCACGGCCAGACCCAGGACGACGCCCACCAGCCGCTTGCCGTCGCGCTGTCCGATGCCCGCCACGAGCAGGGCGAAGGCCCATAGAGGGAACCGGACGAACTGTCGCAAGGAGGCGACGAGGCCGATCATCGTGTCGCCGTTGTAGATGGTCGAGGCCACGGCGAGTCCCACGAACAGGCCCAGCGGGATGGCCATCCGGCGGACCACGGGGCCGGCGGCCGATGCGCGGTCGAGCATCCAGTCCACGCCGGCGCGCACCAGCACGATCAGGAGGACCGCGTCGGGGACATCGCTGACCGGGCCCGCCGCCGACGGCGCGGCGAGCCGGAACGTGACGCTCGCCACGACCGAGGCAATGGCGATCCACGGGAGAGGAAGGGTCACGGCGAGGACCACCCCTCCAGACGCGGCCAGAAGCAGCCCGAACCGCGAGCCCGCGCCAAGGGCGGCCCCGGTGGCCGCGCCGGCTATGAGGGCCGCCATGGTCCACCTGGATCCAGACGCGGCCGGCCTGGCCGCGCGCCCCAGGGCGTTCATCGGACGGCCCCGGGGGGGTCGGCCCGGCCCCGCCGGCCGAATGCCCGGATCAGGAGGCGGTCGTCGCGGGGGATGCCGAGGGCGAGGAGGACGGAGACGTACGCGGCGGCGAACGCCGCGGCGGCGATCAGCACCGGCGCGACCGTTCCTCCCAGCATCGCACCGACCCAGGCTCGGACCGCGGCGGCGGCCGCGGCGGCCGTGACGACGGCGGCCAGGGGTTTGGCCAGGCTCCAACTGAATGGTGAGATACGGAACAGGGCCCAGACCTGGAGCGTCCGCACCACGTTCAGTCCCACGATGACCGCGGCCCAACTGATGGCCGCCCCGAGAAGCCCGAGGCGGGGGATGAGGAGAAGGTTCATCCCCACGTTCACGACCACGGCGACCGCGTTGTCGGCGAAGTTGAGGCTCGAGCGCCCGGACATGGTCAGGACGTGCCCGATCGGGCCGGTCGCGGCGTCGAACAGGAACGCGATGCTCAGGATGGCAACCGGGGCCGCCGTGCCCGACGGGGTCTGATGGAAGACGGCCAGGACGCCGGAGCCGGTGACCAGGAGCAGGGCCAGCGGCGCCCCCGCCAGGAGCACCGTCCATCGGGTCGCCGTCCGCAGCACCTCCTGGAGCCGGCGGGTGTCGCCCCTGGCCAGGAGCTGGGCGACGAACGGGCCGAAGATCTGGACCACCGTGAACATCACGGCCGGGGCGATGGCCAGGAGGCGAACGACGATCCCGTACACGGCCACCTCGCGGCCGGACCGGAGGGCCCCCAGGAGGAGGGTGTCCAGCCACAAGAGAGCGGCGTCCATCAGGTTCATGCCCGTCACCGGGGCAGAGAACCTGACCAACGGTCCGATCACCGGTTCCCTCGAAGACGCCCCGGTGGAGAGCCGGAGTCGGCGATGCATCACCAGGGCCGTCGCCAGAGCACCGGCCGCGGCCAGGGTGAGTCCGGCCGCGGCGCCGGCCACCCCCAGCCCCGCTAGGACCAGGGCCAGGGTGGCCACCAGCTGGACCCCGGGATGGACGACCTGGGTGGCCAGGACCATCGGTCGCATCGACTTCAGCCCCTTGCTCGGCGCCACCAGGACGTAGGCGACGGCCATGAGGGGAAGCGACAGGGCGGCGATCCGGAGGCCACCGCTGAGGTCGGGCTGCTCGTACATACGGGCCAGGCCGGGCGCTGCGGCCCACAGCGCGACCAGGATGACCCCGGACAGGACCCCGGCGACCACCCCCGCGGTCCGCGTGTACCGGCGGATGCTGGTGAGGTCCGACCGCTCGGCGGCCAGCGCGGTGAAGCGGACGACCCCGACGTCCAGCCCCAGCACGCCCACCAGGGCGCACAGCGTCACCAGGGCGGCCAGCTCGTAGTAGGTGCCGAGGGCGGTGGGTCGAACGATGCCAACGCCCTCCCGCTCGGCGCCCACCTCCAGCTCGACCCGTTGTTCGACGTCGACGCCCAGTCGTGGCCCGAGTGGAAGAAGGTCGTGGCCAAAGCACTCCAGACCTACGGTGCGTTCGTGAGCGACGCAGGCAGCAGCAGCGTGGAGATCCGCGGAGAGGCCAACCTCGACCGTGGCTACGACGCCTGGGGAAAGGCTGGGATGGGCACCGACGCCGGCTCGACCAGCTTGGCCGGCCTGCCGTGGAACAAGATGCGGGTCCTCCAGATGACCCAGTGCTGAGCCCTCGGCGGGCCGTCGCGCCGAAGCAAGGACGGGCCCGCTTCCTCGCCTAACGATCCCGGCCTCCCCTGCCGAATCACTGTTGGGATGACGGGCGCCCTCGGTCTCTCGACCTCCCCATGAGCACGGCCGCCCCGGGCTCGGTGGTGCGGGAGCCAGGCCCGGCCGACGCGTTCCGCCGCCAGGCCGACGATCTATCCACGAGCCGGCTGGCGGCCGGGGCCCGGGACAACGTCATCGGGTTGATCGTGGAGCGATCCCTGGGATTCG
>VAYG01000174.1:4583-4990 GCA_005885015.1 Actinomycetota bacterium | reverse complement strand
GTCGGAGCAGGAGTCAAAGGGCCCCCGGGTTCGTCCCCGGGGGCCCTCTGCTGTGGGACGTCGAGTTCCCCACCGGCCCGGGCAAAACGCTCAAGGCTGCCGGTATCGGGGCCGATGAAGCGAGAGCAGCGGAAAAGGCGCGAGAGAGGAGCGGCTGCTTCCATGGGAAACGAGGAGCAGCCGATGTGGGGGTGGGGGAACCGAGGCCGGCGCGCTGAGCCCGGCGGCGCGGCAACGCAATCGGACATGAGCGCCGGACCGGCCTCGATCGGGGCAGGCCGTCGCTTCGGGGTTCAGGTGGGGCCGGTCCTCGCCGATAGGACGGGGATGGCCGATCCGAACCTTCCACGTGGGGAACGGCGCCTGCGGGGGGACCGTGGCGCCAGTCTCGTCGAATTCGCGCTGGT
>VAYG01000174.1:510-4440 GCA_005885015.1 Actinomycetota bacterium | reverse complement strand
AAGGTCATGGTGGTCTTCGATTCGACGTACGCCCAATACCAGGGCCTGATCGTCTGCGCCATGACGCCGGTGACGTCGAAGACCGGCCTGTTCTCCACCCTGCTCAACGGCAAGTACCTCAAATCGAAGGTCGAGATGACCATCGAGAAGACGAACACCACGACCCAGACGGCCGGGGCTGAGGCACTGCCCTGGACAGGGTCTGAGGCCAACTGGACCTGGTGCAATGCCACCACTCCGAGCCCGTGAGCGAGCGTGAACCGATGAATCGAGCCCAAGATCCGGAACGGGGCGCCATCCTCGTCCTGACCGCTCTCAGCATGGTCACCCTCCTGACCATGGCCGCCCTCGTCGTCGACATCGGGAACAGCCGGCAGAATCGCCGTCAGGGGCAGGGGTCGGCCGATGCCGCCGCCCTCGTGGCGGTGCAGGCCGTGTACAGCAATGGGACGGCAACCCCCAACTGGACGGGTACGAGCCCAGCGGGGGCCATCCCCCAGGTCAAGAAGTACGCCTACGTCAATTACGGGGTCGACCAGGCCAGCACCGGCCCCTGGGCCAGTTGCGCGGACAGCGGAGCCACCGCCTATTGGTCGTCGGTCAGCGTCTCCACCTGGACCTGGGCCGATACCGCCCTGTCGGGCAACCACTGCATCTCCACCGACTCTCTCACCACTCCCACGCTGATCCGGGTGGCGATGCCGGTGAGGAACGTCCGCACCGTCTTCGGCGGGGCCGCCGGGGTGGCCCAGACCGCGGTTCGATCGTCGGCCGTCGCCGAGATCACCGTTGGGCAGACGGTCCCCAAGCCGGGCGTGGTCGCCCTCGACAAGAACTCGGACTGCGTGGACATCGACCTCTCGGGCAGCGTGGCCGCCAAGGTACAGACGAACAACGGCTCGGTGGTCGTGAACTGCCCGACGGCGCCGCCGGTCACCTTCCACGGATCGAATGCCACCATCAACGCCATCAACGGTGCCTTCTACGCCGTCGGGCAGTGCCAGACGGTCTCCCTCTGCACCAACGGCGGCACCGTGACCAACGGGGTCGTGCAGATGCTCCAGTACGCGCCGGACCCGCTGGTAGGCGTGCCCGCCCTCAGCCCGTCCAACCCGGCCGTCGTCTACAACGGCTCGGCCGGCGGGATCACGACCGCGCTCGGTTCGGGCAATTGCCTCCAGAACAAGCCCGGGTACACCTACGGCTACTACTACGTCACCAGCGGAAACCTCGATTTCTACAATGTTTGTGCCGGCGCCCACGTGATGATCTACCTGGCGGGGACGTCCTATATGGACCAGAACCTGGGCAGCGAGATCACCATGTACGACCTCGACGGCACGCATGAGGGCCAAGCTCCGCCTCTGTCCACCGACGTGCCTCCGGCGTCCCCGGCCGGCACGACGAACCCCTACGCCGGGATCAGCATCTTCATGGAACGCCACGAGGACAACACCGCCAATACCGTCGGCCGCATCCTCTCCATGAACGGCAATTCCCATGGCACCGTGAGCAGCGGCACGATCTATGCCAAGGACGGGGTCTTCGGCCAGCGGGGCAACTCCACCGCCGGGAACATCGACTGGGCGGTGACGGGCCAGGTGGTAGTGGCCAACATCCTCATGTCGGGCGGCGGGGGGCCGAAGAACGGCGGGCTCGTCGTCAACGTGCCGGTGACCGCCGTCGACCAGATCCTGCCAGCACGGACGTCGCTCGTCCGTTAGCGGGCTGTGAGGCGAGAAAATCCGACAATTTCCCCTCGGACTTTCAAGCTGACGACCTTGACGGTCGATGTGACAAACAGTACTGGAAGCTGACCAAACGAGGAGCAGCACGTGGGCAGTCGTCGAGTCCTGATTCTGGTCGTGGCGGTGGCATTGGCCGCCATCACCGCCTTCGCCACCTACAGCTACGCCAGCAGCGCTGACGAGCGCGCCAACAAGGGTGCCCAGCTCGTGGACGCCTTCGTGGTGAAGAAGGACATCATCAAGGGCTTCCCCGGTGAGCGGGCCCTGGACGAGGGCTTCATCGGCAAGGAGAAGATGCCCCGGAAGTTCTACCCGGCCAAGGCCGTCGTGGATGCCCAGACGCTCCGAGGCAAGGTGGCGCTGGCTCCGATGGCCGCCGGCCTTCCCGTCGTCGACGGCGCCTTCGTCGAGCCCCGCGTGGCCCAGGAATCCTTCGCCCAGCGGATCGACAAGGGCATGCAGGCGGTCACCATCTCGGTCGACGACGTGCGGGGCGTCGCCCGCCTGGTCGTTCCGGGCGACCACGTCAACATGATGCTGACGACGAACGACAACAACAGCACCCAGACGCAGTACATGCTCCAGAACCTCGAGGTGCTGGCTGTCGGCAACTCGACGGCGCTCCAGCCGGGCGAGCAGGCGGCCCCCGCCAGCGCGCCGGCCCAAGCCGGGGTGGCTCAGACGGCCTCCTCCGGCCTCTTGACCTTCGCAGTGCCCGCCCAGGAGGCAGCCAAGATCGCCTTGGCCTCCCGGGTGGGCGAGATCTACCTGACCCTCGTGCCCCCGGACTTCGCGCCGACACCCGTCCCGCCGGTGAACCGTGGGAATCTCTTCTCCTAAGCTCGAGGGCCATGCAGAAGACGAGAGCCTGGTGACTGCCGGGTCGGGAGGAAATGTGTTCGGGCTCGCGGTCGTCGATCCCGACCCCCGCCTCCGCACCCGCCTGGCCATGCAGCTGGGCGAGCAGGCCCCGGTCTCCACCTTCGCCGAGGTGGGGGGCCTGACCGAGGGCGTGCCCCCCGGCCGGCCGACCGTCGTTGTCTTCGGGCCGGGCCTGGCCGACGGGGCCGGCCTGGCCGAGATCGAGCGGCTCACCCGGGCCCGCCCGGAGCTCGGCGCCGTCCTCGTGGCGGCCGAGCTGTCGACGGGGCTGCTCCAGCAGGCGCTGCGCTCGGGAGTCACCTCCTGCACGAGTCGGTCGACCGGGTGGCCCGGACCCTACCGGTGGTTCCCACCGCACCCCCGGCGGTCGGCCAGAAGGCCGAGCGGGGCCGGCTCATCACGGTGGCGTCGACCAAAGGCGGGTCGGGCAAGAGCGTGGTGGCCACGAACCTGGCCGTGGTCCTGGCCCAGCGCTCTGACCGGCCGGTCGTGCTCGTCGACGGAGACCTGCAGTTCGGTGACGTCGCCGTGATGATGCGGCTGACCGCCCCGCACACGATCGTCGATGCCGTGTCGGCCATGGCCCGCCTCGACGCCCAATTCCTGCAGAGCCTGCTGGTCCGGCATGAGCCGAGCGGGTTGCTGATCCTTCCGGCGCCGCTGGAGCCGTCCTTCGCCGAGCGGGTCACGGGCGCCGACATGATTCGGATCGTCGAGATCCTCCAGTCCTTCTGCAGCTTCGTCATCATCGATACGTCGGCGCAGTTCAACGACGTCGTCCTCGCTCTGATCGAGCAGTCCGACGACATCATCATGGTCGCCGGGATGGACATCCCCAACATCAAGAACACCAAGCTGGGGCTGCAGACGCTGCGCATGCTGGGCGTCGACGAGACGAAGCTCAAGCTGTTGCTCAACCGGGCCAACTCGAAGGTCCAGCTCGACGTCGGAGAGGTGGAGCGGACGCTCGGCCTCAAGGCCGACGCCCTGATCCCGAGCGACATCGTCGTTCCCCAGTCGGTGAACAAGGGGACACCGGTCGTCCTCGAGGCCCCCCGCTCCGAGGTCACCCGCGCCTTCGAGCGGCTGGCGGATCAGTTCTTGAGTGCCGGCGCCGACGTGCCGATGAAGAAAGCACGCGGTCTGTTCGGCCGCTCCTAGCCGCTTCTCCCCTCTTCGTCCCGAATCTCCCTGGGAGGATCCCGGATGTCGCTCTACAGGCGCCTCCACGAAGTCCAGCGCGACACTTCCGAAATCGGGGGCGGGCGCGACCCGGTCCTCGACGAGCTCCGCCAGCGGG
>VAYG01000174.1:0-505 GCA_005885015.1 Actinomycetota bacterium | reverse complement strand
CCAGGAGCAGCTCAAGGTCATCCTCTCCCGGGAGAAGGTCCCGCTGTCGGGGGCCGACCGGGCCCAGCTCGTCCAGGACGTCACCGACGACGTCCTCGGCTACGGCCCCATCGACGTCCTCCTGAAGGACCCTGAGGTCACCGAGGTCATGGTCAACGGGCCCAACCGAGTCTACGTCGAGCGGGGCGGCAAGATCACCCTCACGGGCTCATCGTTCGTCGACGAGGGACATCTCAAGCGGATCATCGAGAAGATCGTGGCCCAGGTCGGCCGGCGGGTCGACGAGGCCACGCCCATGGTCGACGCCCGCCTTCCCGACGGCTCCCGGGTGAACGCCATCATCTCGCCGCTCGCCATCGGCGGGCCCTTCCTCACCATCCGGAAGTTCTCCAAGGATCCCTACACGGTCGAGGACCTCATCAACTTCGGTTCGTTCTCCCGGACAGTGGCCAGGTTCCTCGAAGCCTGCGTGAAGGGGCGCCTCAACATCATCGTGAGCGGCGGT
>VAYG01000049.1 GCA_005885015.1 Actinomycetota bacterium | reverse complement strand
AGGCAGTCGTCCGGCCGATTTGCCTCCCCCGAGGGGTCGACCCAATAATCTACCGCGTGGTAGACGACGACCGGCCGGGGGGTCCGGCTCCGTTCGGCATCCGGGACGCGCTGAACGGCAGACACGTCCTGATCACGGGTGTCACCGGCTTCCTGGGGATGGCCCTGCTGGAGCGCCTGCTCGCAGAGTTCCCCGCAACCCGGGTCTCCGTCCTGGTCCGGGGCCGATATGGGAGTCCACCGATCTCCCGGGTCCAGGAGCTCCTGGCCGGCAACTGCTTCCGCGCCCTGCGCGAGCGCGTCGGGGCCGAAGCGATGCAGCGATTCCTGGCGGAACGCGTGAACGTCCTCGAGGGCGACGTGGCCGAAGAGCTGCCGGAGCTTCCCGCCGACCTCGACGTCGTCCTGCACTGCGCGGCAACCGTGGCGTTCGATCCCCCGATCGACCACGCCTTCCGGGTCAACCTGGCCGGGGCGAACCGTCTCTACGAAGCCGTCGCCTCCAGCGGCACCCGCCCGCACATCGTCCACGTCTCCACGGCCTACGTGGCGGGCCTGACCAAGGGCGTGGTCCCAGAGGCCACGCTCGATCACCGTGTCGATTGGCGGGCCGAGGCCGATGCGGCGGCCACGGCCCGCAGGGCGGTGGAGGACGCTTCCCGCAAGCCGGAGATGCTCGACCGGTTCATGGATCGGGCTCGGGCGGAGCACCGCCGGGCCGGCCCGGTCGCGGTCTCCGCGGCGGCCGAGGAGCACCGTCAGCAGTGGGTGGAGAAACGCCTCGTCCAGTACGGGCGAGCCAGAGCCCAGGCACTGGGATGGCCAGACGTCTACACGTTCACCAAGGCGCTGGGCGAGCGGGCCACCGAGGAGCTCGCGGCCTCTCACGGCCTGCCGCTCTCGATCGTCCGCCCCTCGATCATCGAGAGCGCCCTGCGGTACCCCTACCCCGGTTGGATCGAGGGCTTCAAGATGGCCGAGCCCATCATCCTGGCCTACGGGAGAGGCTCGATCCCCGAGTTCCCGGGGATCCCCGAAGGCGTCGTCGACATCATCCCGATCGACCTGGTGGTCAACGCGGTCCTCGCCGTGGCGGCCCATCCTCCCGATCCGGCGGAAGGCCCGGCCTACTTCCACATCTCGTCCGGCGACCGCAACCCGCTCTCCTACCGCCGGCTCTACGAGCTGGTCAGGGAGTACTTCGGCCGGCATCCCCTGCCCCAGCGGGGCCGCGGCGAAGTTCGGGTGCCCGAGTGGCGCTTCCCGGGACGCCGCCGGGTGGAACGGAGACTGAGGACCGGAGAGCGCCTGCTCGACGCCGCCGACCGTATCGTGTCCAAGCTCCCTCGCTCCCGGGGCGTCCGCGAGATGGTCCGGCGGGTGGACCGGGAGCGGGGCCGCCTCGAGTTCGTCCGCCGCTACGCCGACCTGTACGGGGCCTACGTCGAGGTCGAGGTGATCTACACCGACGACCGCATGCTCGAGCTGCACCGGTCCCTCTCGGAGGACGATCGCCGGGACTTCCCCTTCGACGCGAGCGCGCTCGACTGGGCCCACTACCTCCAGGAGGTGCACTGTCCCGCCGTCACGATCGCCATGCGGGTGGTCGCCCCCGAGCGGCCCTCCCCCCGAGTCCGGGTGGTGCCGAGGCAGGACGGCGTGCTCGCGGTCTTCGACATGGAGGGCACGCTCCTCGATTCCAACGTCGTGGAGTCCTATCTGTGGCTTCGCCTGGCCGAGCTGCCGCGCTCGGACTGGGCCGGGGAAGTGGCGTCGGTGGCCCGCTCACTGCCTCGGTACGTCGGAGCGGAGCGGCGGGACCGCGGGGAATTTCTCCGGACCTTCTACCGGCGCTACGAGGGCGCCTCGGTCGACGGCGTCGAACGGCTCATCGCCGACGACGTCGGGGAGCTGATCCTTCGCCGTCTGTCCCCCGCCGCGGTCCGGCGGATCCGCGAGCATCGGGCCGCGGGGCACCGGACCGTTCTGATCACCGGTGCCCTCGACTACTTCGTCCGGCCCCTGTCGCCCCTGTTCGACGAGATCGTGGCCGCGACCTTGGCGGCCGAGGACGGCCGGTACACCGGTTACCTCCGGCAGCCTCCCCTGGTCGGCGAAGCCAGGGCGGCGTGGCTCCGGGCCCATGCCGAGCGGACCGGCGGCGATCTCGCGCGCTCCTACGCCTACGCGGACAGCCACTCCGACCTCCCGCTGTTGCGGGCGGTGGGCAATCCGGTGGCGGTCAACCCCGACGTGTCGCTGTATCGGGTGGCCCGCCGCCGCCGCTGGCCCATCGAGGACTGGCGGCGCGTCGGCGGAACCCCCCGCGTGCTGCTACCCGAAGGAGCGCTCCGGTGAGCGTCCGCCCGTGTTAGCCCTGGAGCTGTACCGGTCGGTGACGCGGTACGCCGCGGCCAAGGCGGTGGGAGGACGGCTCCCCGGGTTGCTGGCGGGCCCCCTGGCGCCGCTCCGACTGGTCAACCGTGAGGAGCCCGTCGCCCCCGCCCCGGGGTGGGCCCGAGTGCAGCCGAGGCTGTCGGGCATCTGCGGCTCGGACCTGGCCACATTGTCGGGGCGAGCCTCCTTCTACTTCTCCTCGCTGGTTTCGATGCCGTTCGTCCCCGGCCACGAGGTCGTCGGCGATCTGTACGACCAGTGCGAGGACCTTCCGGCCGGAACGAGGGTCGTGCTCGATCCCGTCCTGTCGTGCGCGGCCCGCGGTCTGGAAGCCTGCGCCTCGTGCGCCGGCGGTTCCACCGGACGATGCGACCACGTGACCGTCGGCCACCTCGCCCCGGGCCTCCAGACCGGTTACTGCGCGGACACCGGGGGCGGTTGGGGCCGCATGTTCGTGGCCCACCGCTCCCAGCTGCACCCCATCCCGGACGGCCTGGCCGACCGGCGAGCCGTGCTGGTCGAACCGCTCGCGTGCGCGGTCCACGCCGCGCTCCGAGCCCGGCCGGAGCCGGGGGCATCTGTGCTGGTGGTGGGGACCGGCACGGTCGGCGCGCTGACCCTCCTGGCGCTGCGAGCCCTCACCCCGGCGGGGCGCATCCTTGCGGTGGCCAAGCACGAGCGCCAGCAGGACCTGGCGCGGCGGCTCGGGGCGAGCGAGGTGATCGATCCGAAGGCGGCGGTCACGGCCCTTCGGCGGGCCACCCACGCCCTTCGGCTGGAGCCGGAGCGCGGGCTCCCCTACCTCCTGGGTGGGGTCGACGTCGCGGTCGACGCGGTGGGGTCCAAGGCTTCCCTGGATCTGGCGCTCCGGACGACCCGGGCCGGCGGGCGGGTGGTGCTCGCGGGGATGCCCGCCTCCGGCGCGGACCTCGCTCCGGTGTGGTTCCGCGAGCTCGAGGTCGCCGGGGCCTACACCGGAGGGACGGAGATCACCGAAGAGGGGCCGCGATCGACGTTCGACGTGGCCATGGACCTCGCGGCCGAGGCGCCGCTCGAGGACATGGTCGGGGGCGTGTACGGGCTGACCAGGTGGCGGGAGGCTCTCGACCACGCGTTCGGCGCCGGCCGGCTGGGAACGGCAAAGGTCGTGTTCGACCCGCGAGGCGACTAGGGGACGCAAGGGGGACCGGATGACCAGACCGGGGTTCGTGTTGGAGGTCGACGAGCGGACGCCGCCTTTGCTCGTTCACGAAGGCGAGGGCTTCCGGCTCCAGAAGTTCCCCCTGGGGACCCAGGTCATCTACCCCCCCGACTCGCTGCCGGCCATCCGGGACGTCACCGGCGCCATCCGCCACGCGCTGCTTCATCCCCTCGACTCCGAGCCCCTTCCCGACCTCCTCAAGCCCGGCATGCGGCTTACCATCGCCTTCGACGACATCTCCCTCCCCCTGCCGCCCATGCAGACCCCGGACATCCGGGGCCGGATCATCGAGCAGGTGCTGGAGCTGGCGGCCCGCCGCGGGGTGGACGACGTCAAGCTCCTGGTGGCGAACTCCCTGCATCGACGGATGACCGCCGCGGAGATCAAGCGGGCGGTGGGCGAGCGGGTGTTCCGCTCGTTCTGGCCGGGAGATCTGACCAACCACGACGCCGAGGATCCGGGCGGGATGGCCTCCATCGGCCAGACCGACCGCGGAGAGGACGTGGAAATCAACCGCCGCGCGGCCCAATCCGACCTGCTCGTCTACGTCAACATCAACCTCGTGGCCATGGACGGCGGCCACAAGTCCGTGCCCGTGGGCCTGGGCTCGTACAAGAGCCTGCGCCACCACCACACCGTCCACACCATGCTCAACTCTCGCTCGTTCATGGACCCGTCCCATTCGGCATTGCACGAGAGCTGCGTTCGGATGGGGCACGTGCTCGCGGATGCGGGCGTGCGCATCTTCACCATCGAGTCCACGCTGAACAACGAAACCTTCCCCAAGCCGTTCGGATTCATGAACAAGCGCGAGTGGGAGTGGTCGCTGGCCGATCAGGCCACCTACCTCGGGGCCAGGCGGGCCAACGACAAGGCCCCGCCGAGGATCCGGCGGGAGGTCTTCCAGCGGATCGCCTCACCGTACGGGGTGACCGGGATCCACGCCGGTGCCACCGACGCCGTCCACGAGCGCACACTGGCCAACGTCCACCGGCAGCAGCTGGTCGAGGTGGACGGGCAGGCCGACGTCCTGGTGGTCGGCTTGCCCTACATCTGTCCGTACAACGTGAACTCGATCATGAACCCGATCCTGGTCCAGTGCCTCGGCCTCGGCTACTTCTTCAACCTCTATCGGAACAAGCCGGTGGTCCGACCGGGCGGGGCGATGATCCTGTTCCACCCCGTGCCGTGGGAGTTCCATCAGGTCCACCACCCGAGCTACGTCGATTTCTTCGACGAGGTCCTCTCGGAGACGAACGACCCGGCCCAGATCGAGTCTAAGTTCGAGCAGCAGTACGCCGCCGACCCCTGGTACATCCACTTGTACCGGAACAGCTACGCCTACCACGGTGTCCACCCCTTCTACATGTGGTACTGGGGTGCGCATGCCATGGACTACCTGGGCGACGTGATCTTCGTGGGGGCCGACCGCAGGGCCGTGCGCCGGATGGGGTTTCGGACGGCGGCGAACTTCGCCGACGCGCTGGAGATGGCCGGCGAGACCGTGGGCCGCTCTCCCCGCATCACCTACCTGCACGCCCCGCCCCTGGCCATGGCGGAGGTCCGGTGATGGGCCGGTCGATGCTCGACGAGGTGCGCAAGGTCGCCGCGGGCTGGCGGTGGACCCGAAGGCCGTTGGTGCCGCGATCGGCCGAGCCCTGGCTTCCCGATCCCGCCGCCCGCGAGTTCCCCACCGCGTGGGCCCGGACCCCCACAGCGAAGGCTGTCCGGGAAGGGATCCTCCGCTTCGCCTTCCGCCCGCTCGTGTGGAGTGAGACCGAGCCCACCGTCGAGGGCCGGGACGTCCTCGATTCCCTGAGGCCGCCGGTGATCTTCGTGGCCAACCATGCCAGCCACGTGGACACGCCGCTGTTCCTGTGCTCGCTCCCACCGGCGTGGCGGCGCAAGACTGCGGTCGCCGCCGCGGCCGACTACTTCTTCGACGTGTGGTGGCGCGCGGCCGCCACCGCGCTGGCCTTCAACACGTTCCCGATCGAGCGGACGGGTAGGAAGCGGGCCACCGTCACCGCCCGCCGCCTCATCGGAGAGGGTTGGAACCTCCTGGTGTTCCCCGAGGGCACCAGGTCCAAGGACGGCTGGCTGGGACGGTGGCGGCACGGAGCGGCTCGCCTGGCGCTCGAGTATCGACTTCCGGTCGTCCCTGCGGTCATCCGCGGGACGTACGCGGCGATGCCGCGGGGTCGGTCGTGGCCGATCAAGGGCAGGCTGCCGGTGACGGTCCGTTTCGGGACGGCCCTCACTCCCGAGGACGGGGAGGACTTCCGCTCGCTGTCGCGGCGGATGCAGCAGGCGCTGGCCCGGCTGTGGGACGAGGACGCCTCGAGCTGGTATGCCTCGCTCCGCCGGGAGACGGACGCCCGGACCCCGTCGCTGGCCGGCCCGGATGGAGCACAGTGGCGGCGGCGGTGGGAAGCGAGCCGTCCTCTCTCGCGGCGCGGCCCGGCGCGAGTCTGGCGATGACCAGGCGCGGCGGCGAGGCCACCCGCAGGCGGTTACTGGAGGAGGCCATCCGCCTGTTCGGCAAGAACGGCTACCAGGGCACGAGCCTGGAGTCGGTGGCGGGAGCGGCGGGGGTTCGCAAGCAGACCCTCCTGTACTACTTCCCGTCGAAGGAGAGCCTCCTCGAAGCTTGCGTGGCTGAGACGAGCGTGCGGCTGGCCGCGGCGCTGTCCGAGGCTCTCGAGGCCGAGACCTCGAGCTCCCGCAAGGCGGAGGCCGTCATCCATACGATCTTTCGCTTGGCCGAGGAGTGGCCGGAGTTCCCTCCGTTCTTGCGCGAGGCAAGCCGGCTCGGCCCGGAGGTGATCGAGCGATTCGCCGCCACACTGGAACCGCTTCGGCTGCGCGCGCTGGCGTTCCTGGCCCGGGGGATGAGCGAGGGAGAGATCCGCCGGCAGGACCCCGCGCTGTTGCTGTTCACGTTGTACACGGCCGTGATCGGTACCGTGACCGAGGCGGGAGTCCTGCGGGCCGTGGTCGGCGAGGACCGCAGCCGGATGGCCTTGCATCGCCGCGAGCGCGAGGTCATGGAGATCGTCCGCAACGCATTGGCTCCCGCCGAACGCGAGAGCCCTCCCCGCCGCGCCCGCCGCTCCGGCTAGTCGTGTCTCAGGTTCTCGGCCCGTCTCCACGCAGCCGCCGTCAGAGCCATGAGACCGACGGCGAATGGACCGCGATTGAGGCTCTGGAACCCCTCAGCCCATGACAGACGGTTACCACCCATCAAGACCGAGATACCACCCCGGGGGAGGGCAGCGTGGCGTTCATTCGGCCCTGCTGGTATCCGGCGGGATCGATCTCCACGCTGCTCCATCCAATTGATTTGAACTCGCGCAGCACGGATGTCAGCTCGAGGTGGCCCTGGAGCTTGGCAACTTCATCTTCAGGAACCTCGATGCTGGCGCGGTCGCCGAAGTGCCTGACCCGCACCTGATCGAACCCCAGCGCCCGGACCGCTTGCTCGGCGCGGTCGATTCGCGCAAGCAGGTCCGGAGTGATCCGGATGCCGAAGGCGACCCGGGACGAGAGGCACGCCAGGGCCGGCTTGTCGGCCACGGCCAACCCGAGGTGCCGCGCGATCCCCCGGACGGCTTCCTTGCCGGCGCCTTCCTCCAGGAGCGGGTTGCGGACCCCCCGCTGTTCGGCGGCCAGGAGGCCGGGTCGCACGTCGGCCGCGTCGTCGGCGTTAGCCCCTGCCACCAGGAGAGAGCCATCCTCGCCGGCGGCCAGCGACAGCTTCCTCAATTCGGAGTACAGCTCCATCTTGCAGCGATAGCACCGGAGGCCGTCGTTCCGGGCGTACGCCTCCCGCTCGACCTCGTGGGTCTCGATGACGCGGTGCCGCACGGAGAGCGACCTCGCGGTACGCCTGGCCTGCTCCAGTTCCCCCGATGGATAGCTCGGCGACACGGCCGTCACCGCGGTCACCTGCCCCGCCCCCAGCGCGCGCGCCGCCAGGGCGGTCACCACGGAGGAGTCCACCCCGCCGGAAAACGCGACCACGGCACGGGGCGCTCCGTAGCCGGCAATGCGCCGTTCCAACCGCGACAGGAGCTCGATCATGGAACGGACGGCGAATGCCGCAGGGCTCGGGCGGCTCCCACGGCCTCGTCGTAGATCTCCCGGACGGGCCGGCCCACCCGTGCCGCCAGGGCCGCCACATCGTCGTGCTCCGGTGTCGCGGTCATCACCCGGCCCTTGAGGTGCCCGACCTTCACCCGAACACTGCCGTCGGCGAGCTCGACGGTGACCACCCGGCGCTCCAGCTCCGCCCGCGACACCCGATAGGACCGCACGCCGAACGTCGAAGTGGCTTCGAAGAATGCATCCTGTAGGCGCGGCTCCGCGTCGAGGCCGGCGAGGGCGGAGAGCAGCACCCCCTGTCGTCCCTTCTTCATCTGGATCGGCGTCGTCCACACGTCCAGCGCACCGGCCGCGAACAGCGCCTGGGCCGCGTCGGCCACCAGCTCGGGGGTCATGTCGTCCAGGTTGGCCTCCATGACCAGGAGCTGACGAACTGATGCCGCCGTTTCCGACGTCCCTACGAAGACCCGCACGATGTTCGGGCGATCCGAGGGATCGCGCGAGCCGGCCCCGTAGCCGACGCTGTCGATGGTCATCTCGGGGAAGGAGACGCTGGGGTGTCCGAGCGCGGCGAAGACGGCCGCGGCCGTGGGGGTGACCACCTCGCCGGGTCCGCCTGCCCTGGCGTGGAACCCTCGCAGGAGCTCCACGGTGACCGGGGCGGGCAGCGGCACGGCAGGGTGGCCGGCCCGGGCCGGCAGCATCCCGCCGCCCGCCTCCAAGGGAACGGAGGACACCAGCAGCCGCTCCACACCCAGCCCGTGCACGGCGGCCGACACGCCCACCACGTCGAGCAAGCTGTCGTCGGCTCGACGTCGTCGACGACTCCATGCACTCGAGCCTCAGCCTCACCGATGCGCTCGAGCATCGACCGTGCTCGCCGGGCCACCGGCTCCGGCAACGCGGCGCCGTCGAGGCGAGACAGCAGCTCCTGGAGCGTCCGGGGCTGCACGCCGGGGTCGTCCGAGGGATTCGGCGCGATCCGCAGCAGCCTCGCCCGGATTCCCCCTCGACGGACGATCTCTGTGTCGATGGCGAACCGGCCTGGGAGAACGGCTTCGATCGCCCCTCGCACGTCGTCCAGCGGGGCACCCGCATCGATCAGCGCGGCCAGCAGCATGTCACCGGCTGCACCTCCGATGACGTCGATGTAGGCGATCCCGGTCACGAGCCGTTCGGCACGTTCGCCCGCCGGGCGATGAGGGCAGCCGTGTACCCGGCTCCGACACCGTCGTCGATGTTCACGCAGACCACACCAGGCGCACAGGAGCTCAGCATCGACAGCAGGGCGGCCAGCCCACCGAAGCTGGCGCCATAGCCCACGCTGGTGGGACAGGCGATCACGGGACACGCAGCCAGACCGCCGACCACGCTTGCCAGCGCCCCTTCCATCCCGGCAACCACCACCACGGCATCGGCCGAGGAAAGCGTCTGCAGATGCGGGGCCAGCCGGTGGAGTCCGGCCACCCCGACATCCGCAACGAGCTCGACCCTTGCTCCCAGCACCGAGGCGGCCAGCGCCGCCTCCTCGGCGACCGGGAGGTCGGACGTCCCTGCGGTCAGGATCACCACGCGACCGAGCGCCGCCGGGACTCCCCGCAGGATGGCCATCGCCTTCGACCGCGGGCGCGCGTCGACCGGCAGACCGCTCTCCGCGGCGAGCGCCTCCACCGCTTCCAGCTGCCCGGGGTCGGCCCGGGTCACCAGGACCGGCCCGTTGTTCGCGTCCAGGAGGCGCCGGACGATGGCGACCACCTGGTCGACCGTCTTGCTCTGCCCGAAGACGATCTCGGTGGCGCCCTGGCGCAGCTCCCGGTGGTGATCGACCTTCGCGAACCCCAAGTCGGTGAAGGGAAGGTCCCGGAGCCGCCGGGTGGCTTCCTCCTCGTCCAGCTCCCCACGGGCGACCTCGGCCAGCAGCCCTCGCAGGCGGCGCTCGAACGGAGAGCCGGACTCAGCCTCGACCTCGATCACCGCGCCACCATAGCCCACGGGATCAACGGGCGGCTCGGGCCCCGGGCCGTCCTCGACTGCGACGCCTGGGCTCAGCCCGTGACGGTCAGGGTGCCCTTCATGCCCTGAGCCACGTGGAACGAGCAGACGAACGGGTACGTCCCAGGCGAAAGGTTGATCGTCACGGTCTGGCTCTGCCCGGCCGTGTTCGTCACGTTGATGTCCTTGCCGGTGACGGTGAAGTTGTGCGGCACGGTGCTCACGTTCTTGACGTCGACGGACGCGCCCGTCTTGACCGTGAGCGTGGTCGGGGAGAACACGAGCTGGCCCCCCGCGCCCTGGGTCAGCGTGGTCGCGCCACCGCCGGACGCCGATGGAGATGTGGTCGGTGGGGTGGTCCCGCTGGTGGACGGTGAGCTGCTCCCGCAGGCGGCACCCAGCAGGGCCACCACCGCCACGCAGCCCAGTACGAATCGGGTCGAACCCGTGCTCATCTTCATGACGCTGGCTCCTCTCGTCGACTGTTCCCCGGGAGTATTACGGACGTAGCCGGCGGGCGGCCTCAAGCCCATCGTTGAGGTGTCATGGCCAAGCGCTTTCGGTCAGGGCCGGAACGGCTCACAGCCGACGACTTCATAGGTGAACGAGCCGCCCGGCGCCTGGTAGGTGATCCGGTCCCCGACCTTTCGGCCCAGCAGGGCCGAGCCCAGCGGCGAAGAGGAAGTCACCGTGCGCACCCCCGGCGCCCGCTCTTCGGGGGACAGCGCCACCAGGTAGGTCTCGTCGTCGTCGGCCGCAGCGCCGTCGTCGACGGGACGGACCGTGACGAGCTTCCCCGGCCCGACCTCGTCACCGTCCGCGGCCTCGATGATGTCCGGGTCGCGAAGCATCTGCTCGAGGTGACGGATCCGGGCTTCCATCAGCGCCTGTTCGTTCTTCGCCGCGTCGTACTCGGCGTTCTCCGAGATGTCGCCGAACTCCCGGGCGTGGAGGAGTCGCTCCGCCATGTACGTCCGACCCTCGCCCTTCAGTTCCTCGAGCTCTTTCCGCGTGCGGATGTACGCGTCCAGCGTCAGCCGCGCGCTCGGTTCCTGCCCGGGCTTGCGCGGCGGGCGCTCGGGGGGCAGATAGGCCTGTTCGTCCATGGCACCCGAATCTACCAAACGTCTCCCCACGGCCCGCGCGGAAATGACATCTCCGGATCCGCGCCACTCGCGTATCCTGTTCGGGTCCGGGCCTCCATGGAGTATCGCCGTGAGCACACGGATCTACACATTGCCGGTCGAGCAGACCAACTGGCGGATCGGCGCCGCCGCGGAGACCGTGTTCACCTGGGAGTACGACGAGACCCGGGACCGTCTCCTCACTCTGTACGAGAAGGGCAAGGAGAAGCAATGGAACACGAACACGAAGCTCGACTGGAGCATCGAGGTCGATCCCGGATCGGCGGGCAACGGCCCCGACTACTACATCCCGATCTACGGCTCCGACCTGTGGGAGCGCATGGACGACGATGCTCGCAGGGAGCTCCGCCACCATATGGCCGCGTGGCTGAACTCCCAGTTCCTCCACGGTGAGCAGGGTGCGCTGATCTGCGCGGCCAAGATCGTCCAGACCGTGCCGGACGTGGACTCGAAGTTCTACGCCGCCACCCAGGTCATGGACGAGGCCCGGCACATGGAGACCTACTCCCGGTACCTCAGGGAGAAGATCGAGCTGGCCTATCCGGTCAACCGGCACCTCCAGACCCTGCTGAACGACGTGGTCTCCGACGCCCGGTGGGACATGACCAACCTGGGCATGCAGGTGCTCATCGAGGGGCTGGCTCTCGCGGCCTTCGCCCTCATCCGCGACTTCTCCCAGGAGCCCCTGGCCAAGGCCCTGAACACCTACGTCATGCAGGACGAGGCCCGCCACGTGGCGTTCGGCCGGCTGGCCCTGCGCGAGTACTACCCGGAGCTCACGGAGGCCGAGCGGGAGGAGCGCGAGGAGTTCGTCGTCTATGCCTGCTACCTGATGCGGGACCGGTTCCTGGCCGAAGAGGTGTGGTCCACCCTGGGACTGCCGGTCGAGGATTGCCTGCGCTACGTGCGGTCGTCCGACATGATGCAGGAGTTCCGCCGGATGCTCTTCTCGCGGATCGTGCCGACCATCAAGGACCTCGGGTTGTTCGGTCCGAAGGTGCGCGCGGCCTTCGAGGACATGGGCGTCATCGGGTTCCAGGACCTGAGTCCGGACGACCTTTCGGCCGCCGACGAGCAGATCGCCCAGGAGCTCGACCGGGGTCGCGGGCGGAGCCACGAGGCCGAGGACCTCACGGTCTCGCTGGCAGGCATCGACGCCGCCCGGGCGGCCGAGGTGCGGGCAGCCATCGACGCCGGCGCCCAGGACTGACCTCCTCGGTCTGGCCCCTCCTTCCTCCCTCCGTCACAATCCGGCCGTGGGAGTGGAAGACGTCGTCGAGCGCGTGTGGCCACGAGGGATCGCGGCCATGGAATCCCTGGGCGGCGGGATCACCAACCGCAACTACAAGGTGACCGTGGACGGGGAAGCGTTCGTCCTGCGGATCGGCGGCAAGGACACCGAGCTGCTCGGGATCGATCGCCGCGCGGAGGAGGCCGCGGCGCGGGCCGCCGCCCAGATCGGCGTGGGGCCCGACGTGTACACGGTGGTCCGGCCCGAGGGGTATCTGATCACCCGGTTCATCGAGGGGACACCCGTTCCCCCCGAGCGCATGCGGGAGCTCGGTACCATCACCCGGCTCGCCGAGGCCTTCCGGACCATCCACCAAGGCCCGGCCATCCCCGGACGGTTCGACTCCCACCGCGTGGTCGAGACCTACGCGGCGACGGCCGCGGATCGCGGCGTTTCTCCTCCCGACGCATACGCGTGGGCACGCTCCATCTCGACCGCGATCGAGACCGGGCGAGGCCCTCAGCCGAAGGTTGCCTGCCACAACGACCTGCTGAACGCGAATTTCATCGACGACGGGACCCGGATCCGCATCGTCGACTGGGAGTATGCGGGGATGGGCGACCGACTCTTCGACCTCGGAAACTTCTCGATCAAGCACGACTACGAGGTGGAACAGGACGAGGCCCTCCTCCTCGCCTACTTCGGTGAGGTCCGCCCGAAGGAGCTGGCCTCGGTGCGGGTGATGCGGTTCATGGGCGCCTTTTTCGAGGCCATGTGGGGGGTGGTCCAGCAAGCCATCTCCGAGCTGGACTTCGACTTCAAGGGCTACGCGGCGGAGAACTTCGAGCGGCTCAGGGGGATCGCCGGCGATCCGCGGTTCGACGGCTGGCTGGCCGCCGCCGGGAACGGCTGATCACTCCAGCAGGATCTCGTAGGCGTACCAGGCCGACTTCTCCGCCTCCATGCTGTCGTAGAGGCGCTGGGCCCGCAGGTTGTCCACGGCGGTGAACCATTCGAGGTGGCGCATCCCCTTGTCCCGGGCCGCGGCCGCCGCGGCCTCGATCAGGGCCCGCCCGATCCCAGCGCCGCGAGTGCCCTCCGCCACGAACAGGTCGTTCATCAGGCCGGCCTCCGCCGCATGGGTCGAGCTGAACGTCCAGTAGGTGCAGGCGAAGCCCACGAGCCTGCCGTCCAGCCACGCGCCGAAGAGGATCCCGTCCTCGCTGGGAGCCACGAACCGACGGAAGAACGCGAGGTTCCGGGCGTCGTCGGGCTCCGCCTCGTAGAAGCGCTGGTAGCCGGCGAACAGCGGAAGGGCTTCCTCCAGGTCGTCCGCCCCAATGGGCGCCACCGTCACGTTCGCCTTCATGCCCGGATCCTCTCGCCCTTTGGATCGAACAGCGGCTCCTCGGTCACCGCGCCGGGGACCCACCGGCCGAAGATCTCCACCTCCACCCGGGTTCCCACATCGGCCTCGTCGGGAGGCATGGAAGCGTAGGCGATCGACCGTCCGACCGTGTACCCGTAGCCACCGCTGGTCACGCGCCCCACGATCTTCCCCTCCACCCGCACCGGCTCCTCGCCCAGGGCGACCGACCGGGGATCCTCCAGCACCAGGCACGCCAGCACCCGCTCCGGCCGGCGCCGCCTCGTCTGAACGAGTGCTTCCCGCCCGATGAAGTCACCCTTCTCCAGCTTCACCGCGAAGCCGAGCCCCGCCTCGTAGGGAGTCACGTCGGAGGTGATGTCGGCGCCCCACACCCGATACCCCTTCTCCAGTCGCATCGAGTCGATGGCCTTGTAGCCGCCGGCGACCACGCCGTGGGCCTGCCCGGCCTTCCACAGGGAGTCCCACAGGGCCAGGCCGAACTCGGTCGGGCAGTACAACTCCCACCCCAGCTCGCCCACGTAGGTCACCCGCAGGGCGAGGCACGGCACCGGGCCCACGGCGATCTCCCTGGCCCGCATGTATGGGAACGATTCGTTCGACAGGTCGCTGGTGGTGAGGGGTTGGAGGATGTCCCTGGCCCGCGGTCCCCACAGGCCCAGGCACGCGTTGGCCGAGGTCACGTCCACCACGTGCACCGATCCGTCGCGGGGGGCGTGGGCCCGGATCCAGGCCAGGTCGTGCTGTCCGAACGCGGTCCCGGTGACGATCCGGAACCGATCCTCGGCGAGTCGGGTCACCGTGAAGTCGCACTCGATCCCGCCGCGCTCGTTCAGCATCGACGTGTACACGACGGTGCCCACCGGCCGGCCCACGTCGTTGTCGCACAGGTACTGGAGGAATGGGTCCGCCCTCGGACCGGAGATCTCGATCTTGGCGAAGGAGGTCTCGTCGAAGATGGCCGCTCGGTCCCGGCAGGCCAGGTGCTCGGCGCCGACGGCGGGGGACCACACCTCGCCGGCCCACCCCCGCGGGCGCAGCCGCTCGTCCCCGTTCGCCGAGTTGCCCTCGAACCAGTTCGCCCGTTCCCACCCCGACTTCTCCCCCCACGACGCCCCCAGCCGTTGGAACCTCGAGTAGGTCGGTGAGATGCGGAGGGGACGCCCCGCCAGGCGCTCCTGTCCGGGGTATTTGATGTCGTAGTACGTCGAGTAGACCTCGGTGGTCCGGGCCAGCGTGTACGCCCTGCTGCGATAGTGGCGGCCGAAGCGGCGCGAATCCATCTGGCAGACGTCGAACGCCGGCATGCCCTCGACGATCCACTCGGCGACGAGCTGGCCCATGCCGCCCGCGCCGGCCAGCCCGTGCGCGCAGAACCCGGCGGCGACCCAGAACCCCCGAACGTCGGACTCCCCCAGGATGAACTCGCCGTCGGGCGTGAAGGCCTCCGGCCCGTTGACGAGCTGGATCACTTCGGCGTCGGTGAGCGAAGGGACCCGCCGGACGGCGTTCTCCATCAGCGGGGCGAACCGTTCCCAATCAGGTGGCAACAGCTTGCTGTTGAAGTCCGCGGAGATGCCGTCCAACCCCCAGGGCGCCGGGTCGCGCTCGTAGCCCCCCGCCACCAGGCCGCCCGACTCTCCGCGGAAGTACACGAGGAGCGAAGGGTCCCGCATCGTGGGGAGGTCGAGCGGAAGCCCCGACGGCTTCGTGATGAGGTATTCGTGGGCCATCGCCACGATCGGGACGTTGACGCCGGCCATCGCCCCGATCTCGCGGGCGAAAATCCCTCCGGCGTTGACCACGACCTCCGTCTCGATCCGTCCGCGGCTCGTCTGCACCGCAGAGACACTTCCCCGGCGGGTCTCGATCCCCGTGACCCGGGTCTGCGTGCAGATCTCGGCGCCGCCCTGCCTCGCTCCCTCGATCAGGGCGAAGGTGAGCTGGCTCGGATCGATGTACCCGTCGGTGGGGAGATAGGCCGCGCCGAGCGCGCCCTCCGCACTCATCGGAGGGAACAGGTCCACCGCCTCGCGTGCCGAGATCAGCTCGAGCGGGAGCCCGAAGGTCTTGGCCCACCCTGCCTGGCGGGCCAGCTCCTCCATCCGCTCGGCGGTCGAGGCGAGCCTCAGCGACCCCACCTCGTGCCAGCCGGTGCCGAGCCCCACCTCCCCCTCGAGCTTCCGGTACAGGTCGACCGAGCGCATCATCATCCGGGTCAGGCTGAGCGAGCCTCGGAGCTGCCCCACCAGGCCGGCCGAGTGGAACGTCGATCCGCTGGTGAGCTCGGACCGCTCGCACAGGACGACGTCGCTCCACCCGAGACGGGTCAGCCAGAAGGCGATGGAGGCGCCGCCGACCCCCCCTCCGACGACGACCGCGCGGGCTCGGTCCCTCACGACCCGCCTCCGGCCCGAAGCCCGCTTTCCACGAGCACCCGGGTCCGGTCCCCTCGGAACAGGTCGCGCGCGTATTCCAGCGGAACGCCGGCCGTGCTGTAGGCCACGCGCTCCACGAGCAGCAGCGGCGCCCCGGCCTTCACGCCCAGGACCGCTCCCTCCTCCGCGTCGGCCACCACCGGCTCCAGCCGCTCAACGGCCCGCACGGGAGGTTCCCCGTACGCTCGCTCGAGCAGTTCGTACAGCGATCCGTCGAGCTCATGCTGGAGGAGGTCGGGGAACCGCTCGGCCGGGAAGAGCGAGCGCTCGAGGGCCAAGGGCTGGCCGTCGGAGAGGCGCAGTCGAACGATCTCGGACACGCGCTCTCCAGGCTCGATGGCCAGGGCCTCCGCTGTTCGCCGCCCGGCGGGCCCCGTCCGGGCCGAGAGCACGCGGGCCCCGGCCCGATGCCCCTGCCGCTTGAGCTCCTGGGTCAGCCCGGCCAGGGTGGTGAGGTCCCGCTCGATCTTCGGCTCCGCCACGAACGTGCCTCCCAGCCTCCCTCGAGCCCTGACGACCAGGCCACGGCGGCCCAGGGCGTCGAGCGCGTGGCGAAGCGTCATCCGACTGACGCCGAGGCGCTCCGCGAGCTCTCGTTCCGGCGGGAGACGGTCACCCGGCCGGAGGTCGCCGCCGGCGATGGCCTCGGCCAGACGTTCCTCGATCTGGGTGTGCGCCGGGACCCCCTCGCGGTCGACCCTGCGGAGGAGATGCTTGAGCGTGACGGTCACCGTCCGCCTCCTCCCGATACGGGTCGCGGGCCCGGCTCTGGCGCCGCTAGGCGCCCACCCTGTCAGGTAGGGCTTCCTCATCCGGCGGAATGACCGGCGTCAACGACTTGTTGCGCTGGAACACGTAGTAGTAGAGGAGCCCCAGCACGACGATGAAGGCCGTCACCGTCCAGATGATCGGGATCTTGTTGAGCCAGTCCAGACCGAACAGGTTCACCAAGCCGCCAGTCTGGTTCGGCCGCGGGTTGGCGTACACGCGCAGCGAGCCCGTCGATGCCGGCCAGAAGAAGTTCACCAGCATCCCGAGGCCCCAGGCGATGCCGAGGACGTTGACGACCTTACCCCACCGGCCAAGCTTGAACGGAGCGTCGACCTTCGGCCATCCCTTCAGGCGCGCTCGGAGCACGGCCACGTTCCCCAGCAGATAACTGAGGTAGATCATCGCGGTGGCCGCCACGGCGATGATGGTCGCTCCCCCGAACTGGATGAACGGGATCGCCGAGAGCAGGCCGATGGCGATGCACGACCCGATGGGCGTGTGCAGGCGTGGGTTGACCGCGGCCAGCGCCTTCGAGGCCGGGAGCTGGTCGTCCCGAGCCATCCCGAAGCACAGCCGGATCGTCGAGGTCATGATGGCCAGGCAGCAGACGAAGATCGCCGCCGCCACCACGACCAGATAGGTCGTTGCCAGGGCGCTGTTCAACTGGGACTCGATGATCGTCTGCGGCCCCCAGAGACCCTCCACCGCCTTCTTCAGGTCGGGGATGGCCATGAGCGTGCCCCACAGGAAGACGGCCCCGATGATGAAGGCGCCGGTGATGGAGGCCAGCACCGCCTTTGGCGCCTCTCTTCGAGGATCTCTCGTCTCCTCCGCCAGCGTGGAGGCCGTGTCGAATCCGTAGACGACGAACAGGCTCATGAACATGCCGACCAGGAAGATGCTCGGGCTGAGCTTGGCTCCGCCGGTCTTGAAGATCACCCCGATCCCTTGATGGTTGTGCAGGGCGGCCAGGAAGACCGCGAAGATCACCATCCCGAGGATCTCGAAGACCACACCGGCGTTGTTGATCAGGGCGACCAGCCTCACCCCGTAGATGTTCAGGACCGTGATCACCACCAGCGTGATCAGGGCGATCACTCGCTGGTCCGAGCTTCCCAACGTGTTGTTCAGATGGGCGTTGAACACGCTGTTGATCACCGGGATCAGGGCCAGGGGAAGCGTGGCGACCACCGCGGCCACCGTGATGACGCCGGCGAACAGGTAGATCCACCCCGTCATCCAGGCGTAGTTCCGGCCCGACAGGTACTTCGTCCACTGGTACACCGAGCCGGCCAGCGGGTAGTGGCTGGACAGCTCGGCCCAGTTGAGGGCGATCAGGAACTGGCCGCCGATCACGATCGGCCATGTCCACCACATGACCCCGCCCAACGCGCCGAGCGCGAGGAAGTAGAGCGTGAAGATGCCGGTGGACGGGGAGATGTAGCTGAACGCGACGGCGAAGGAGCTGAACACCCCCAGGGTTCGTTTCAGCTCCTGCTTGTAGCCGAATCGACCGAGGTCGGCCTCATCCCGGTCGATGTGGACGGACGGTCTGTCCTCCATAAGCCCCCTCCCGCGCCGGACTGGACGTCGCTACGCTAGGCGAAACGTCCAGACCATTTCAAGCCCGTCGGCGTTTGTGGAAATCGTGATTTCCACTGGTCATCGGGCGCCTCGTCCTGGTCCGCCATGCGAGGAACTCCGTGGGTGGGGTAGGCTCACCCGTCCATCGGATGGAGGGGACCGTGGGAGGGCACAGTGGCTGAAGATTCATCAACCACGCGGGTGATCGGGATCATCCTGCTGATCCTGGCCTTGGGGTTGCTGGCCGTCGGGATCATCTACTTCACCATCCCGGCGAACAAGCTCCCCGCGGTCCTCGGCCACCTCCCCCGGTCGGGACGACACAGAACCAAGCGCGGAACGGTTGCGCTGATCGCCGGGGGGGTCCTCCTGGTCGGTTCGATCGTGGCATTCGTCCGAGCCCGACCGGCCTACCGGTAGCTACCAGTCGAGCCCCTGCTTGCGCCTGGCCCGTCGCCTCAGAGCCAGCCAGAGCATCCCTCGTCCACGCATGGCGCGGCCGAGGAAGATGAGGCCGACTCCGACGGGGATGGCCAGGATGTTCAGGATGGGGCCGACCGCCCCGTTCGTGTAGTGCGTCGAACCGAGGAGCACGTAGAGCCCGACGAGCCCGAAGACCCAGACGAGCAGCCATCCAACGGAGGAGAGCAGCCAGCCCGCGAATCGAAGCATCTCGTGCGAAAGCGTAGATCGAAGGCGGACCCGGCGGAAGGGGACCTGGAGCTTCAGCTCGTGCTGTACGCGAGGGTGGCGAAATCGTCCGTGCCGGTCGGCCCCGCGCTGCCCCCAGTTGCGAACACCATGGTCCCGTCGGGGCGGACGGCGGTAGCGGTGGCGATGTCTTCCCCCTTGACCGGGCCGTTGTAACGCTTCACCCAGAGCTGGGTGCCGGCAACCGCCT
>VAYG01000173.1 GCA_005885015.1 Actinomycetota bacterium | reverse complement strand
TCACCAGCGCTGTCATGAGGGCGAGCGTCGCGCTGGCCAGAAGTACCCACCTCCTCATATCGGCACTATCGGCCGGACTTCTTCTCGTCCTGAACCGGTCGGCCGTGGCTAGTTCGTTCGAATCATTTCACCCTCCTTCCTTTCGAGAGAGTGATCCGCCGGCGCGTCCGCGGCGAACGAGGCGTGAGGTCGCCGACTCGAGCGGAAGGGGTGAGAGGCAACCGCGGCGGAGAGCCCGGGCGCGGAGCAGCGGCGACGGACCTTACTCGAATCGACTCCCATGAAGGAGGTGCTTCGTTGCCTTCGTTTGGCAAACGATTCCGCAGGGCTGCGGTCGCCCTGGCCGCAACGGCGGCGGTCGGCACGGCCGTGGTCACCGGGCTGGGCCCGGTCCCCGGCAGCGCGTCGAGCCACCGTGAGGCCCCGCTGGTAGCGGCCGATCCGCAAGTAGACGGCACGGACCTCTACGCGTTCGTCAGTCCCGACAAGCCGAGCACGACCACGATCATCAGCAACTGGATTCCCTTCGAAGAGCCTGCGGGCGGGCCGAACTTCTACTCGTTCGCCCCGGGGGTGCACTACGACATCAACATCGACAACAACGGGGACGCGCTTCCCGACATCGTCTATCGGTGGGGGTTCAAGAACCACTACGTGACCACCGACACGTTCCTCTACAACACCGGTGTCGTGAACCACCTCACCGATCCGACGTTGAACTTCTACCAGACCTACTGTCTGACCAGGATCGCACGCGGCAAGTCGACCAGGCTGGTCAGGAATGCCCGCGTGGCCCCGTCCGACGTTGGGGCCGCCTCCATGCCCGATTACGCCACGCTCTCGAACGAGGCCATCCATTCGTTCGGCGCTACCGGGAAGACGTGGGCAGGCCAAGCCGACGACCCGTTCTTCCTGGACCTCCGGGTGTTCGACCTCCTGTATGGGGCGAACTTCTCGGAGACAGGCCACGACACGCTGTTGGGGTTCAACGTCAACAGCTTCGCCATCCAGGTACCCCACAGCGACCTCACCCACGGGGGTGACGGCTCGGGGGTTGTCGGCATCTGGACCACCGCGGCTCGACGGAGCGTCCGGACCCAGTACTCGGACGGCCACCAGGCCTTCAGCGGAAAGTTCGTGCAGGTCTCCCGCCTCGGCATGCCGCTGGTGAACGAGGTGGTGATCCCGCTCGGATCGAAGGACCTGTTCAACGCCTCCCTCCCCAAGGACGACGCACAGTTCGCCCCGAAGGTGCAGACGTGGGGGCAGGATCCCAACGACCTGCCGGCGCTCATCAACGCGTTCTACGGGATCCAGATCCCCGATTGCGACAACGACCCGAATAACGGCATCGACCGGACGTGCGACCTGGTCCCGGTGTTCCTGACGGGGATCCCGGGGCTGAACCAGCCGCCAAGGGTCCGGGCAAGCGAGATGCTCCGGCTGAACACGACGATCCCGCCGTGCACGAGCGCCTGCTCGACCCTCGGCGTGATCGGCGGCGACAACGCGGGGTTCCCGAACGGTCGCCGGTTGTCGGACGACATCATCGACGTGTCCCTGCGGGTGACCGAAGGGGTCCTGATCCCCGGTCACGACCCCAACGCGGACACCCTGGGTGACGGAGTCGACGCGAACGACGCCTCATTCGTGTCGAGCTTCCCGTACCTGGCGCTGCCGCACTCCGGGTCCGACGCGAACCCGCACACCAGCGTCCACCGGCAGTGAGGAGCGCGACCGACCAGCTGAAGGGAGGGACCCGGCGACCGACCGGGTCCCTCCTCACCGTCGTCTCGCTCGCGCTGGCGATGTTGGCTGCCGGCGCGATCGGGCTCCTGACCAGGACCTCGTCAACGGCCAAGACGATCACGGCCGCGCGAGGACCGGTATCCGTACCGCCAGTGATCGATACTGGCTCGCTCTCTCAGGTGATCGCGAACCTCCAAGCGCGCCTCCGAGCCGTCCCGACAGACTGGCATTCCTTCGGCCGCCTTGGGCAGGCGTACGTGCAGGAGGCTCGGGTCACCGCTGACCCGACCTACTACCCGAAGGCGGAAGGAGTGTTGACCCGATCACTTCGACTCCAGCCCTCGGGGAACTTCGAGGCGCTGACGGGACTGGCCGCGCTGTCCGCCGCCCGCCACGAGTTCGCTGCCGCCCTCTCGTGGGGCCAGAAGGCCATATCGATCAACCCGTACAGCGCGGAGGCCCAGGCGATCGTGGGGGACGCCGAGGTCGAGCTCGGCCGGTATCAGGAGGCGTTCGGCACCTTCCAGAGGGCCGTCGACCTGAAGCCTGAGCTCTCGACCTATGCCCGGGTGTCCTACGCGTGGGAATTGCAGGGAAACGTGCAGAACGCCATCCGGGCCATGCAACTCGCGGTCCAGTCAGCAGGTTCGGCTTCCGACGCCGCCTGGGCGGCCAACCAGCTCGCCGAGCTGTACTGGAATTCCGGTCGGCTCGACCGCGCGGAGGCCTGGTACCGCGACGCGATCGGCCGCGACCCCACGTTCATCCCCCCGCACGCCGGGTTGGCCAAGGTCGAGGTGGCCCGGGGGCGGCTCGGTCCCGCCGTCCGTGACTTCGGGTGGGTGGTAAACAGATACCCCGCGCCTGAGTACGTCATCGCACTTGCGGACGCGCTCGCCGTCGCCGGCCGATCCATCGAGGCCTCGCGCCAGTATGCCCTTGTCCACGCGGAAGAGGAGCTGTTTCGCGCCTCGCCGCCGGGCTGGCCGCCGCCCAGGCCGAGTGGGGTCGCCGGCAGAGCATCCAGGTGGCCGACGCGCTCGCCTGGCAGCTCTACGCGAATGCCCGATTCGAGGACGCTCTCACCTACGCGAACGAGGCGCTTCGGCTCGGGACGCGGAACGCCCTCTTCTTCTTCCACCGGGGCATGATCGAGAGCGCGCTCCGATCGACGGGCGCCGCCCGGCGGGACCTTTCCCGCGCGCTCGCCATCAACCCGAACTTCTCCATCCTCTGGTCGAAGGTGGCGGCCCGCACCCTGGCAGCTTTGGGGGAGGCTCGATGAGGGCGGCCCGCCGAGTCCTCGCGGTCATCGCGGCGACCGTATGCCTCCTCCTGGGAGTGGGAGTCGCCGCGGCCCCGACCGCCTCCGCTCACCCCCTCGGAAACTTCACGGTGAACCGGTACAGCGGGATCGCGATCTCGCCGGGCCGCGTGGAGGTCCGTTACGTCCTGGACATGGCGGAGATCCCCACGTTCCAGGAGAGAGCGAAGATCGACGCCAACGGCGACGGCGTGGAGACCGACGAGGAGCGTCAGGAATACGCGAACGTCGAAGCCGCCCGATTGCTCCGCGGCTTGACCCTGACCGTCCGCGGGGCAGCGATCGCGCTGCGCCCGGTCGGCGCCGCGCTTCGATACCTCCCCGGCCAGGCCGGCCTTCCCACGCTCCGCCTCGAAGCCGGCTTTGCGGCGGGCTTGCCCTCCTCCGGATCGGCGCAGTACCGGGACCGCAACTTTCCCGGGAGGATCGGATGGAAGGAGATCACGGTCAGGCCCGAAGCTGGCGTGACCGTCACTGGATCCACGGTCCCCGTCGTGAGTGTCAGCCGAGAGCTGCTGGCCTATCCGAAGGACCTCCTCTCCAGTCCGCTCGACGTGACACGCGCCGACTTCGCCTTCCGGCCGGGACAGTCTTCCAATGCGGTGCCAGCGCCTCCCCGGGGGCCTGCGGTGTCCAACGTCCCTATCGCCAGCGGGGGCGCGTTCGCGGCCCTGGTGAGGTGGCGCCTCACGCCCCTGTTGCTCCTCGCGTCGCTGATGCTCGCCTTCCTGTTCGGGGCGGTCCACGCTCTCGGACCCGGGCACGGCAAGACCATCACGGCCGCCTATCTCGTGGGGTCGGGAGCACGGGTCGGCCAGGCCGTCGCTGTGGGTGCCTCGGTAGCCCTGATGCATACGGCATCCGTGCTGTCACTCGGCCTGGTGCTGTTCGTATTGGCTCGGTCTTTCCCGGCTGAACAGGTGTACCCGTGGCTCACGATGGTGATGGGCCTCGTTGCGCTCGGGCTGG
>VAYG01000172.1:5429-5918 GCA_005885015.1 Actinomycetota bacterium | reverse complement strand
AGGCCGCGGCCACCCCGCGTCCCGCCATCTGCTGGGCGTAGAGGGGGAACGAGTGGCCGACCACCACGCAGACCCCCGCCAGCGCCAGCCATCCCTGGTCCAGGTGTCCCCAGTGCCGGGCGGCCATCACGTACACGAGCCCCTTCAGCACGTCGAGCGTGGCGGCCAGAGCCGTCCACCCCACGCCGAGGTGCTTGGCCATGAGGATGTGGGGATCGGTCTCCCCAGCGGAACGTCCGGACGCGGAGATCAGCCCGGAAGCGCGCTTGGCCCGGGCCACGATCCAGGTCGAGGGGATGGTCCCGGCCAGATAGGCGCCCCCGGCCCACGCGACCCCGTTCCACGTCATCTGCCTAGCCTAGCCCGGCCTGAGGTATCTCATGGCGGCGAAGTATCAGTCGCAATAGAACGCCGTCCCCACCAGGCCGGGACCGGTGTGGGCACCGATGACCGGTGTGACCTCCAGGACGAAGCGCTCGACGACGTCGG
>VAYG01000172.1:3565-5412 GCA_005885015.1 Actinomycetota bacterium | reverse complement strand
GTCCGTCTGCCTGGCGAAGCGTGGTGGCCTCGATCTCGGCAAGTGCCCGGCGCCGGGTCCGGGTCCTGGCGATCGGAACGATCTCGCCGTCCTTGAACCCGAACACCGGTTTGATGTCGAGCTTGGTTGCGGCGAACGCCTGCAGCTTCGACACGCGCCCGGACCTTTGCAGGAACTCGAACGTCGCCACCGTGGCCAGGAGCCCTGTCCTGGCCGCGACAGAGGCGGCTCGCTCGACCACGGATTCCAGCGACCCTCCCGAAGCGGCCAGCCGCGCCGCTTCGAGGGCCACGAAGCCTTCCGCCATGGAGGCGGATCTGGAATCGACGACCTCGATCCTCCCATCGAAGCTTCGCGCCGCGAACGACGCCTGCTGGAAGCTGGAGCTCATGGACGAAGCGACGGTGACGCACACGATCTCCGTTTGTCCGGTGCGGGCGTATGCCTCCAGGTAGTCACCGGGGGATGGCACCGACGTCGTTGCCGGGCTCGGGTCCCGGACGAGCTGCTCGTAGAAGTCCCCCGGGGTGAGGTCGAGACCGTCGCGGTAGACCCGCTCGCCGAACTTCAGATACATTGGGACCACCTCGATGCCGAGCTCCCGAGCCAACTCGCCCGGAAGGTTGGCGGCGCTGTCAGCGACGATGGCCACCATCGGAGACGCTCCCGTTCCAGGATCCGGTCGGTCCGCTCACGCCCGCACAACATACCGGAGGGCCCACTCGCTCCGGCCATGAGCAAGACCGAGCAGAACGGTGCGTTCGGCGGCGGATTCCGTGCGGCGGTCCGCTCCACGGGGTTCCGCCGGCTCCTCATCGGACAGGGCGTCTCCTCGCTGGGCGACTGGGTGGCCACGCTGGCCTTCATCTCGACGGCCTTCCTGCTCACCCACGGGAACCAGACGGCCGTCGCCGCCGTGCTGGTCCTGCGGCTCGTTCCCCCGATCTTCGCCGCCCCGGTGGGCGGCGTCGTGGCCGACCGTCTCCACCGACGGACGATCATGGTCACCTGCGACCTGGCCCGGGCCGGATTGATCGCGGTGGTGCCGTTCGTGAACATCGGCCTGCTGTACGCGATCGCCTTCATCCACGAGACGATCTCCCTGTTCTTCCTCCCGGCCAGAGACGCCAGCGTCCCCAAGCTGGTCCCCCAGTCCGCCCTGGCCGAGGCCAACGGCCTCATCCTGGCGACGTCGTACGGGTCCATCCCGGTCGCCGCGGCGCTGTTCAGCGGCCTGGCAGCCGGCGTGGCCCACCTCCCGAGCGGACTTCCCTTCGTGGACCTGTTCCAGCGCCACCCGAACAGCTTCGCGTTCTTCTTCGACGCGGCCACGTTCGTCTTCTCGGCCTCGATGATCGCGCGGCTCAGCCTCACCCAGGAACGGCGGCGGGGGAACGGCCAGATCGTGGAGGACGTGATCGAGGGGTTCCGCTACATCTGGGCGCGCCCGGGCCTGCGGTCGCTCGCCTACGGCCTGGTCCTGTCGATGTTCGGCGGCGGGGTGCTGTTCGCCGTCGGGATCTCCTACATCCACCAGACGCTGGGAGGTTCGGACGTGGCCTTCGGATGGCTCACCGCACTGTGGGGGGCGGGGATGGGGATCGGCCTGGCCATCGTCCGCCTCCTGGTCAAGGACCGAGGACGGGGCCCGACGTTCCTCCTCGCGGTCACCCTGTGTGGTGGCGTGCTCGTAGTGATGGCCCTGCTCCCGTTCCTGTGGCTGGCCTTCGTCGCCGCGGTGGTGTTCGGAGCGTCGTTCTCGGTGGCCATCCTGGTCGCCCTCACCACCGCCCAGGAGATGACCGAGGATCGCATCCGCGGCCGGATCATGGGCGGCGTGCAGATGC
>VAYG01000172.1:0-3499 GCA_005885015.1 Actinomycetota bacterium | reverse complement strand
GGTGGGCCTGATATCGGGGGGCGCCCTCATCCTATTGGGGGCCGTGGCGTCCTCTGGTCTCAATCAACCGGCCGCGTGGACCCCCGAATGACGAAGACGGGCGAGGGCAGGGAACTCCTCACATCTCCCGGCGGCCTTCCAGCGCCTGCCCCAGCGTGACCTCGTCCGCATACTCCAGGTCCCCGCCCACGGGCAGGCCGCTGGCCAGCCGGGTCACCCGGACGCCCAGTGGCTTGAGCAGTCCGGCCACATACATCGCCGTGGCGTTCCCCTCGAGGTTGGGGTTGGTGGCCAGGATCACTTCCTGGACGCCGTTCCTTCCCACCCGGTCCAGCAGCTCCTGCACCCGGAGGTCGTCCGGTCCCACCCCTTCGAGTGGCGAGATGGCACCCCCGAGAACGTGGTAGCGGCCCTTGACCACCCCGGCTTTCTCGATCGAAGCCTGGTCCTTGGACTCCTCGACCACGCAGATGACAGATGCGGCACAGATCCCCTTCGGACACGCCGAAGCACTCGCGACAGAACCGGACCCGCTCCTTGGCAGCTACGATGGCTTCGGCCAGCCGGCGGGCGTCGGGGGTGGGCGCCTTCACCAGGTAGAAGGCCAGCCGCTGGGCCGACTTCGGGCCGATCCCCGGTAGACGGGACAGCTCGTCGATGAGGTCCTGGATCGGCCCCTCGTACACCTACGTCCCCACCTCCGGCTCGATCTCCGCCGACAGCGCCTCCTGCAGCCGGGCCACCGCGTCCTCCCGGCTGGCCGGCGGCTCGTCCTCCTCGATCAGGGTGATCCCAGGAACCTCGTCCCGGGCGGCGCAGGTGATCCGGGGAGACACCCCGAACACCTCGAAGAACACCTGCTGGAGCTCCTCCTCCTTGGCCTGCACCTTCTGCACGGCGAACCTCCGGCCGGGCGGGAAGGCCAGCTCGAGCGTGGCGCCGTCGTAGGCCACCGCCGTGACCGACTCGAGCAGCGCCCGCAGGGTCATCTTGCGCTGGTCGAGGAGGCGGTCCAGCAGTTGCTGCCACGATCGCCGGATCGTGTGCAGGTCGAGCGAGGCTGCCTCCGGAGCATGGGGAACCGGCTCCGCCGCCGGTTCCGGTGTGGGCTGGGGCGAGTCCGCGGCCGGAGCGACGGCGGCCGGTCCGGGCACCGCCGGAGCGCCCCCGGCCGGGTCGGTCGCGGCCGGGTCGGTCGCGGCCTGGTCGGTCGCGGCCGCGTCGGGCGTGGCCGGAGGCGGCGGGACGGCCGCACCCATCGTCCGCTCGTCGACCCCCGCCAGTCGTTCCAGTCGCTCCAGCCGTGACAGCAGGCCGGCCGGGTCGGGATCGGCGCCCGGGACCGTGGCCCGGACCAAGGCGAGCTCCAGGGTCAGCCGCGGCGAGGTCGTCCACCGCATGTCCGTTTGCGCCGCGACCAGGAGCGACAGGATCCGGGCCAGCTCGGCGGTGGTGAACTTCGCGGCCTGGGCCGCCAGCCGGGCGTGCCGGTCGGCGGCCACGTCCAGCACGGCGGGCTCCTCGGGAGCCGACCGCACCACCAGCAGGTCGCGGAAGTGCGAGAGGACCTGTCCGGTCAGGTGACGGAAGTCGTGGCCCTCCTGGACCAGCCGGTGGACGACCTCGAAGACCGAACGCGCGTCGTGCACGGCGACGGCGTCCGCCAGCTCGAACTGAACGTCCGAGCGAGGAGAACCGATGAGCGAGACCAGGGTCTGCTCGGTGATCTCGCCTCCACCGAGCACCGCGCCCTGGTCGAGCAAGGACAGCGCGTCCCGGACCGATCCCTCGGCCTGGCGGGCCAGGGTCTCCGCGGCAGGCCGGGCCAGGACCATCCCTTCCTGCTTGGCCACCCGCTCGAGGTGATCGGCCAGCTCGTCGGTGGCCACCCGACGGAAGTCGAACCGCTGGCACCGTCCCACGATGGTCGGCGGCATCTTGTGCGGTTCGGTGGTGGCCAGGACGAACCGCACGCCGGGCGGTGGCTCCTCGAAGATCTTCAGGAGCGCGTCGAAAGCCTCGCGGGAGAGCCGCTGGGCCTCGTCGATGATGTAGACCTTCTCCCGTCCCATGGCGGGCGCGGTGGGGGCCCGTTCGCGGAGCTCCCGGGCGTCGTCGACCCCTCCGTGGGAGGCCGCGTCGATCTCGACCACGTCGAGGTGGCTCCCGTCGCCGATCCGCACGCACTGCTCGCAGACGCCGCACGGCTCGGCGGTCGGGCCCCGCTCGCAGTTGACCATCCGGGCCAGGATGCGGGCGGTGGAGGTCTTCCCGGTCCCGCGGGGGCCGCAGAACAGGAACGCGTGCGAGAGCCTGCCTTCCCGGATGGACCCCACCAGCGCCCGGACCACGTGCTCCTGCCCGATGACCTCCTCGGGCGACTGCGGCCGATACTTCCGGTAGAGGGCGACCTCGTCGGCCAACTGCTCCCCTTTCCCCGTCCTCATCATTCGAGACGGACGATGAGGTGACCGTGCACCCGCCGTTGACGGCGGACGACTCGGTCGCTCGACAGGCCGGTGGCTCCGGCCAGGCGACCCCGCGGCACCCGCCAGCGCCCGCTTACCGCTGCTACCTTCCGGTCCTGACGGGGTTCGCAGGTTGGCGTCGCGCGGGACCCGGCCTTCAACGCCCCGCGCCTGGAGCGGTCCCGGGCCATCCGGGCCGCGGGCGGGGATTCAGCCCCGCTAGAGCGGGTTGCGGGTACAGGGCACCGCTAGCTCCCCACCTAGCACGGTCACCGTCGCCGAGTATACGCCCGGGGGATGACGACCAGGACGGCCGGGTCCCGTCGGCGCCCGGTTAAAGTCCGGCCCGAGATCGGGTCCTTACCGGGTAGCGTGAGCACGCAGATGTCCGTGGGCATCCGAGGCGACCTCGAGCGTCTCTATCGGGAGCAGGGAGATCGCCTGTGGCGGGCCGTCTTCCTCTACAGCGGCGACAGAGAGATCGCCGGCGACGCCGTGGCCGAAGCTTTCGCCCAGGCCCTGCGGCGCGGCGAGGCGATCCGCTCCGTTGACCGATGGGTCTGGGCGGTCGCCTTCCGGGTCGCCGCCGGACTGTTGAAGGAGCGCCGCCGCGTCGTCCCGCTTCCCCAGTCGGGCTCGTACGAGCCGACGGCGGAGATGGCCGAGGTCACCGAGGCGCTCCGGAAGCTTCCTCCCAAGCAGCGGGGCGCCATCGTGCTCCGGTATTACGCGGACTGCTCTCTGAAGGAGACGGCCGCGATCCTCGACTCCACGGCCGCCGCGGTGGGCGTGCACCTGACCAGGGCCCGCCGGCGGCTTCGAACCCTCCTGGAGGAATCCGAATGACCGACCTGCGAACGCGGCTACGCGAAGCCGACCGGATGGCCGCCCCCGACCTGTGGCCCCACATCCTCACCCGCGAGCCCCGAGGTGAACCGCCGCCACGGTTCCCGTGGGGCCAGGCGGCGACCATCGCGTTCGCCGTAGGCGTGGCGGCCCTGGCGGTCCTCGTCCTGATCAGGGTGCTCCCC
>VAYG01000038.1:997-11921 GCA_005885015.1 Actinomycetota bacterium | reverse complement strand
GACCTCCATCGTCCGCTTCTGGTGGGTGACCAGCATGATCTGGGAGTCGCGAGCCAGCGCCTTGACCACTTCGAGGAACCGATGGAGGTTCACGTCGTCCAGCGCGGCCTCGACCTCGTCCATCAGATAGAAGGGGCTCGGCCGCGCCCTGAAGATGGCGAACAGGAAGGCCAGGGCTGCCAGTGAGCGCTCCCCACCCGACAGGAGCGACAGACGTTTCACCCGGCCGCGGCTCGGCCGAGCCTCCACCTCGATCCCGGTCCCGAGCGGGTCCGAGGGATCGGTCAGCGTGAGCCTCCCCTCTCCACCCGGGAACATGGCCTCGAACAGCCCGGCGAACTCGCGGGCTACATCGGAGAACGCCGCCTGGAACAGCTCGGCCACCTTCCCGTCGATGTCCTGGATGAGCCGCTCGAGGTCGCGGCGGGCGGACCGCACGTCCTCGAGCTCGCGGCTGATGAAGTCGTGGCGCTCCTGCACCGACTCGAGCTCCCCGCCCGCCAGTAGGTTCACCCGACCGATGAGGCCGAGCCTCCGCGCCACCAGGTCTGAGCGCCGAGCGAGGTCCTCGACCGTGTCCTCGGTGCCCAGCTCACCCACCGCGACCGGCGGCTCCACCCCGTGTCCTTCCCTCACCACGCGTTCGGCCTCTGCCACCCGGCGCTCCAAGTCGAAGCGAGCCCGGTCATCGTCCTCGTGGTCGCGCCGGACCCGCTCGGCCTCTCCGGCCTGCTCTCGCCAGGCCCGCATCGCCTTGGCGTGCGCCTCCTGGGCCTGCCGCGCCGCTTCGCCGGAGGCCCGCCGGGCAGCCGCGGCCTCGTTCAGCTCGGACTCGGATGCCGCCAGAGCCTCTTCCGCGTCCCCCCGGCTTGTCTCGGCGCCGCGCAGCGCGGCGCGCAGCTGGACCGGATCGTCGGCCGCCAAATCCCCCAGCTCGCGCCGGGCCCGGTCCACTCCTGCCCGGAGCCGGGCGCTCTCCCGTCGGAGCGACTCGGCCTCGACCCGCAAGTGGATGGGCGGCTCGGGAACCGGCGGCAACGGCGGAAGGTCTCGGGGGCGGTCCGGGATCGACTCCAGATGCGCCAGGGCCACCGCCCTGGACGTCGTCGCGGCGGCCAGGCGGTCGTCGATCAGGTCGGCCTCCCGCTCGAGCATCGCCGCCTCCCCCTTGGTCGCGGCGAGCTGCTCCGCCGCGACCGTGATCCGGCCGTCGGCACCCTCGAGCTCCCCGGCCAGCGCGTCGGACCGCCGAGTGAGCTCCGCCAGGCGCTGACGGCCGTCTCGTATGGCGCTCCGGAGTCGGGCGAACTCCCGATCGATGGCCGCGATGACCCGCCGAGCCTCCTCCAGCCGGGCGTCGTGGCCGGGAGCGGTCCGGACGAAACCAGGACCGATCAGCGTGCCCTCGGGCGTCACGAACCGGAGGGAGGGATGGACGCGGTTCTTCGCCTCCGCTTCCGCGGGATTGCTCACCAAGTAGACGTCCCCGACCAGCGCGCCGACCAGGCGGCGAACCCGTGGGTCGGGCCGGACGACCTGGAGCAGGCTGCGCTCCCAGGACAAGGACGGCTGGGTGTGCTCCTGCCCTTCCTCCACCGCCAGGGTGATCCCTCCAGACGGTTCGGCCAGCGCGTCGGCCATGGCCCGGCCCCTGTCCGCGTAGACCACGGCGTCCGCGAACGGGCCGAGGGCAGCACGCAGGGCCGGCCGCAGGTCGTCCGCGACCTGGACCAGGTCTCGGAGGAGGCCCAGGCCGCCTCCTCGGCGGCGCAGGAAGGCGGCGCCGGGCGACTCGGCCAGCTCGGCGCTCCGGGCCACCGCGACCTCTCGCCTGGCCAGCAGTCCCTTCTCCTCGGCCTCGAGATCCGCGAGCTCGCCCGCGACCTCCGAGCGGTGTCGGTCGACGCGCTCCTTCTCCGCCGCCACGGGGGTGACCCGCCCATCCAGCTGCTCGATCTCCGATTGCAGCCCGGCCGCCCGGTCCGCCGTCGCAGCTCCGCGATCCCGGAGCTCGGCCAGCGTCGCCTCCAGCCGCTCCCGTTCCGCGTCATGGGCTGCCACCGCCCGGCGGAGGGCTTCGGTCTCCGCCTTGATCGCAGCCGACTCCTCGCCCAGCCGGCGCCGTTCATCCTCGGCGTCCAGCCTGGCGGACCGGGCCCGCTGGAACTCCTGTTCCGCGTGAGCCAGCTGGCCCTCGCGCTCCTGCAGCCCGGCGAGCACGTTCGACAGCGCTGATTCGGTCCGGCCGACCTCTTCCTCGAGGGCGAAGAGTCGCCCCGACCGGTTTGCCGCCGAGGTCATCTGTTCGCGGGCCTCGGCCTCGGCGCGGATGGCGGCCCGCAGCCGCTCCTCGGTGGCCGACTTGGCAGCCACCGCGGCACCGTGGCGTTCGTCCTGGGCCCGCCCTTCCTCCTCTTTCCTCTGCCGCTCCTCCTCCAGGCGTTCGATCTCGGCGTCGAGCGCGCCCAGGCGAGCCTGGATCTCGTCGTCTCGAGCCTTCGCCCGCTCCCACGCCGGCCGCGATCGATCACGCTCCGCATAGAGCTCGTGGAGCCTCGCCGCGGCGAGCTTGCGGGTGATGGCGGCCGCTTCCGCGGTGAGGTCCTCGTGCCGCTGGGCCAGCTCGGCCTGCTGTTTGAGCGGCCTCAGCTGCCGTCGCAGCTCGGCGACCACATCCTGGAGCCGGAGGAGGTCCTGCTCCAGCCCGGCCAACTTCCGCTCGGCCCGCTCCCGCCGCCGGCGGTGCTTCGCGATGCCCGCCGCCTCCTCGACGAACTGGCGGCGCTCGTCCGGGCGCGCGCCGAGGATGGCGTCCAGCTGGCCCTGCCCGATGATCGTGTGCAGCGACCGCCCGACTCCCGTGTCCGACAAGAGCTCCTGGATGTCCAGCAAGCGGCACGGGCGGCCGCCCAGGCGGTATTCACTTTCCCCCGACCGGTACACCACGCGGCTGATCTCGATCTCCGAGGCGGGGACGGGGATCAATCCGATCGCGTTGTCGATCACCATCCGGACCTCCGCCATCCCGAGGCGGGGACGGCTCGGGCCGCCGGCGAAGATCACGTCTGTCATCTGGCCGCCTCGGAGAGCTCGCGGGCCCTGCTCTCCGAGCACCCACGCGATGGCGTCGGCGACGTTCGACTTGCCGGATCCATTGGGGCCGACGATCACGCTGATGCCTGGAGCAAACTCCACGACAGTCTTGTCGGCGAAGGACTTGAAGCCGCGCAGGGTCAGTGAGCGGAGAAACATGGGCTGCTCGATGCTAGCAACGGGTTCGCGGCGAGTCCTGGAAGCGGGCGAAGAAATTTCAGCCCTGTGATTCTGCCCGTCAGTGACGGATCCGGAAGGCGGTCTCTCCTGTCGGTTTCTCCTCCGAGATCTGGACGTCGCCCACCTCGGCCAGCGGTGGACCGGAGCGGCACCACTCGACCATGGCGTCGACGGCATTCGGATCGCCCTCGAAGGCAGCCTCCACCTGTCCGTCCGGCGTGTTCCTGACGAACCCTCCCAGCCCGAGCGACCTGGCCCGTCGGGCGGCCTCGGCCCGGAAGAAGACGCCCTGGACCTGACCGGAGACGAGGAGGTGGATCCGCTTCACCGTGAGGGGACCGAGCCGCCCGTGAGGTTCGCCCCGACCGCCGTCATCGCGCCGGCCCGGTCCGAGGCCATGAACGCGGCCGCGTTTCCCACGTCCTCCAGCGACGTCAGCCTCTTCAGCAGGGTCTTCGCCCGCATCCACGCGACGAGCTCGTCACGCGTCATGGGATGTCCCGTGCCGTAGTCGGGGAAGACATCCGCGTGCAGGCCCTCCGGAAGGCCGGTCGTTTGCAGCCACACCACCCGGACCCCCTTGGGACCCAATTCACACGCCCACTGCCGACAGAGGCTCTCGATGGCGTCGAAGGTCACGCCGGTGCCGCCGATGCCCGGGATGGCCATGCGGGCGGTCGTTGCCGTGATGGCCATGATCACCCCCGAGCCTCGTCCGACCATGTGCCTCGCGGCCGCCCGCGCGGTCAGGAACTGGGCCCGCATCGCGGTCATGACCGGCAGGACGAAGTCCTCGTACGGCATGTCGAGCAGCATGGGCCCGTGGACGTCGTCGTGTCCGATGGCATTGAAGGAGACGTCGATGCCCTTGGCCTCTTCGACCACGGCGTCGACGTGCCCGTCGACCGCTGCCTCGTCCACCGCGTCGACCCGCGCGACGTCGGCCCGCCCTCCGGCCGCCGCGATCTCCGCTGCCACCGCTTCCAACGACTCGAGCGTTCTCCCGGCGAGGAAGACCCTGGCCCCCTCCTTGGCGAAGGCCCGGGCCACCGCGCCCCCAACCGCGCCTCCGGCCCCATAGACCACGGCGTTCTTGTCCTGGAGCAACACATCGGCCTCCCATCGGTCGCGTCGTCCCTTGGATGCGCAGCGTAGATGATCGGTCGCGCCCCGAACCTGGCGGCGGATTCGCTACATTGCTGAGCGCCAATGGCAGACCTCCCCACCGGCACCGTCACCTTCCTGTTCACCGACATCGAGGGTTCCACGCGGCTGCTCCAGGAGCTGGGTGACCGGTACGTGCACGCTCGGGACGATCACGCCGCCATCCTCCGGCGCGCCATCGCCGCGAGCGACGGCGTCGAGGTGAACACCAAAGGGGACTCCTTCTTCGTGGCCTTCCGCAGTCCGATCAAGGCGCTCGAAGCGGCGGTGGCGGCCCAGAAGGGGCTGGCCGCGCACGACTGGTCGCCCGGACCCCCGCTCCGCGTCCGGATGGGTCTGCATACCGGCGAAGGGGCCCGGGGAGGGGACGACTACGTCGGCATCGACGTGAACCGGGCCGCGCGGATCTCGGAGGCCGCGCACGGGGGACAGATCATCCTCTCCGATGCCACCCGGGGGCTGATCGAGCGGGCCCTGCCCGACGAGGTGACCCTTCGAGACCTCGGCGACCATCGCCTCAAGGACATCGCCCGGCCCGAGCGGCTGTATGACCTCGTGATCGAGGGCGTTCCGGCCGACTTCCCCCCGCCCCGGACGCTCGATGCCAGGCCGAACAACCTGCCCGCGCAGCTCACTTCCTTCGTGGGCCGCGAGGACGAGATCGCCGATGTCCGGCGCCTGCTCCGCCTGGCCAGGCTGCTCACCCTGACCGGCACGGGAGGGACTGGCAAGTCCAGGCTGGCCCTTCGTGTGGCCGCGGATGTCCTCACGGAGTACCGGGACGGCGCGTTCTTCGTCGACCTCTCGGCCCTGACGGACCCGGCTCTCGTTCCATCGGCCACGGCCCGGGCCCTGGGGGTTCCGGAGGAAGCCGGCCGGCCGATCCTCGACGCCGTGAAGAACCACCTCCGTGACAAGGAGATCCTTCTGGTCGTGGACAACTTCGAGCAGGTGGCCGACGCGGCCCCGATGATCGAGGACCTGCTCACCGCGGCCCCGAAGCTGAAGGTCCTGATCACGTCCCGCGTCGTGCTGTCGCTGCGCGGCGAGCACGAGTACGAGGTGCCGCCGTTGAAGCCGCCGGATCCCGCCCGCCTTCCGGACGTCCTCACCCTGCGACGGTTCGAGGCGGTCCAGCTGTTCACCGAACGCGCCGTCGCGGTGCAGCCGGCGTTCCGGGTCACCGAACGGAACGCCCCGGCCGTGGCCGAGATCACCGCCCGGCTCGACGGGCTGCCACTGGCCATCGAGCTGGCGGCCACCAGGACGAAGGTGCTCACCCCCGAGGAGATGCTGCCCCGCCTGCGCGACCGCCTCTCCCTCCTCTCCTCGGGGGCGCGGACCCTGCCCCAACGCCAGCGGACCCTCCGCGATGCCATCGCCTGGAGCCACGATCTCCTGGACGATCCGGAGCGGCGCTTGTTCGCCCGGCTGTCGGTGTTCTCCGGTGGCTGGACGCTGGTGTCGGCAGAGGCCGTGTGCGACCCCGAGGCGGTCGGGCTGGACGCCCTCGACGGGCTCACGTCCCTGGTGGACAAGTCGCTGGTCCGCAGGGTGGAACCCGCCGGCGGGACGGTCCGGTTCGCCATGCTGGAGACGATCCGAGAGTTCGGGCAGGAACGATTGCTGGCCGGCGGCGAACGGGACGAGATGCGCCGTCGCCACGCGGAGCACTTCCTCGACCTGGCGGTCGAGGCCGAGCCGCACCTCACCGCGGACGACCAGGGCGAGTGGCTCGACCGATGCGACCGCGAACACGACAACGTGCGTGCCGCCCTCCGGTGGGCCATCGAGGCGGGCACAGCCGATCGGGCCCAGGAGGCCGCCGGGGCGCTGTGGCGGTTCTGGCAGCAGCGCGGCCACCTGGCGGAGGGCGAGGTCTGGTTCCGGGAAATCCTGGCCATGCCGTCGGGACAAGGACCCACCGCGGCACGGGCCAAGGCACTGATCGGGGCCGGCGGGATCGCGTGGTGGCAACGCGATCGCGACGCGGCCGGCGCCTTCTACCAGGAAGCCGTCGTCATCGAGCGGCAGCTCGGCGACCCTGCCCGCACCGCGGAGGCCCTGTACAACCGGGCCTTCGTGGTGGCCGGAGAGGACATCGAGGCCGCGGGGCGACTCCTCGACGAGAGCATCGACCTCTTCCGGCGAGCCGGAGACGAACGCGGGGTCGCCCAGGTGCTGACGATGCTGGTGATACGGAAGGCCGAGGCCCGCGACTGGGTCGCGGTCGTGGCGAGCCTCGAGGAGGTCACGTCGATCTGGCGGCGGCTGCGGGACCGCCTCCACCTCGCGTTCGATCTGGTGTGGCTGGCCTTCGCCTATGGCCGCCTGGGGCGACGCGACGAGGCCCGGTCCACGGCCCTCGAGGCCCTCGACCTGTTCCGGGAGGTCGACAACACGACCGGGATCGGCATCACCTTGACGGACCTGGCCTTCCTGGCCACGTGGGAGGGCCGCCACGAGGACGCCATCCGCCTGGCCGGCGCCTCAGACTCCGTCCGCCAGCGGGTGGGAGGGCCTCCCGGCGGCTTCGCCGGCATCCTCGAGGGAGACCCTGTGGCCGAGGCTCGCGTCCATGTTTCCGAGGAGTCGGCGGGGCGAGCCTGGGAGGAGGGGCGGGCCATGAGCGTGGAGCAGGCCGTTGACCTGGCCCGGAAGGGAGCCGGGCCCTAGCTCTGGCACTGGGGACAGAAGTAGCTGGTCCGCCCCGAGAGCTTCACGGTGTCGATCGGCGTCCGGCATCGCCGGCAGGCCTGGCCCCGTCGCCCGTATACCTTGAGCTCGGCCTGGAACTCGCCGGGCTTGCCGAATACATCGACGTACGCCTCGTCCCCGAGTGTGGTCCCCCGGAAGCGAACCGCGTCCTGGAGCACCTCTCGCATGGCCCGATACAGCCGGCGGACTTCCTGCGAGGACAGCGAGTCGCTCATCCGGTCGAAACGCAGGCCGGCCGCGAACAGCACTTCGTCCGAGTAGATGTTGCCGAGCCCGGACACGAACTTCTGGTCCATGAGCAGGGGCTTCAGCTTGGCCGCCCGGCGGGACAGCTCCCCGGAGAACTCCTGCCACGTGAACGTGTCCTCGAGCGGGTCGATGGCGATGTGGTCGAGCTCCTTGACCTTGCCCAGCTGATCGGCCGGAGACACGAACATCTCGCCGAACGTCCGGGGATCGGCGAAGCGCAGGTCCCCGCCCTGCTGGAACTCGATGACGACGTGCGTGTGTGCGGGCAGGCTCTGCCGCTTGGTCCCCCGCAGGAACTGTCCCGTCATCCCGAAGTGGACGACCAGCACGTCGCCGTCGTCCAGGGCGAGCAGGAGATACTTCCCCTTCCGGTCGACCTTGGTGATCTTGCGGCCGGCGAGTTGATCGGCGAACTCCTTCCGCCGGGCGTGACGGCGAATGATCCGCATGGCGTTGCGCTGCGGCCTCACGTCCACTCCGCGGATGCGCCGGCCTACCACTTCCTTCTCCAGGTCCCGGCGAACCACTTCCACTTCAGGCAGTTCCACCGATCATCCTTCCTTGGCCATCTCGGCCCGCCGCCCGGTCAGGTCCTCGCCGCCCTCGGTCAGCCTGGCGTGGGCCTCCCGCGCCGCTCGCTGTTCGGCCTCCTTCTTCGAGCGTCCGGTCCCGCGGCCGAACTCCCGGCCGGCCAGGTAGACGGTGGCCGTGAACTCCTTCTCGTGGTCGGGACCTCGCTCCTCGACCCGGTACTCGGGCAGCCGTCCCAGGTCCTGTGCCGCCAACTCCTGCAGCGACGTCTTGTAGTCGCGGTCGCCCTCGCCGCGCACGTACGCCTCCATCCGAGGCCAGAACAGCCGCTCGATCAGCCTCTGTGCGACCTCGATGCCCTGGTCCAGATACACCGCGCCGAACACGGCCTCCATGGCGTCCGCCAGGATGCTGGTCTTGTCCCGCCCGCCGGAAAGCTCTTCGCCCCTCCCCAGCAGGAGTGCTTCGCCGACGCCGAGCTCGCGAGCCACCTCGGCCAGCATGGTCATGTTCACCATCGCCGCCCGGAGCTTGGCCAGCTCGCCCTCCGACCGATCGGGCAACGCACGGAACGCCAGGTCGGTCACCACAAGTCCGAGCACGGCGTCCCCCAGGAACTCGAGTCGCTCGTTGGTGATGAGCGCGCCCTGCTCGAACGCGAACGATCGGTGCGTGAGCGAGGCTTCCCCGAGCTGAGGGTCGTGGAACCGCACGCCGAGAGCCCGCTCCAGCGGGATGAGCTCTCGTGGCACGAACGTCTCCTCCGGTCGAGACCTACTCGACGTCGATGGCCTGGCGGCCCGCGTAGTACCCGCAGTTCCCGCACACGCGATGCGGCAGCTTCGGCTGGTGGCACTGGGGGCACTCCGCGTACGTGGGCGGCGTGGCCGTCCAGTGAGCGGCGCGCATCCGGCTCTTCGACTTCGTTGTCTTCCTCTTCGGCGTCGGCATCGTGGTATCTCCTATCTGCTGCGGGCGCTACCCGCGTCCCTCGCCTCGGCGCTCGCGCGCCATTCCCATCACGTCATCGGAGAAGTTCAGCTCCAGCAGAGCCGACCAGCGGCTGTCGGTCTCCGGAGGACAGGCGCACTCCCCGAGGTTGCGGTCTCCCCCGCACCGCTCGCACAGGCCCTGGCAATCGGGCCGGCAGAGCGGCGCGAACGGCATGGCCAGGACCACGGCGTCACGGATCATGGGCTCGAGGTCGACCGACCCGTCCGTCACCGGATATTCGTCGTCGGTCGGGGTCGCACCCGGCGCGAACAGCTCCTGGACGTCGATGCGGAAGGCCGATTCGATCGGCTTCAGGCACCTCGCGCACACGAGCGCCATGGTCCCTTCGAGCGATCCGCTGACCAACAGCCCTTCGATCACGCTCTCGAACAGGAGATCGCCGGCGACGGGGCGATCCTCCGGCACGCTCGCCACCTGCGTGGCCAGCCCGGCCACCGGCTCGCCAACGTGTACGGTCCGGGACGCACCGGGATGCCCGAGGAGGTCGCGGACGTCGATCGGGACCGTCATCGGGACTCATCCTCGCCGTCGAACAGCAGGCTCCCCTCATCTTGGTCGGCTGGCCCGAACTCCTCCTGGGCCGGCGTCAGGCCGCGCAGCTTCTCCCGGCCCCTCCGGACCTGTCCGATCGACCGCTCCAGTTCGCGCTGGGTCTTCTCCAGCACGATCTCGAACTGGGCGAGCTTCGCGTCGACGTAGTCCTCGGCCTCGAGCCGCAGCTGGCGAGCCCGTTCCTCCCCCGCGCTCAGGATCGATTCGGCCTCCGCTTGCGCCGCCCGAACCACCTCTTCCTGGGAAAGGAGCCGGGCGCGCTCCTGGCGGGCCAGTCCGACCGTCGCCTCGCCGTCTTTGCGCGCCTTGGCCAGGAGCTCTTCGCGATCCTTGACCACCCAACGAGCCTGCTTGATCTCTTCGGGCAGCTCGTTTCGAGCCGCTTCGATCAGCTCGAGGATCTCGTCGCGGTTGACGAGCACGCTCGAGGACAGCGGCATGGACTTCGCCTCTTGGACGAGCTCTTCGATCTGCTGGAGCCGGGCGCTGATGTCCATGCGAGCGCTCACTCCCTCCCCGGGCCGAGCTTCTCCTCCAGCCGGTCCTGGACGAACGACGGCACGAGGCCGGAGACGTCCGCGCCGAAACGCACCACGTCCTTGATCAAGGAGGAGGAAAGGTACGACCACTGCGGGCTCGTCGGGACGAAGAACGTCTCGAGGCCCGACATCTTGTTGTTCATCTGTGCCATCTGCAACTCGTAGTCGAAGTCCGATACCGCGCGAAGGCCTTTCACGACGATGCGGATCTCGCGTCGGGCCGCATAGTCCACGAGCAGGCCCGAGAACGAGTCCACCTCGGCGTGCTCGAGGTCAGCCACGGCCTCCTTCAGCATCGCGACCCGCTCGTCGACGCTGAAGAGGGGCGCCTTCACCGGGTTCTCCAGGACCGCGACCACCACCCGGTCGAAACAGCCATTGGCCCGGCGGATGATGTCGACATGCCCGTTCGTTACCGGGTCGAACGTTCCCGGACACAACGCCGCTAGCCCCACTCGCTGAGCCCCCCGGGATGGTCACTGGGCCTGGAAGACAAGGATGATCGCGTCGCCGTAGGAAAGCCTTCGCTCGGGGCGCCAGTTTAGCGGAATTACAGGTATGTGACTCTTGGTCTCCCTGGACAGGACGATCAGGCCGCCCGGCGTCACAACGCTCTGACCAGCGATTTCGCGAAGCAACCCCTCCAGGGCGGCCCCCGGCAGGCGGTAGGGAGGGTCCACGAGCACCAGACCGAACTGTCCTGGTTTCTGACGAACGGCGGCCAGGGCGTCCACCCGTCGGACCGTCCCCCTCGACTCCAGCTTTGCCCGGCGAAGGTTCTCCCGGATGGCCTTGGCAGCCCCTGGAGCGGAGTCGACGAAGAGCGCTCGCCTCGCTCCCCTCGAGAGGGCCTCGATCCCCACCGCCCCAGTTCCGGCAAAGAG
>VAYG01000038.1:0-881 GCA_005885015.1 Actinomycetota bacterium | reverse complement strand
GGCCCGACGAAGGAGCGCCAGCAGATCCGGCTGTGCGTCCAGCTCCGGATCTCCGGAGATCAGATCGAAGGCGCGACGCCGGGCCCGCTTCACCAGCTCAACGTCCTCGGACAGCCGGGCCAGCTTCAAGTCGGGCAATCCCGACTGCTTGATGTCGAACAGGGTGCCCTCGCCCCGCAGCTTGAGGTCCTCATCCGCCAGCTCGAACCCGTCAGTCGTGCGCTCCATGGCCGCCAGGCGCGCCTTGGCCTCCTGGTTGTCCGGCGGGCTCTCGTCGAACAGGATGCACACCGACGCGTGTGCTCCGCGCCCGATCCGCCCCCGCAGCTGGTGGAGCTGTGAGAGGCCGAACCGCTCCGCGTTCTCCACCAGCATGACCGTGGCGTTCGGCACGTCGACCCCGACCTCGACCACCGTCGTCGAGATCAGCACGTCGGCCTGGCCCGCCCGGAAGGCTTCCATCACTCCGTCCTTCACCGCCGGCCGCATCCGACCGTGCAGCAGCGCGATCCGGAGATCGGGGAAGACATCTCGCTGTAGTCGCTCGGCCTCCTGTTCGGCCGCCCGCACCTCGACTCGATTGTTCTCGTCGATGGCGGCGCACACGACGAATGCCTGCCGGCCTTCGTCGACATGTTGCCGGAGGATCCGATAGGCCGCCGTCCGTTCCGCTGCCGACCGCGCGACCGCCGTCGATACCGGCTGCCGCCCCGCCGGCATCTCATCGAGCGACGAAACATCCAGGTCGCCGTAGTAGGTGAGGGCCAGGGTTCGCGGGATCGGTGTGGCCGTCATGATCAGCATGTCCGGATGAGCCCCCTTCTCCTTCAGGATCACCCGCTGATGGACGCCGAATCGGTGCTGTTCGTCGACGATCGCCA
>VAYG01000037.1:9066-19724 GCA_005885015.1 Actinomycetota bacterium | reverse complement strand
GACAGGATCGAGGGTGTGGAGGTCCCCGTCGGCGCGCTCGACATCACGTTCTACCGCGACGACATCGGGCTCAGGGGAGAGGCGCCCGAGGTCCACGAAACCAGCATCGACCTCGACATCACGGGCACGACGGTGGTCCTGGTGGACGACGTCCTCTTCACCGGCAGGACCGTCCGGGCCGCCATGGATGCGCTGGTCGACTTCGGCCGCCCCAGGGCCATCCAGCTCGCGGTGCTCGTGGACCGAGGCCATCGCGAGCTGCCCATCCGGGCCGACTTCGTCGGCAAGAACGTCCCCACCCGCCGGGACGAGGACGTGGTGGTCCGGCTCAAGGAGGTCGACGGGGAGGACGCCGTGGTGGTGGGGGAGCGAGGGGAGAAGGAGCTCGAGCCGGCATGATCAAGCACCTGCTTTCCATCGATCAGCTGGACCGGGAGGCCATCGTCCGGATCCTGGACACCGCCGAGAGCTTCCGGGAGGTGGGGACCCGGGTCATCAAGAAGGTGCCGGCCCTCCGCGGGCGCACCGTGGTGAACCTCTTCTACGAGAACTCCACGCGGACCAGGATCTCCTTCGAGATCGCCGCGAAGCGCCTGTCCGCGGACGTCATCAACTTCGCCACGGCGGGGTCGTCGGTGGCCAAGGGCGAGAGCCTGAAGGACACGGCCCTCACCCTCCAGGCCATGGGCGCGGACGCCATCGTGATCCGCCACTCCTCCTCCGGCGCGCCGCTCACCCTGTCCAGGTGGGTGACGGCGAGCGTGCTGAACGCCGGCGACGGCACGCACGAACACCCGACCCAGGCCCTCCTCGACCTGTTCACGATCCGGGAGCACTTCGCCTCCTTCGAAGGCCTGCGCGTGGCCGTGGTGGGAGACGTGCGCCACTCCCGGGTGGCCCGGTCCCTCACGCTGGGCGTGGCCAGGGTGGGCGGCCAGGTGACCCTGGTTGGCCCGCCCACCTTGATCCCCCCCGAGGCCCCGGCGTGGGGGGCCGAGGTCTCCTACGACCTCGACGCCGTCCTGCCCAAGGCCGACGTGTGCTACATGCTCCGCGTCCAGCGCGAGCGGCAGCGCCAGCAGTTCTTCCCGAGCATCCGCGAGTACTCCAGGCTGTGGGGGCTGTCCCGGGCTCGGGTGGATGCGCTTCCCGATGGGGCCCTGATCATGCATCCCGGCCCCATGAACCGCGGGGTGGAGATCGCTTCGGACGTGGCCGACCTCCCTCGCTCGGTGATCACCGACCAGGTGACCAACGGCATCGCCGTCCGAATGTCGCTCCTCTACCTGATGCTCGGAGGAGCGAGGGTGGCCAACCACGTGCTGGCGGCAGACGCGGAGGGCGCGCCCGGTGAGTGAGCGCGTGCTCTTCCGAGGAGCCCGGCTGATCGACCCGGCCTCGAATCACCGGGACCGAACCGACGTGCTGGTGGAGGACGAGGAGGTTGGAGGGGTGGGCCCGGGCCTGTCCTCGGCCAGGGCCGAAGTCATCGACTGCGACGGGCTGGTCCTGGCGCCCGGGCTGGTCGACCTGCATGCCCACCTCCGAGAGCCCGGTTTCGAGCACAAGGAGACCGTGGAGTCCGGATCCCGGGCCGCGGCCGCGGGCGGATTCACCGCCGTGTGCGCCATGCCGAACACGGACCCCGTGGCCGACAACGCCGCCGTGGTGATCGAGGTCCGCAACCTCGCCGACAAGGCCGGGCTGTGCGACGTGCATCCGGCGGGAGCGATCACCCGCGGCCTCCAGGGCGAGACCCTGACGGACATCGCGGAGATGGCCGAGCACGGCGTCCGTCTGTTCACCGACGACCACAATTGCGTGCAGTCCTCCCGGGTCATGCGGCTCGCCCTGGAGTACGCGAAGGCCTTCGAGGTGGTCATCGCCCAGCACGCCCAGGATGCGAGCCTCTCCGAAGGCTGGCAGATGCACGAGGGGTACTACTCCTCGCTCCTCGGGCTGACCGGCGCTCCCGGCGAGGCCGAATCCATCGTCGTTGCCAGGGACCTGGCTCTGGCCAGGCTCACCGCCGGACGCCTCCACGTGACCCACGTCTCGGCGGCGGACTCGGTCCGGTTGCTCCGGGATGGGCGGGAGCGGGGGATCAGGGTCAGCGCCGACGTCACGCCCCACCACCTGGCCCTGACCGACGGGGACCTCATCGGCTACGACACGAGCCTCCGGGTGAACCCGCCGCTGCGCACCTCGGAGGACCGGGATGCTCTGCGGGCCGCGTTGGCGGATGGGACGCTGGACGCCGTCGCCACGGACCACGCCCCGCACGCTCCCGAGGAGAAGGAGCAGGAGTTCGACCAGTCGCCACCGGGGACGATCGGGCTCGAAACGGCCCTGGCGGTGGTGCTCACCGAGCTGGTCGGTCCGGGACTGATCGAGCTGCCAGCGGCGATCGAGCGCCTGTCGCTCGGTCCGGCCCGGATCCTCGGCCTGGATGACCAGGGAGGACCGGTCGCGCCGGGTCGCCCCGCCAACCTCGTCGTCTTCGACCCGTCCACGGAGTGGACCGTAGGGGACCGGCCCTTCCAATCGCAGGCCCGGAACTCCGCCTTCACCGGCCGGCGGCTCCGGGGATGCGTCCTCCACACCATGTTGCGAGGGAGGTTCACCGTGAAGGAGGGACAACCCACCAGGTGAGCCGGTCCCCCCGCCCAGCCCTCCTGGTGCTCGAGGACGGCTCGGCGTTCCGGGGGAAGTCTTTCGGGGCCGAGGGCGAGGCGTTCGGAGAGGCCGTGTTCAACACCGCCATGAGCGGCTACCAGGAGGTGCTGACGGATCCCTCCTACATCGGCCAGATCGTGACGATGACCTCTCCGCACCAGGGGAACTACGGGGTCAACGCCGAGGACGTCGAGTCGGGACGGGTCGGCGTCGCCGGCTTCGTCGTGCGGCACGCGTCGTCCCGTGCCTCGTCCTGGCGGGCGGAGGAGACCCTCGGCGACTACCTGGCTCGGGCGGGCGTGCCGGCCATCGAGGGCGTCGACACACGGCGGCTCACGCTGAGGATCCGCCAGAAGGGCGCCATGCGTTCGGGAATCTCGACCGTCGACCTCGATCCGGAGTCGATGTCGGAACGGGTCCGGCAGACGCCCGGCATGGAGGGGGCGGACCTCGCGGCGAAGGCGTCCACCGGCGAGCCGTACGAAGCCCGCGACGTGGTTGGGCCGGCGTCACCGGCCCCTGGTCGGATCTTCCGCGTGGCCGCCGTCGATTTCGGACTGAAGCGCAACATCATCCGGCTTCTCTCTCAAAATGGCTGCGAGACAACCATTTTCCCGGCACGAACGGAAGCCTCGACGGTGCTGGCCGGTGATTTCGATGGGGTCTTCCTGTCGAATGGCCCCGGAGACCCGGCGGCCACGACGTACGGGATCGAGACGGTCAAGGGATTCATCGGGCGGGTGCCCGTCTTCGGCATCTGCCTCGGTCACCAATTGCTGGCGCTGGCCCTCGGGGGGCGCACCTTCAAGCTGAAGTTCGGCCATCGAGGCGTGAACCAACCGGTCCGGGACCTGGAGACGGGCCGGGTCGAGATCACCAGCCACAACCACGGCTTCGCCGTCGATCCGTCGGCATGGGGCGTATCCGCAGCCGCCACGTGGGACGGCACAGACGGAAGCGCCGGGCCGCCTGTGGTCGACACCGCCAGAGGACGCGTGGCGTTGACCCACTGGAACCTGAACGACCGGACCCTGGAAGGGTTGCGTTGTCTCGACGTGCCGGCCCTCTCGGTTCAATACCATCCGGAGGCGGCCCCCGGCCCCCACGACGCTCGCCACCTCTTCGCGCGATTCCGGGAGCTGATGTCCTGATGCCAGCCCGCGCGGACATCCGGAAGATCCTGGTGATCGGGTCGGGGCCGATCGTGATCGGGCAGGCCTGCGAGTTCGACTACTCCGGCACCCAGGCCTGCAAGGTCCTGCGCCGGCTCGGGTACGGCCTGGTCCTGGTGAACTCGAACCCGGCCACGATCATGACCGACCCGGAATTCGCGGACGCCACCTACATCGAGCCCCTCACGGTGGACTCCGTTCTCTCGGTGATCGAGCGGGAGCGGCCCGATGCCCTCTTGCCCACGCTCGGAGGGCAGACCGCGCTGAATGTGTCCGTGGCGCTGGCCGAGTCGGGAGCGCTCGAGGCAAACGGTGTCCGGCTGATCGGGGCGAGCCTCCAGGCCATCCGCCGGGCGGAGGACCGGCGGCTGTTCGGCGAGGCGATGCGGGAGGCCGGGTTGCCCCTACCGCGCTCTGGGTTCGCCCACACCGCGGCGGAGGCCCTGTCCGTGGCCGCGGAGGTCGGCTATCCGGTGATCGTCCGCCCGTCGTTCGTGCTGGGAGGAGGCGGGAGCGGCTTGACCGCTACCCCGGAGGGGCTGCGGAAGGTGGCGTCCGAAGGCCTGGCCGCCAGCCCGATCGGCGAGGTGCTGGTGGAGGAGTCGGTGGCCGGATGGAAGGAGTTCGAGCTCGAGGTGATGCGCGACGGGGCCGACGACGCGGTGGTCGTCTGCTCGATCGAGAACGTCGACCCGATGGGCGTGCACACAGGGGACTCGGTCACCGTCGCGCCGGCCCAGACGCTCTCCGACCGCGAATACCAGGTGATGCGGAACCAGGCCCTGGCCTGCATCCGCGCCGTGGGCGTGGAGACCGGCGGCTCGAACGTGCAGTTCGCTGTCGACCCACGGGATGGGCGCATCGTCCTCATCGAGATGAACCCCAGGGTTTCGAGGTCCAGCGCGCTGGCCTCGAAGGCGACCGGGTTCCCCATCGCCAAGATCGCCGCGATGCTGGCCGTGGGGTTCAGGCTCGCCGAGATCCCCAACGAGATCACCGGAGAGACCCTGGCCGCGTTCGAGCCGGCCCTCGACTACGTGGCCGTGAAGGTGCCGCGATGGGCCTTCGAGAAGTTCCCCTCCGCGGAGACGGTTCTCACCACCAGGATGAAGTCGGTCGGAGAGGTCATGGCCATCGGGCGGACCTTCCCCGAGGCGCTCGGCAAGGCTTACCGCGCGCTGGAGCGCGACTTCGACCTGGGGCCGGGGTCGATGCCGGCCTCACCAGAGGAGGTCCTCGACCTCGTTCGGCTCCCGTCCGAGCGCCGGCTCCACCAGGTCGAGGGTGCGCTGGCGGCCGGCCACTCCGTGGAGGAGATCGCCGGACGGAGCGGGATCGACCCGTGGTTCGTCGAACAGATCGGGCTGGTCGCGGAGAATGCGCAGGCCCTCCGGGGCCGCCCCCTCGCCGAGATCACCGGGGACGAGCTGGCAGAGGCGAAGAGGACCGGGCTGTCGGACCGGCGGATCGCCGCGCTGACCGGAGCCTCCGAGGAGGACGTGCGGAAGGCCCGGCGCGACCGGGGGGTCGTCCCGGTCTTCAAGACCGTGGATACGTGCGGGGGAGAGTTCGCCGCCAGGACGCCGTACTTCTACTCGACGTACGAGGAGGAGAGCGAGGTCCGGCCGGGGCGCCGCCCCAGGGTGGTCATCCTGGGGGCCGGACCGAACCGGATCGGCCAGGGGATCGAGTTCGACTACGCCTGCGTGCACGCGGCCTTCGCCCTCCGGGACGCCGGGTTCGAGACCGTGATGGTGAACTCCAACCCCGAGACCGTGTCGACGGACTACGACACGAGCGACCGGCTCTACTTCGAGCCCCTCTCGGCCGAGGACGTGCTGGCCGTGTGCGACGCCGAGCGGCCCGTGGGCGTCATCGTGCAGCTGGGGGGCCAGACGCCCCTGGCCCTCGCCGGCGAGCTGGCCCGATCCGGCGTCACGGTGCTGGGCACGGCTCCTGAGGATCTGGACCGGGCCGAGGATCGGTCCAAGTTCGGCCTGCTGCTTCGAGACCTCGGGCTGCCCTCGCCCGCTCATGGGGCCGCCGCCTCCAGCGAGGCGGCCAGGGACGTGGCCGCCCGGGTGGGCTACCCGCTCCTGGTGCGCCCCTCCTACGTCCTGGGCGGCCGGGCCATGGACATCGTCTACGGCGAGGAGGAGCTGGAGCGGTTCGTGGCATCCGCCGCGGAGGCCAGCCCGGCGCACCCCGTGTTCATGGACCGGTTCCTGGAGGGCGCCGTCGAGGTCGACGTGGACGCCGTCTGCGACGGCGAGGAGGTCTTCATCGGCGCGGTCATGGAGCACATCGAGGAGGCGGGGGTCCATTCGGGCGATTCCTCCTGCGTCATCCCCGCGGCCACCCTCTCCGACGATCTCCTGGACAGGATCGAGTCCACGGTCGAGCGCATCGCTCGGGCCCTTCGGGTCCGGGGGCTCCTCAACGTCCAGCTCGCCGTGCGCGACGACGTGCCGTATGTCCTGCAGGCGAATCCGCGGGCTTCCCGGACCGTTCCATTTGTCGGCAAGGCGACCGGCATCTCCCTGGCGAAGGTGGCCGCGCGGATCATGGCCGGGGCACGGCTGGTGGACCTCCGTCGCGAGGGCCTCCTCGCCGGGGGCGAAGGCATCCATCGCCGGCTGCCCCACGTCGCGGTCAAGGCCGCCGTCCTACCGTTCGGGCGCTTCCCCGGGGTCGACACGGTTCTCGGTCCGGAGATGCGATCCACCGGGGAGGTGATGGGGATCGCCCCGACCCTGGGCCTGGCCCTGGCCAAGGCCCAGCTGGCCACAGGGGCGGGTCTCCCTCGGAGCGGGACGGTCTTCGTGTCGGTGTCCAACCCGGACAAACGAGCGGTCGTTCTGCCCGCTCGGCGGCTCCACGAGCTGGGGTTCACCATCATGGCCACCCGGGGGACCGCCGGGGTGCTGGCCCGGGCCGGCGTGCCGGCCCGCGTGGTTCCCAAACGCTCCGAGGGCGGCACCAGCGCGCCCGATCTGATCGAGGCTGGTGGCATCGACCTGGTGATCAACACGCCGTTCGGCCGGGGCCCCCGGACCGACGGGTACTTCATCCGAACGGCCGCCGCCGCGGCCGGGGTCCCCTGCATCACGACCGTGCCCGGCATCCTCGCCGCGGTGCAGGGCATCGAGGCCCTCCGGGCGAGCGGCGGGGTCGTGGCGCCGATCCAGGAGTACCATGCCGCGATACCGCCGGCCCCCCAGCCGCAGCAGCTCCTGCTGCTCGACGAAGACGTTTCCCTGGGAACGGCCGCGGTCCTGGAGGCCCGATGATCCGAACCCGCTGCGAGGTGCTGTCGAATCGCCGGACGGGCGCCTACCACTCGCTCACGCTGGTGGCGCCCGACATCGCAGACCGGGCCAAGCCCGGGCAGTTCGTCCAGATCGCCGTGCCGGAGGGCCGGGAGACCCTCCTCCGGCGTCCCTTCTCCATCCACCAGGCCTCGCGCCGGGGTGGTTGGGCGGGGACCCTCGAGATCGTCCTCGACGCGCGCGGCCGGGGGACGGCGTGGCTGGCGGAGGCCAGGACCCACGACGTCTTGGACGTGATCGGCCCGCTGGGCCGGGGGTTCAGCTACGCGGCCGACCTGGGGTCCTGCCTGCTGGTGGGCGGGGGCTACGGCGGCGCGCCGCTGTTCTTCCTGGCTGAGGAGCTCCGCGCCCGCAACAAGCTGGTGGGGATGATCCTTGGCGCCAGGGACCACGAGCGGGTGTTCAAGCCCATCGAAGGGAAGCGGCTCGCCGACACCATGGTCATCACCACCGAAGACGGGACGATGGGGGAGCGGGGACGGGTCACCGACGTCCTGGACGCCACCCTGGCCCGGACCGGGGCTCAGGTCGTGTACGCGTGCGGGCCCAACGCCATGCTGCGAGCCGTGGCCGAGCGTTGCGCCGTGCGGGGCATCCCCTGCCAGGTCGCGGTGGAGGAGCTGATGGCGTGCGGGCTGGGGGTGTGCTGGACGTGCGCCGTCCCCGTGGTGGGCAGGGACGGCCGGGGGTGGTGGAACATGCGGGCCTGCGTGGAGGGGCCGGTGTTCAACGGGAGCAGGATCTGGTGGGACCGGTGGCTGGGAGAGCGGCCGGCCGAGCCGGCGTCCTCGGCGCCGGAGCCCGAGCGGATCCATCGGCCCGAAGCCGCGGAGGTCCGGCCGTGATGAACGGCGAACCCGACCTCGGGGCGTCGCTGGCCGTCGGCCTGAACGGCGTGTCCTTCCCGACGCCGGTCCTGGCCGCCTCGGGGTGCTTCAACTCCGGTCGGGAGATGGCTGGCATCGTCGACCTGCACCGGATCGGCGGAGTGGTGACCAAGAGCGTGACGCTGCACCCGACCAAGGGTCTTCCCGTCCCGCGGATGGCCGAGACCCCCTCGGGGATGTTGAACGCCATCGGCCTCCAGAATCCTGGCGTGGAGGGGTTCCTCCAGAAGGAGGGGCCGTTCATCGGGGCGGCGGGGATCCCGGTGGTCGTGTCGATCGCCGGCAGGAGCGTGGAGGAGTTCTCCCAGGTGACCCTGCGGATCCGCGACCTGCCGGGAGTGGTGGCCATCGAGGCCAACATCTCCTGCCCGAACGTCGAACGGCGCAACCAGGTGTTCGCCTGCCACCCGGGGGACGCCGCCGAGGTCATCGGGGCCATGAGCCGCCTGACCAGGCTGCCCATCTTCGCCAAGCTGACGGCCGACGTCACCGACATCGTCGCCGTGGCCGAGGCGTGCGTCCGGGCCGGCGCCCACGGGCTGTCGCTGATCAACACCCTGCTCGGCATGGCCATCGACACCGAGACCTTCCGCCCGAGGTTGGGTGCGGTGACGGGCGGCCTGTCCGGACCGGCCATCCGCCCGGTGGCGGTGCGGTGCGTCTACCAGGTGGCCCAGGCACTGCCCGACGTCCCGATCATCGGGATGGGAGGAATCCGGTCTCCGAACGACGCCGTCGAGTTCCTGCTGGCCGGGGCGTGGGCGGTGCAGGTCGGGACGGCGAACTTCTTCGACCCCGGCGTGATGATCGACATCGGCGAGGGCATCCGGCGGTTCCTGAACGCGAGAGGACTGTCCTCCCCGGCCGACATCCGAGGAAAGGCTCGGCTCCCCGATCGTGTCGCGGAACCCGCTTATCGTCGCGGCTGACCTGCCGGACGCCGACGACGCCGAGGCCCTGGCCAAGCGGCTGTCGGGACTGGTCGCGTTCATCAAGGTCGGCCTGACCCTGTTCCTCTCGGCGGGCCCGGGAGTGGTCGGACGGATCCGGTCGCACGCGCCCGTGTTCCTGGACCTGAAGCTGCACGACATCCCGCACCAGGTTCGAGGCGCGGCCCGGGCGGCCGGCCGGCTCGGCGCCGGCCTGCTCACCGTTCACGCCCTGGGCGGGCCTGACATGGTCCGGGCCGCGGTCGAAGGGTCCGCCGAGGGCGCGGCGGAGGCCGGCATGGATCCCCCGGCCGTCGTGGCGGTGACCGTCCTGTCGAGCCTGGCCGGAGAAGGGCTCGCTTCTCCCGCATCGCTCGCCTTCGAGGCCGTGACGGCCGGCGCTGCCGGGGTGGTGGTCTCGGGGGAGGACGTAGCCGCGGTGCGGGAGGCGATCGGGGGACAGCGGATCGTGGTGGTCCCCGGGATCCGGCCGGCCGGGCAGCCGGGCAACGACCAGGCGCGCGTCCTGACCCCCGGTGAGGCCCTCGAGCGGGGCGCCGACTACATCGTGGTGGGCAGGCCGGTCACGGGGTCCGCGGATCCCGCCGCGGCCGCAGAGGCCGTGTTGCGGGAGGCGGGGGTTCGATGAACCCCGAGGAAGCCCGGGAGTTGCTCGAGCGGCTCGGCGCGCTCCAGGAGGGCCACTTCCTGCTCTCCTCGGGGCGGCACTCGGACCGCTACGTGGAGAAGGCCCGCGTCCTCGAGCGCCCCGACGTCACCATGGCCCTGGCCCGAGAGATGGCTTCCTGGTACGCACGAGTGGACGTGGTGGTCTCTCCGGCGGTCGCCGCCATCCCTCTGGGCTTCGCCGTGGCCGTGGCGGCCGGGGCGCGGAGCGTGTTCGCCGAGCGGGAGGAGGGGACGATGCGCCTGCGGCGGGGCTTTCGCCTGATCCCGGGGGACCGCACCCTTGTGGTGGAGGACGTGGTGACCACGGGAGGTTCGGCCCGAGAGGTCCACGACCTGGCGGCGCGGACGGGAGCCGAGGTGCTCGGCGTGGCGGCGCTGGTGGACCGGTCGAGCGGGGCGGTGGGATTCTCGCTCCGCTCGCTGCTGCAGCTGGAGGCCTCCACGTGGACGCCCCAGGAGTGTCCGCGGTGCCGCCAGGGCGAGCCGATCCTGTCTCCGGGATCGCGCCACGTGTCCGCCGCCCCACTGGAGAGCTTCACCGGGCCAACCTGAACCGTCATCTAAAGGTTGACGTCTGGCCCGCTTGCTCCGATTGCCCGTGCTCAAGGGCCGTGTCTATAATCCGCCCCGGTCCCGGGCGGTCGAGCCGAACCGACGCGTTTCCGAGAAGGAGGCATGATGCCCCTACCCATCCTGACGGAAGAGCAGCGCAAGGAAGCCCTGGCCAAGGCGGCGGAGGCCCGTCGCCGGCGGGCGGACCTCAAGGCCCAGCTCAAGTCGGAGAAGACGTCGCTTCGGGACGTGCTATCCCGGCAGGGCGACGACGTCGTCGGGAAGATGAAGGTGTCCTCCGTCCTGGAAGCCCTCCCCGGGGTGGGCAAGGTGCGAGCCCGCAAGATCATGGAGCGCCTGGACATCTCCTCCAGCCGGCGGGTCCGGGGGTTGGGCGCCAAGCAGAAGGACGCGCTGCTGACC
>VAYG01000037.1:8441-9058 GCA_005885015.1 Actinomycetota bacterium | reverse complement strand
CCTCTTCGTCGTCTCGGGCCCGTCGGGGGTCGGCAAGGGAACGGTCGTCCGACGCCTGGTGGAGCTGACGCCCGACCTCGTCCTCTCGGTCTCATGCACCACCCGATCCCCTCGTCCGGGGGAGGTCGACGGCCGCGACTACCGGTTCGTGTCACCCGCGGCGTTCGACCGGCTCGTGGAGGAGGGGGCCTTCCTGGAGTGGGCCCGCCTCTACGGCGACCACCGGTCCGGCACCCTTCTAGCCCCCGTCCTCCGAGCCCTCGAACAGGGCAGGGACGTCGTCCTGGAGATCGACGTGCAGGGGGCGGCGAAGGTGCGGGAGCGGATGCCCGGCGCCGTCCTGGTGTTCCTGGCGCCGCCGTCGATGGACGAGCTGGAGCGCCGGCTCCGAGACCGCCACACCGAGAGCGAGAAGGAGCTCCGGCGCCGGCTGGGCGCCGCCGGCTCCGAGATGGAGCAGCGGGCGTGGTTCGACCACGTAGTGGTGAACGACACCGTCGAGCGGGCCGCCGCCGAGGTCGCAGCTATAATCGAGAGCACCCCCGATCGATGACCGCGGCGCGGGCTGCCCGCGTCTAGGGTTCCGAGGAGAGAAGGAGAGAGCAACCCGAATGATC
>VAYG01000037.1:7882-8408 GCA_005885015.1 Actinomycetota bacterium | reverse complement strand
ATCCTGGCTGCGAAGCGAGCCAGGGAGATCAACTCCTACTACGGCCAGCTCGGCGAAGGGCGCGGAGAGTTCGTCCCGCCGCTGGTCGAGAGCCTGGGCTCCAAGCCGCTTGCCATCGCCATGCAGGAGATCGCCGAGGGCAAGGTCACCTTCGAGCGGCTCGAAGCCCCCGACGACAAGTAGTCTTCCGTGGCCGGTGAGGACGCCGGGACCCTTCCCGGGCGGCGAGTCCTCCTCGGTGTCACGGGCGGGATCGCCGCGTACAAGGCGGCCCACCTCGTTCGGCTGCTGACCACCGCCGGGGCGGAGGTTCAGGTGGTCATGACGCCCGCCGCCCTTCGCTTCGTCGGGGCGGACACGTTCGCCGCCCTCTCCCGCCGCCCGGTCCACTCCGACGTCTTCGAGCAACCCGAGTCCGTCCTCCACGTGCGCCTGGCCAGAGAGGCCGAAGCGGCCGTGGTGGCGCCGGCCACCGCCAACGTGATGGCCAGGCTGGCGCTGGGACTGGCCGACGACCTCCTCACAT
>VAYG01000037.1:0-7872 GCA_005885015.1 Actinomycetota bacterium | reverse complement strand
GCATGTGGACGCATCCTTCCACCCAGGAGCACGTGGAGACGCTGCGATCGCGTGGCGCGGTCCTGGTGGGACCCGTCGAGGGCGCCCTCGCCGCCGGGGACGAGGGACCCGGCAGGATGGCCGAGGCGGAGGACATCGCGCGGGCGGTGGCGGCGGTGCTGACCGGCCGCCGCGACCTCGTCGGGCGCCGCGTCCTGGTGACCGCGGGCCCGACCCACGAGCCGATCGATCCCGTGCGCTTCCTGGGGAACCGGTCCACCGGCAAGATGGGGTTCGCGGTCGCCGCGGAGGCCGCGCGGAGGGGAGCGGACGTCGCGCTCGTCACCGGGCCGGTCGGACTCCCGGAGCCGGCCGGCGTGGATCTCGTCCGCGTGGAGACCGCCGAGCAGATGGCCGAGGCCGTGTTCGACCGATACGGATGGGCCGACGCCGTGGTGATGGCGGCGGCCGTGGCCGACTGCCGGCCGGCGCTGGCCGCGGACCACAAGCTGAAGAAGGAGGGCGTCGCACGGTCACTCATCCTGGAACCCACCACCGACATCCTGGCCGCACTGGGGAAGCGCAAGGAGCGGCAGGTGCTGGTGGGGTTCGCCGCGGAGACCGGCGACTACGAGAAGGAGGCTCGCCGCAAGCTCGCGGAGAAGAACCTCGACCTCGTCGTGGCGAACGAGGTCGGCAGGCCCGGGACGGGGTTCGGGGCCGAGACCGATCGCGCGGCCATCCTGGCTCGCGAAGGAGCGGACGAGCCGCTGCGGATGTGGACGAAGCAGGAGCTGGCCCGGGCTATCTGCGATCGGCTCATACGGCTGCTGGAAGGAAGGAGGGCCTCGTGAACGAGGACATCAACGACCGATGGCGGCGTTTCAGGGGGAGCCCCCACATGGAGCTCGAGCCCACCCTTCAGCGACTTCTGAACGAATACCCCACGGAGGCGCTCGAGCGGATGTTGGTCTGGGCACGGTACCGTTGGTTGGCCCACGACTGGCAGGCCTGTTTGAACGCCGCGGCGGTCGGTCATCCGATCTCCACGCCCGATGATGTCGAGGCCGAGCTCGGTGTCCCGTCGTGGACCGCGCGCCTTTTGGCGGAGACCTGGGACGCTCACGGGCGAAATGACCCCACCCACGGTGTTATCGACGAGCTGATCTCGGAACTGGTGCTGAGTCGGTCGCGTTGCCGTGGTCCGGTCATCGAGCCTTCGTGCGAGACGACGGATGGGGCGCCCTCCGTGGATCGGTCTGACCGCTTCGGCCAGCCGATATAATCCGCCGGACCATGGGTAGGCAGTACCTGTTCACCTCCGAATCCGTCACCGAAGGGCACCCCGACAAGCTGGCCGACCAGATCTCGGACGCCGTTCTGGACGCGGTGCTGTCCGACGATCCCCAGGGACGGGTTGCCTGCGAGACGCTCGTCACCACCGGCGTGGTGCTCGTGGCCGGCGAGATCACCACGAAGACCTACGTGGAGATCCCCAAGGTGGTGCGCGACACCATCAAGGGGATCGGGTACACGGACGCGAAGTTCGGCATCGACGGGGAGACCTGCGGGGTCGTCGTGGCCATCCAGCCCCAGTCCGCCGACATCGCCATCGGCGTCGATCAGTCCTTCGAGGTCCGTAGGGAGGGCGCGGGCGACACGCTCGACGAGACAGGGGCGGGGGACCAGGGGATGATGATCGGCTACGCCTGCCGCGACACGGAGGAGCTCATGCCCATGCCGATCGCGGTGGCGCACCGGCTGGCCAAGCGGCTGGCCGACGTCCGACGGGCCGGGGTCCTCCCGTACCTGCGCCCCGACGGCAAGAGCCAGGTCACCATCGAGTACGACGACGGGCGCCCGGTCCGCGTGGACACCGTGGTCATCTCGGCCCAGCACCGTGAGGAAGTCGACATCGACACGCTGCTCCGGCCGGACGTGGTCTCCGAGGTGATCGAGCCGGTGCTGCGGGAGGTCGATCTGGACGCGCAAGGGGTTCGCATCCTGGTGAATCCGACGGGCCGGTTCGAGATCGGAGGTCCGAAGGCGGATACCGGCCTCACCGGCAGGAAGATCATGGTCGACTCGTACGGTTCGATGGCGCCGCATGGCGGTGGCTGCTTCTCCGGGAAGGACCCCACCAAGGTGGACCGGTCCGCCGCCTACATGGCCCGCTACGCGGCCAAGTGCATCGTGGCGGCCGGCCTCGCGGATCGGGTCCAGCTCCAGGTCGCCTACGCCATCGGCACCGCTCACCCAGTGTCGCTGTCGATCGACGCGTTCGGGACGCACCGGGTCGACCCGAGGCAGCTGGAGGACGTGGTGAGGGCGCTGTTCGACTTCCGGCCGGCGGCGATCATCCGCGACCTCGACCTGCGCCGCCCCATCTACAAGGAGACCGCGGCCTACGGGCACTTCGGCCGCAAGGGGTTCTCCTGGGAGGAGACCGACCGAGCCGACGAGCTCCGCCGGGCCTTCGACTAGGGAACGACCCGACCGGCTGGCGGGTCCCGTCGACGTCTGCGTGGCGGTCCCCAAGCTCGCCCTCGATCGGCCGTTCACCTACCTCCTCGACGAGGAGCAGGGCGCGGGGACGGGAAGCCTGGTCGCGGTCCCCTTCCACGGCCGCACCGTGAACGGATGGGTCCTCGGCCGCGGTACGGAGATGCCGGCAGGGAAGCTCCTCAGGGTTCGCTCCGTGCGCTCACCGGTCCGGTTCTTCGACGCTGCGATGCTGTCACTGCTCCGGTGGGTCTCGCACCGATACATCGCCGCGCTGGCGACCGTCATCGAGCGATCGCATCCTCCTCGCGTCGCCGGCGAGGAGGACGCCACGTCTGCCCCGGTGGCCGGACCGGTGACCGTGCCCTCTCTTCGCGCAGTTGCCGAGCCGGTGGAGCCGTTCCTGTTGGAGCCTGGAGTGTCCACGTGGCAGCGTCCACTCCCGGGCGAGGAGGGCGCGTCGTGCACGGCGGCCGTCCGTGCATGTCTGGAGCTGGGGAGAGGGGCGATCGTCCTGGTTCCCGAGGCCGACCCGGTCCCCTGGACGGCGTCAGCAGTGCTGGAGGAGTTCGCGGACCGGTCCGTGGCCTTCCTGGGCGGCGAACCTCGAACCCGGTACCGAACGTGGCTCGAGATCCTGGCTGGCCGGTACGACGTGGTCGTCACCACTCGGCCCGGCGTCTTCGCCCCCGTCCCGAACCTCGGCCTCATCTGGGTCAGCCGCGAGGTCCACCCGGGGCACCGAGAGGACCGGGCTCCCTACTATCACGTGGGCGAGGTGGCGGTGGCTCGAGCCCGCATCCATCGCGCCGCCTGCGTCCTCTCCTCGTTCGCCCCCTCGGTCGACACCGTGGCGCAGATCCACGACGGGTCGGTCCGCGAGTCCAGGCCCGACCGGACGACGGAGCGGGCGAACGCTCCCCTGGTCGAGACCACACCACCCGAGGGGGAGGACCGTTCGGCCCGGCTGGGCGCCCTGCTGAAAAGCGTCCGGTCGGCGGCGTTGATCGTCTCCCGCCGCGGCTACGGCGTCGCTCGCGTCTGTCGGACCTGCGGGGAACCGGCCGCCTGCGCGGCGTGCCGGGGGCCCATCGTGGTCCGGCGTGGCATCCCGCGGTGCGGGGTGTGCGCGGCCTCGGGGCGATGCGCGAACTGCGGTTCGGAGGCGTTCGGGGTGGAGCGAGGGGGGACGGAACGGGTTGCCGAATGGGCCGCCCGCGTGTCCGGCGTCCCGGTGCGCCTGTCCGCCGACGCCGGTCCGCCCGCCGCCCCCGGCCCGGGCACGGTGCTCGTCGGCACCGCCTCCGCGGTCAAGGACGTCGGCCCGGTCCGGCTCGACCTGGTGGCCATCCTCGATCCGGATCGCGCGTTGCGCCGGGCGGGAGTGCACGCGGCCGAGCAAGCCCTGGCCACGTGGATGGAGGCCGCGGCCTGGTCCGGTCCGCGGTCCGGGGGAGGCAGGGTCTTGGTGCAGACCCGGAGGGCGGGCCACCCCGCCATCCAGGCCCTGGTTCGGTGGGATCCGCTTCCCTACCTCCGGTCCGAAGCGATCCGGCGGACGGAGGCCGGCTTCGCGCCGGGCCACGGCGTCTACAGGATCTCAGGGTCGTCCAACCTCCCGGATCTCCTGCGTGCGGCGGGGGCAGTCACGGTCCTGTCCACGACGGCCGAAAGGGGGACGCTATGCTTGGTGGCCGTTCCCCCCGAGCGGCTCGAGGGGTTCCGGCGCGAGGTGCTTCGGCTCGCCGCCGATGGATCGGTCGATCGCGTCGAGGCCGAGCCGCAGCTGTGACCCGATCGTCGGAGGAATGGTGAGCGTCCTACCCATCCGCAAGCTCGGCGACCCCGTATTGAGGGAAACGTGCCGAGAGGTCGACGTCTTCGATGACCTCCTCCGCCGCGTCTACCAGGACATGCTCGAGACCATGTACAACGCGCCCGGAGTGGGACTGGCCGCGCCGCAGATCGGGCTGTCGCTCCGGCTCTTCGTCTACGACGCGAACGACGGAACGGGCCCGGGGGCGGTGGTCAACCCGGTGCTCTCCGATCTCGAGGCCGAGCAGGTGGATGAGGAGGGATGCCTATCCATCCCCGGGCTCTGGTACGTCACGCCGCGGGCGATGCGGGTCCGCGTCACCGGCCGCGACCTCCGCGGCGACCCGGTCTCGATCGTGGGTGAGGGGTTGCTCGCCAGGATCCTCCAGCACGAGACCGACCACGTGAACGGGATCCTGTTCATCGATCGCCTGCCGGAGGAAGACCGGCGCCGGGCGATGGCGGAGATCCGGGACCGGGACCTCGGGGCGGCGCGCCCCGGCCGGCGCCGCCTCGAGCCGGGCACCTAGCGCCGGGGTCGAGGCTCGTGCGAGTCGTCTTCCTGGGCAATGCTCGCTGGTCGGTCCCGTCGCTGGAGGCCGTGGCTTCCTCTTCACATGAGGTCGTTCGGGTGGTCACCCGTGTCCCCAAGCCCGCGGGACGGGGAGGGGCGCTCACCCCGACGCCGGTCGCGCTGTCCGCTCGCCGGCGAGGACTACCGCTGGCCGAGGTCGAAACTGTCAAGTCGGGCCCGGGGTTCGAGGCGCTGGCCGAGGCCGAACCGGACGTGCTCGCGGTCGTGGCGTACGGAGAGATACTCCCGGCGGCCGTCCTCCACGTTCCCCGGACGGCTCCAGTCAACGTCCACTTCTCCCTGCTTCCGGCCTTCCGCGGGGCCGCCCCGGTTCAACACGCCATCCTCCGGGGCGAGCGGGTCACGGGCGTGTCCACCATCCGCATGGACGAGGGGATGGACACCGGCCCGGTCCTGGCGCAGGCCGAAGAACCGATCCGCGCCGACGACGACGCGGGATCGCTGGGCGATCGGCTGGCCGCTTTGGGAGGAAGGGTGTTGGTGGAGACTCTGGACTCTCTGGCGGCGGGATCGATCCGGGAGCGGCCCCAGGACCACGACCGCGCGACGTACGCGCCGAAGCTCGGGCCCGTGGATCGGCTGATCGTTTGGTCGAAGCCGGCCGAGGAGGTGGTCCGGCTGGTCCGGGCCATGGCGCCCGAACCCGGCGCCACGGCCACCTTCCGGGGCAGGACGCTGAAGATCTTGCGAGCCTCGGTGGCGGAGCCGCCGAAAGGCGGCGCCCACGTAGACGACGTTCCCCCGGGCGGCGTGGTTGAAGCCATCGTCCGGGGCCCGGGGCAAGGCCTCCACGTGCGGGCCCTCGATCGAGCGGTCATCCTGCTCGAAGTGGCCCCGGAGGGAAGGAAGCGGATGACCGGGGCGGAGTTCGTGCGCGGGTATCGCCCGGGCGTCGGCGAGGCCTTGGGTGAGCGACCTCCCGAGACGGGGCAAGGGCGAGGATAGAATCCCCGCCGAGATGCCGAGCGCCCAGCGGCGAAAGGTCGCCGCGTCCATCCTCTCGGCCGACCACGCCTACCTCGCCGACCAGATAAAGCTGGTGGAGGAACACGTCGAACTAATCCATATCGACTGCATGGATGCTCATTTCGTGCCGGTGCTCTCCGTGGGCCCGGTCGTGGTGGAGGCTGTCCGGCGGGTCACCGCCCTGCCTCTGCATTGCCATCTCATGGTCGAGCGCCCCGACGCGCTGTTCGAAGACTTCGCCCGAGCCGGCGCCGACATCGTCACCTCCCACGTGGAGGCCGTGGAGGACCCGGCCAAGGTCGTGCGCAAGGCCGGCGACCTGGGCATGCGGGCCGGTTTGGCCCTGAACCCGGAGACGGGGGTCGACGCGGTCGTACCTCATCTCGAGTCGCTGGATCGGGTCCTGGTCATGAGTGTGCACCCCGGGTGGGCCGGCCAGGAATTCCTGGACGGCGCCCTGCCCAAGATCGAGCAGGTCCGGCGGGAGATCGATCGCCAGGGGCTGGCGGTCGAGGTCGAGGTGGACGGCGGGATCAACGAGCGGACCGGACCGAAGTGCCTGGAGGCGGGGGCGACGGTCCTGGCCGCCGCGTCATCGATCTTCAAAGCCGCCCGGCCGGGCGAGGCCGCCCGGCGGCTGGCCGCGCTGGCTCGAGAGGAGAGCTGATGGCCGAGTCCGTGCTCGTGGTCGACGACGATCCGGATGTCGCCCGGTTCGTCGAGGTGAACCTGCGATCGGCCGGCTACGACGTGACGGTCGCTTCCAACGGGGAGGAGGGTCTGGAGAAGGCCGTGGAGCTCCGCCCCGACCTGGTGCTGCTCGACGTCATGATGCCGAAGCTCGACGGCTTCGAGGTGGCCCAGCGGTTGCGCCGGGATCCTCGGACGTCCTCCTCCAGCATCATCATGCTCACCGCGAAGGCGCTGTCCTCGGACAAGGTCCTCGGGCTGTCCTCGGGCGCCGACGACTACATCATCAAGCCGTTCGATCCGGTCGAGCTGCTGGCCCGGGTCAAGGGAACGCTCCGACGGGCGAGGGAGATGCGAGCGCTCTCCCCCCTGACCGGCCTCCCCGGGAACATCCGGGTGCAGGAGGAGATCCGCCGGCGGGTCGCGGAGGAGCAGCCCTTCGCCCTTCTGTACGCGGACCTGGACCACTTCAAGGCATACAACGACAACTACGGGTTCGTTCGCGGCGACCGGGCCATCCAGGCGCTGGCTCGACTGGTGACGGAAACGGTCCACGAGATCGTCGGCCCCGTGGGGTTCGTCGGCCATGTGGGCGGCGACGACTTCGTGATGATCGTCGACCCCGACGTGGCGGAGACGGTGGCCGTGAAGCTGTGCGAACGCTTCGACGAGCTGGCCCCTGCGCTGTACGACCCTGAGGACGCCGCGCGTGGGTGCATCGAGGTCCGGGACCGGCAGAATCTCGGTGGGCGTGGCCACCACCTCGAACCGGCGGTTCAGCCACTACGGGGAAGCGGTCGCCGTCGCCACCGAGATGAAGCAGTTCGCCAAGCGCGACCCGGGCTCGTCCTTCGCCGTCGACAGGCGAGCCATCACCGGCTGAGCCGGGTTCCCTCCTTGGGGTCGGCCGGGCTCATCTCGAGCAGAAATGGCGTTCCTACCCGAGGGTATACTTTCGGCAATCGATAGCTCGTCTTCGGGGCGGGGTGCAACCCCCCACCGGCGGTGAGAGTCCGCGACCCCTCGGGAGCCACTCGAGGGTGGACCCGGTGAAACTCCGGGACCGACCGTGACAGTCGGGATGGGAGAGGACGGGTGAGCTCGGGCGTCGTGTCCACAGCGCCCCGGTTTCGTCCTCTTATCTCTCGCGTCCCGTCCCGGGAAAGGCACGCGCGATGGAACGAGCCTCCGAGGCCGGGAGGGAGGACGATCAAAGGTTCATGCGGCGAGCCCTCGAGCTGGCTCGCCGGGGACTGGGATTGGCCTCGCCGAATCCGATGGTCGGGGCGGTGGTCCTGGCCGGCGGGCGCGTGGTGGGGGAGGGC
>VAYG01000171.1:3664-8527 GCA_005885015.1 Actinomycetota bacterium | reverse complement strand
CGCCGAGGAACCGGTACCCGTCGCGGGCCTCCTGCACCGCCGACCGGAAGTTGAGCTTGGCGACGGTGGCCGTCCGGACCCGCGTCATCTGGTTCGGCCGGAGGTCCAGCCCCCACACCATGCGGGCCGAGAAGAAGAACGTGAACGCGTCGAGCCACAGCGGGACGAACTGCGGGTGGACGTGGAAATACCTGACCCCGTGTCCGATCGCCACCGAGACGCCGGCCAGGGCCGTATAGATGGAGGCGCCCAGCGGCAAGGTGCCGTACGTGGTGATCAGTCCCACCGAGTTGGCGTTGGCCAGCTGTCGCCGGGGGACCAGGTTCGGGATGCTGGCGTCCTTGGCCGGGGTCCACAGCAGCGACAGGGACTCGATGAAGAAGGACAGCAGGAAGATCCAGAACAGGCCGGGCACGAACGGCATGGACGCGTACATCGTGCCGCGGGCGATGTCGGAGGACACCATGAGCTTGCGCCGGTCGAACCAACACCCCGGCGAACGGTCCGAAGATTACGGAGGGCAACAGCCGGGCCAGCATGACCCCGGCCACGGCGAGCGAACCGAGGCGCTTGCCGCCGAGGTCCGCCACCAGGGACGCGACGGCCACGAACCCGACCCAGTCCCCCAGCGAGGAAACCAGCATGGCCCGCCACAGCCGGGAGAACGAGGGATGGGTCAGCAGGTCCTTCAGGGTCGCGGGCCGCGTGCCGCGGAGGGCGGCGATCTCCTCGGCGGCCGACGCGGCCCGGGCCACGGTTAGGTCCGCCTGGTTCGCGTTCGCCGCTGGCCGGATCCGTTCGCCGAGGCCTTCCGGCCGGCGGACTTCCTCGCGCCGCTCCCGGTACCGGACCGGGACCGGCCGCCTCGACGTCCCTGGGGCACCAGGGCCTTGGCTTCCTCCTCGGACAGCTCGTTGCCCTCCTCGTCCCAGGCGCGCCCGCAGTTCGTGCACCGCCTGGCGCCTCCCCGAGCCGCCACCACCAGCCCCTGGCAGGCCGGGCACGGCTCGGGCATGGGCGTCTGGTTCACCGTGAAGTCGCAATCGGGATACCGGCTGCACGAATAGAAGAGGCCGTATCGGCCCCGCCGCTCCACCAGCTCACCCTGCTTGCATTGCGGGCAGGTGACACCGGTGCTCTTCGGCGGCTCCTTCTTCACGTACCGGCAGTCCGGGTAGCCGGAGCACCCGATGAAGGGCCCGTATCGGCCCACCCGACGCTGGAGCTGGCGGCCGCACTCGGGGCAGGCCTCGTCGAGCAGCTCGGGCTCGGGCCGCTCCTCGCCGTTGATCTCGCGCGTGTACGTGCACTCCGGATAGTTGGGGCACCCGATGAACATCCCGTACCGGCCCAGGCGCTTGACCAGCTTGACCTCGCCCCGGCCCTCCTCGATGCACTTCGGGCACAGCTCGTCGAGCTCCTCGACGGGCGCCTCCATCTCCTTCTCGGCCTTCTTGAAGTCCTCCAGGAACGGGTCGTAGAACTCGCTCAGGACCGCCACCCAGCTGGCCTTGCCCTCGGCGATGTCGTCCAGCTCCTCCTCCAGCCGGGCGGTGAACCCGACCTGGAAGATGTCCGGAAAGTGCTCGACGAGGAGGTCGCTCACGACGATTCCGATGTCCTCCGGGAAGAACCGGCGGTCGTCCAGGCGAACGTATCCCCGGTCCAGGAGGGTGGAGATCGTGGGGGCGTACGTGGACGGACGGCCGATCCCGTTCTCCTCCAGCGACTTGATCAGCGTGGCCTCGGTGTAGCGAGGCGGCGGCTGGGTGAAGTGCTGCTCGGGGATCAGCTCGAGCAGGCGGAGGAGCTGCTCCGCCTCGAAGTAGACCCGGCGGAATCCGTCGAACTTGAGCGTCTGCCCGGTGGCCCGGAGCATGTACGTGACGCCGTCGCCGTTGGATGACGGGGTCGCCTCGATGTCGGCGGAGACCTGGTCGAACCGGGCCTCGGCCATCTGCGAAGCCACCGTGCGTTGCCAGATCAGCCGGTACAGCCGGAGCTGGTTGGGGTCCACGACCCCCTCGAGCGTGTCGGGGAGGCGCCGCGCGCCGGTGGGCCGGATGGCCTCATGGGCCTCCTGGGCGCCGCGCTGCTTCTTCTTGTATCGGCGCGGCTGGGCCAGCGCGTACTCCTTCCCGAACTGCTCCTTCACCACGTCGGTCAGCTCGCGGAGGGCCTGGTCGGCGATGTTCACCGAATCGGTGCGCATGTAGGTGATGAGCCCCACCTGGCCCTCGCCGGGGATGTTGATCCCTTCGTACAGCCGCTGGGCCACCTGCATGGTCTTGCGCGCGGAGAACCCGAGCTTGCGCGCCGCCTCCTGCTGGAGCGTCGAGGTGGTGAACGGCGCGGCCGGGGTGCGCTTGACCTCGCGCTGCCGGACTTCCTTGACCCGGTACGCGGCCTGGCCGAGGCGGCGGACGTGTTCCTCCGCCTCCTCCTGCGTCGACAGGACCAGGCCCTTCTTGTCCGGCGACGCGGCCAGCTTCTCCTCCCCGACCTGGATCAGGCGGGCCAGGAACGGCGTCTCCTCGCCCTCCGGAGTCAGGCGGGCGTCGACGCTCCAGTACTCGCGGGCGACGAACGCGGCGATCTCCCGCTCGCGGTCGACGATCAGCCGCAGCGCCACCGACTGCACCCTCCCCGCTGAGAGCGCGCGGCGCAGCCGCTTCGACAGAAGCGGAGACAGCTGGTAGCCCACGATGCGGTCGAGGATCCGCCGGGCCTGCTGCGCGTTCACCAGGTCCACGTCGATCCGGCGCGGATGGCGGAAGGCCTCCTGCACCGCGTCCTTGGTGATCTCGGTGAACGTCACCCGGTTGGCCGCGCGGGGGTCCGCCCCGATCGCCTCGGCCACATGCCAGGCGATGGCCTCGCCCTCCCGGTCGAAGTCCGTGGCCAGCCACAGCGTGCCGGCCGTCCGGAACGCCTTCTTCAGCCGGCCGACGATGTCCTGCTGGTCGGGCCGGATCTCGTATTCGGGCTGGAACTCGTCCTCCAGGTCGACGCCCATGCGGTCCTCGGGGAGGTCGCGCACGTGACCCTTGCTCGCGGTCACCGTGTATTCACGCCCCAGGTATCGCTCGAGCGTCTTCGCCTTGGTGGGCGACTCCACGATCACGAGTTGTTTCGCCATGCTCTCTTGACGCTTCCTCTCAGGGGGGTCGGTGGGCGACACTGTACGCCCTGGCCGCGACGGTTCCGGGGAACCTGCCTGTAGGACGGTTTCGGCGTCCTGGGCCGCTGGTTGAACACCGGCCCGCCCACGGATGTTCCCAATCGGCCCCGCCTTGATACCCTCCGGGGCTGGTGGAGCACTTCATTCGCACCACGATCGAGAACTTCGGCTACCTGGCCATCTTCGTGCTCATGGTGCTCGAATCGGCCTGTATCCCCATCCCCAGCGAGGTCACCATGCTGTTCGGCGGGGCCGCCGCCAACGCCACGTTCGCGGCCAGCCTCCCCGGCCACCCCGCCCCCCTCAATTTCCTGGTGGTCGGGCTCATGGGCACGCTGGGGAACCTGGTCGGATCGCTCATCGCCTACTGGGTAGGCCGGACCGGCGGGCGCCCGCTCATCCAGCGGTGGGGCCGGTACATCTTCATGCGCGAGCGCGAGCTGGTCCGGGCCGAGGCCTGGTTCGGCGAGCACGGCGAGACCGCCGTGTTCGTCTCCCGCCTGCTTCCCGTGGTCCGGACGTTCATCAGCCTCCCGGCCGGCGTGGCCGAGATGCCCCTGGGCCGGTTCACTCTCTATACGTTCGCGGGGTGCCTCCCGTGGACCTTCGCCCTGGCCGGCGTGGGGTACGCGCTGGGCAGCCGGTGGGCCACGGTCGAGCGCTACTTCCGGCCCATCAGCATCGTCGTCGCCGTCCTCCTGGTCGGAGCCATCGTGTGGTGGCTGGTCCGGCGGGCTCGAGCCAAGCGGCGCGAGGACGCGGGGCTGCCAGGATGACGCCGTGAGCGTGCGAACCGAGACACGGCTGCGGCCTCCCGGCCCGAACCTTGGCTTCGCCGGCGGTTTCCGGGTGTTCCGCCGGGACCCGCTGGGGTTCCTGCTCAAGACGGCCCGAACCTACGGCGACGTGGCGTGGTTCCGGATCGGCCCGTTCGACCTTTATTTGTTGTCGCATCCGGACCACGTCCGCGACCTCCTGGTGGCCGGGGCCCACTCCGTAGCCAAGAGCCAGATCCTCCAGGAGGCCCGGCGGATCCTGGGGGACGGCCTGCTCCCCAGCGAGGGCGACGTGCACAAGCTGCGCCGCCGGCTGATCCAGCCGGTGTTCCACCACCAGCGGATCGAGTCCTACGGGAAGGTCATGGCCGAGTACGCCGGTCGCGCGTCGGAGGGCTGGCGCGACGGGCAACAGCTCGACCTCCACCAGGAGCTCATGGGGCTGACCCTGGCCATCGTGGGCAAGACGCTGTTCGGGACCGACGTCGAGGAGACCGCGGCCCGCCGGGTGGCGTCCTCGCTCCAGACCATGCTCGGCATGTACGACCGCTTCATGTTGCCCTTCGCCGGGTACCTGGAGCATCTCCCGCTACCCAGCAACCGCCGGTTCTGGGAAGCGAAATCATCACTGGACGAGGTCGTGTTCGGGCTGATCCGCGACCGCCGGGCCACCGGCGACCGCGGCGACCTCCTGTCGATGCTCCTGTCCGCCCGGGACGAGGAGAACGGGCACGGCCCCATGGGGATGACGGACCAACAGGTCCGCGACGAGGCCACGACCTTGTTCCTTGCCGGCCACGAAACCACGGCCATCGCCCTGACCTGGACGTTCTATCTGCTGTCGCAGCACCCCGAGGTGGAGAAACGCCTCCACCAAGAGCTCGAGGAGGTACTGGGCGATCGGCT
>VAYG01000171.1:0-3592 GCA_005885015.1 Actinomycetota bacterium | reverse complement strand
ACCTTCCGGCCGGCGGCTACTTCATCCCAGCCGGGTGCACCGCGCTGCTCAGCCAATACGTGATCCACCACGACCCGCGGTGGTACCCGGACCCGTGGCGGTTCGATCCCGACCGGTGGGAGCCCGAGGCCGTAGCCGCCCGCCCCAAGCATTCTTTCTTCCCCTTCGGCGCCGGCCCGCGGATGTGCATCGGCGAGGACTTCGCGTGGATGGAAGGCATGCTGGTGCTGGCCACGATCGCCCGCCATTGGCGGTTCAATCTGGTGCCGGGCTACTCCATCGGCCTGTCGCCGAGGATCACGCTGCGACCAAAGTACGGAATGCGCATGACCCTCGAACGAAGCGGCTGAAGCCTCTCCTCAGCCTCCACCACCACGCCGATCCGGCCGATCAGAGCACCATGATCGTTCCGGGCGAGGGCGCGCCACGTCCGACGGGGACGAGAAGAGGGTCCCCAGCCCCACCCCTTGCGCACCCGTGGCGGCTAGCAGGGCTGTTGTCGGCGCTCTTTACAGTCCTCATCTCACCATTTGCTTTGTGGGCCACCGGCCTCGACGCGTTCATCGGCTTGCTCTTCGTCTTCGTCTTCGGCGTCCTGTTGGGCGGACTACTTCTCGTCGCGGCAAGGCCCCTCCGGCGGGGCCGCTTCGGAACGGCTGTCATGCGCAGACGGCATCCCTGGCAGGCCGCGGCAGGCACAGCCGTATCGATCGCCGCCCATTACGTCATACGCCTCGCCGCCCCTGGCGAACATCCGGTTCAGGTCCTGGCGATGGCGGCTCTCGTGGGCCTTGGCGCATTCATCCTCTTCGGCTTGATGTTCAAATTCGTGGGGAGCCCTCCTCCGCGTGCGGCAGAGCAAGGGGCGAGGCACCCGTGGTCGGATTGGTGGAAGACCTAGAGCCCGATCTCTCCAGCAACTTCCTGCACGCCCTCGATCCCCAGGCCGATGAACTCGTCCAGTGACAGGCCCAGGTTCGTTTCGGCAAGACCGATCTCCTCGCGGTTCACGCCCGGAGCGAACGCTTTTTCCTTGAGCTTCTTCTTGACCGAGCTGACCTTCATGCCGACCGAACGCTCCGGGCGGACCAGGGCGGCGGCAACCAGAAGACCCGCCACGGCGTCGGCGGCGACGATCGCCTTCGACATCCGGTCGCGCTGGTACTCCGGGTGGGCGTGGGCCAGCACGCCGTGGACCACGTCTTCCTCCACGTCCGGTCCAGGTCGTGGAACAGCCCGGTCAGCGCCCATCGGTCCTCGTCCTCGCCGAAGTGGCGCCCCAGCCGGCGCATCACACCCTCCACACTCACCAGGTGCCGGTACGTGGTGTCCTTCTCGGTCTTCTCCCGGGCCAGCGCCCGAGCCGCCTCGATGTCCACGGCGTCCCTTCTGGGATGAACCCGGCAACGCGCTCTCCCGTCATCCTGTCGTGAGACGGGCCGGCTTCGCCTTCGTCGCCGCGGCCATCCTAGCCGCCTGCCACGGCTTGACTCGCCCGGGGCCCCTTCCAACGACATCCAGCGGCACGCGGGCCTGTGCCTTCCCTTCGGTGATGCCCACGTACCTTCCGTGGCTCGGCGCGGGCGAGGCCGTTCCCGCGCCGGGGAGGGATGCTCGGACGGATGAAGGTGGCTCCTCCGCCGTCCTGGATTGGCGAAACCCTCACTGGCAGACCGACATCCCTCCCTATTACGTGCAGCTCGGATCCCACACCGAGCCGAATCTCGCCGCCCCCGGCGACCCGGTGGCGGTGACCATCGAGGGCTCCGACCCCGGCGAGCTCTACGAGGGGAAGACTCCCGGCGAGGTCAGCATTTACTGGGCCGTCCCCAACCGCACCTCGTGCTCGACGGTCGCCCTCGAGCTGGTGGCGCCAGACATGACCAGGTCCAGGGCCCGCACGGAGACCGTCAGGATCGCGGCGTCGCTTCGCCCCGCCCCCTGAGGCTGCTCACTTCAGCTGGTAGGGGACGCTCGAGAGGATCACGCCGGGCTCGAACAGCAGCAGGCGCTTCAGGAACAGCGGGCGCTGGTTGTGCAGGAAGTGGTGCCACCACTTCTTGACCACAAGCTCGGGGACGATGATCGCGGCCACGGCGTCGGGCTTGGACGTGACGCCGCGGATCTCCTCGAGGACGGGGGCGGTGAGGTCGCGGAACGGCGCCTCCACGATGTCCAGGGCGATGGGGACCCCCGCCCGTTCCCAGTCAGCCTGGATCTTCTCGATCTCGTGCGGCTCGAAGGCGAAGTAGATCGCGCGGGTCTCGGTTGCCTTCAGTGTCCGCGCATAGTTGATGGCGCGGAGCGACGCGTCGTGCACGGCCGCCACGAACACCATGACCTCGATGTGCGAGGGGATGAACGGCCGGAGCTCCTGATGGGGGGCCCCGGGCGACTCCACGACGGGCACGTCGGTGATGACCACCTGGGGCTCCCGCAGCAGGCGCACCTTCAGGAAGAACGGCATCCCGCGTCGCACCGCCGACAGGAGCGAGCGGCGGGGAAGCAGCTCGGGGATGACCACGGTGACGAAGTCGCCCTCCTCGCGCGGGATCGACCGGATGTACTCGAGAACGGCGGCGGTGGGCTGCCTTCCCCCGGGCAGGGTCTCCAGCTCCACCTCGGTCCGGCAGAAGGTCCGCCACCGCTCGGCGATGTCCGGCGGAGAGGCCTCCGTCACGGCGTGGATGGCATGGAACTCCCTGCCGGCGAAGGACCGGACGTAGCCGAGGGCCCGGGCCGTGGCCGCGTTCAGGTCGTCCACGTACAGCACCACGATGTTCCTGGCCACCTCGGAGATCCCCGCTCCGCCCCGGCGCAGCTGGCGCTGGACGTTCCCGTAGTGGCGGTGGACACCGACGAACCCGGTCACGATCACCGGCATGGCGGCGATGACGAGCCAGGCGCCGTGGACGAACTTCGTCTGGACCACGATCAGCAGGACCAGCGCCGTGGCAACAGCTCCGACCCCGTTGATCACCATGCTCCGCCGCCACCCGCGGGCCGCCCGGCCGCCCTCCCGGGCCACCTTCCGCCAGTGCCGGACCATTCCCGACTGGGAGAGCGTGAAGGAGGTGAACACCCCCACCACGTAGAGCTGGATCAGCCGGTCGAGGTTCGCGTCGAACGCCCACACCAGGAGCGACGCCAGGATCGCCAGCACGATCACGCCGTTGGAGAACACCAGCCGGTCGCCGCGATTCTCGAACTGCCGGGGGAGGAAGTGGTCGCGGGCCAGGATGGAGGCCAGCCGGGGGAAGTCCTGGTAGGAGGTGTTGGCGGCCAGGACCAGGATGGCCGCGGTGAACACCTGGACCACGTAATAGAGGAGACCTCCGTGGAACACCCCGTCGGCGACCTGGGCCACTACGGACTTCGCCTCGCTCGGCAGAGGGTGGGCCCGGGAGGCCAGGAAGCTGATCCCCAGGAACATGGAGACCGCGATGACGCCCATGGTCCCGAGGGTGGCGGCCGCGTTCTTCGCCTGGGGCCGCCGGAAGGCCGGCACACCGTTCGAGATGGCCTCCACCCCGGTCAGGGCGGTCGAGCCGGAGGCGAACGCGTGGAGGATCACGAACAGGGAGACCGACGC
>VAYG01000036.1:20338-26914 GCA_005885015.1 Actinomycetota bacterium | reverse complement strand
GGCGACGGGGTCGTCGCGTTCTCGGGGTGGGTGGGCGGCCACCTCTTCGTGTCCATCGACCACCTGGACGGGGTGAGGACCACGTACTCGTGGCTGTCGGCCACCGCGGTCCGGAGGGGAGACACCGTGATCCGGGGGCAGGTCATCGGCGCAACCGGGCAGGGCCACCCTGGATCGGAGAGACCGCATCTGCACTTCGGGGCCCGGTACGGAGGGACCTACATCGACCCCATGCTGCTCCTCGAAGCGGGCAGCGTGGCCGGGTTCATCCACCTGGCCCCGGTCGAGGAGGGGTTCGGGGTCCTCGCGCCGCCGCTCGGAGCACCACCCATACAATGAGCGGGCTTGGACGTCCTTCGTTCGTCGCTCGGTCGTCGCGCCGTCCTCCGTCGTCGGTTCCAGCGGCGGTGCGAACTGGGCGCGATCCTCCTCGTCGCCGTGGTGAGCGCGGCGCTCTCGGTCTCGCCTGCGGCCGGGAGTCCGGCCACGTCCGCCGGCGACTGGCCGATGACGTCCGGCGGCCCCGAACACACCGGTGAGGCCGAGGGGGCCCCCGCCCCGCCCCTGAAGCAGGTCTGGAGAAGGGCGCCGGGTGGCGACGGGCGTGTCTCCGGGGCCGCGGTGGTCGCGGGGCTGGCCGTGGCGACGGGGCAGAAGACGATCTTCGGCTTCGATCCATCTTCCGGGCAGATCCTGTGGTCGGTGCCCCGAACCGCCGGGCCGCTGACCGTTCCGGCGTTCGGCGGTTCGGAGGGCGCAGGCGGGAACGGGCCCGTGGTCTTCACCGAGGGAGACCGGGCCGGAAACAGCGCCGTCGGGGCCCTCGACCCCGCCACCCGCAGGCGGTTGTGGACCTTCCGCCTCGACGACCTCGTCCGGGGTTCACCGACGGTCGGAGGCAACACGGTCTTCGTCGGCTCTCGAAACCGATCCCTCTATGCGATCGACCTGGCCACCGGGAAGCTACGGTGGAAGGTGGGCACGAGGGGCGCCGTGCTCGGGTCGCCTACCGTGAGCGCCGGGCTCGTCTTCGTGGCCAGCGAGGAGGCGCGGACGGGTCGGGCCCGCCTGGCGGCGCTCGACGCCGGCACCGGCCGGTCGCGCTGGACCTACTCGCCCGCCCACGTCGGATTCGGCCTCTCCTCGGTGACCGTCCAGGGCGACCGGGCCTACGCGGGGTTCAACGACCACGTGGTCCGGGCGTTCGAAGCGGCGACCGGGCGGGTCATCTGGTCGAACCCGGTGCGAGGCGCGTTCAGTCCGGTATCGACGCTCGCGGCGACCACCGACAGCGTGTACGCGCTGGACGACATCGGGGGGGTCTACCGGTTCGACGCGACCTCGGGCAAGCACGTCTGGGACTACCAGCTGCCCTCGTTCGTCACGTCGGCGTCGCCCCTGATCACCTCCGGCGCGGTCTACGTGGGACTGGACGACGGCACCGTCGCCGCCATCGACCCTGCGAACGGCCATCTGAGATGGCGGACGCGACTGTCCGTGGGCGCCATCGGGGCCATCGCCCCGGCCGGCGACCTGCTGCTGGTGCCCGCCAGCGGGCCGCGCGGCGGGATGACTGCCTTTGCCCACGATCCGTCCGCGCTCCTGCTCGACGAGACCTCACCGACGGTCCTCGACCTCGGGGCGGCCCTGGCCAATTTCGGAGGAGCCTTCATCGTGATGATGCTGCTCCTGCTGGGGGTGTTCCGGTTCCTGGGTCGCACGGGCTCTCCAACGTGGACGAGCGGGCCGCTTCCCGAAGTCGGGCTGGAGGAGCCGGAGGAGGTGGCTGGGCAGCCGGGATCGGCGGAGCCGGAGCCACCCTCGACGGGGCTTCGCGGGTGAGGACGCCATGACCGCGCGGAAGAAGCGACGCCGGCCCCGCGCCGGAGGATCCCCGGACGCTCGTCGCAGGCCGACGGACGAGTCGGCCTCCCGGACCGGCGCCAAGGGTTCGAGCTCCGCTCCCAAGTCCCGGGCAGCCGGGCGGACGGTCCGGGATCGTCCCGGCGGTGCCCTCCGGACCGGCCGCCCCCGGACGGCGGAGGAGCGGCGGGCGCTGGCGGCGCAGTGGGTCCACCCTCCGGTGGCCCCCACCGCGGCCAGAGGATTGGCCGCGGTGGGGACGTCGCCCTTCCTCCTGGCCACGTCGTTCCTCGCGGCGCTCGGCCTGTGGCTGATCTTCACGGCGTACGGGGTGGTCCTCGCGGCGAGCCCGGGGGCCATGGTGATGCTGGAGTCGCTGCCGCCGGTCCACGCGCTGTTCCTCGACATCCCGGCCCTGCTCTCGGGCCACCCGAGCTCTGCGGCCGTTGGGCTCGCCTTCATGGGAGGGCTCCTCATCGTCCGGGCCTTCCTGCTGGCGTTCTGGATCGCGTCGATCCTCGATCGTCTTTCACCCTCCAAGGGTCACGGCGGGTGGCGCGGATCGGCCGTCCATTCGCTCCGCCGGGCCCTCCGCGCCATGGGCCCCATGGTCGGGGTCGAGGCTGGCTTCCTCGGGCTGGCACTCGCATCCGCCTATGCCGTGCGGGCCGCCATCGGCGAGTTCGTGGTGATCGCGGCCCTCGTCGGCGGGCTGTACTTCTTCGTATACGCGCCCATCGTCGTGATCGCCGAAGGCAGACGGGTCCGGCCGGCGGTTCGCCTCGCGGTGAAGGCGGCTCGGTTCCCCGGACCGCGCCACATGATGGCCGCGTTCACCTACCTGGCCCTGTCGCTGTTCATCTCGGTGTTCACTCCGGCCAGCCGGGTCGCCGAGGCCACGCCGACCATCCAAACCTGGATCTACGTGCTGTTCGTGAGCTTCCTGCACCTCTCGGCGCTGGCCATGTTCACCTACCGGTGGCTCCTCATCCGGGAGCGTGTGCTCCAGGTGGAGGAGCAGCGTGTGGGCAGGCCGGGAAACGCGAACGCGGCGGGCGACAAGCGCGCGGTGCGCACCCTTCCGTGAACAACCTCCCTGCTAGACTCGGGCTGCCGGGCGTGCGCGCCCGGCCAATCCACACGTCCGGGGACTCGCCCCGGGGTCCCGTACCGATGGTCGGGCCGGAGCGGGCATGAACCGGACGGAGGCGACAACCGGAAGGAGGAACTCGACCATGCCCGTCGCAACCCGGCGGGAGCTCCTCGAGGCCGGCGTGCACTTCGGCCATCAGACGCGACGGTGGAACCCGAAGATGCGCCGGTTCATCTTCGGGGAACGCTCCGGCATCTACATCATCGATCTCGAGAAGACGCTCGACGCCCTGAGCCAGGCCTACGAGTTCCTGCTCGACGTGGGCCGGCGGGGCGGCGCCGTCATGTTCGTCGGGACGAAGAAGCAAGCCCAGGAGACGGTGCAGGAGCAGGCGGGCCGCGTGGGCATGCCCTATGTGAACACTCGCTGGCTCGGCGGGATGCTGACGAACTTCCAGACGATCCACGGCCGCCTGAAGCGTCTCAAGGAGCTGCGCGAGATGGAGCGGTCCGGCGCCTTCGACTTCCTCCCGAAGAAGGAGGTGCTCAGGCTTCGCCACGAGAAGGGGAAGCTCGAGCGAAACCTGACGGGGATCCAGGACATGGAGCGCCTCCCCGACGCGGTGTTCGTCATCGACACGAAGCGAGAGCACATCGCGGTCAAGGAGGCCCGAAAGCTCGGCATCCCGGTCGTGGCCATCGTCGACACGAACTGCGACCCCGACGAGGTCGACTTCGTCATCCCCGGCAACGACAACGCCATCCGATCCTGCGCCCTGGTCAGCAAAGTGGTGGCCGACGCCGTGCAGGAGGGCCAGTACCTCGCCTACCAGGGGATGCAGGCCCGCACGTTCGAGCCGGAGTTCGAGCCCGAGCCGGCCCCGGCCCCCGAGCCGGCCCAGGCCGATGCCCGGCGGCCCATCCAGCTCTCCGAGGAGGAGATGGCCTTCTTCGGGGCCAGCCTCGAAGAGGGGAGCAAGGGCGAGACCGGGGAGGGCGCGGAGCGTGAGGGCGCTGAGCGTGAGGTCGCGGACACCAGCGTCACCGGCGCCACCGACACCGAACCCATCGAGGCCGAGCTCGACTCGGTGATGGAGCCCCAGGAGCCCGCCGGGGGAGCCGAGGGCGGCGAGCCGGGGGGAGCCCAGCCGGAAGGAGCCCAGCCGGAGACCGAGGCCGCGTCGCGGGAGCGGAGCTGATGAGCGAGCCCCTGAGCATCCCCGCCGACGTGGTCAAGCGCCTCCGCGACGAGACCGGGGCCGGCATGATGGATTGCAAGCGCGCCCTGGTTGAGACGGGGGGCGACCTCGAACGGGCCCGGGACCTCCTGCGGACGCGCGGGCAGGCCTCGGCGAAGAAGCGCGCCGGCCGTCAGGCGTCCGAGGGACTGGTCGACGCCTACATCCACGGCGAGGGACGGATCGGGGTCATGGTCGAGGTGAACAGCGAGACCGACTTCGTAGCCAGGACGGATGAGTTCAGGCGCCTGGCCCGCGAGCTGGCCATGCAGATTGCCGCCACCGACCCCCGGTGGATCAGCCGGGACGACGTGCCGGCGGACGTGATCGAAGGAGAGCGAAAGATCTACGAGGAGCAGGCCCGGGCCACGGGTAAGCCCGACAACGTCATCTCCAGGATCGTGGACGGCAAGCTGGAGACCTTTTTCAAGGAATTCGTCCTGCTCGACCAGCCCTACATCCGAGACGACTCCAAGAAGGTGAACGACCTGGTCACCGAGTTCGCCTCCAAGGTGGGAGAGAACGTGGTGGTCCGCCGGTTCGTCCGGTTCAGGTTGGGCGAGGAGGGCACCTGAGCGTGAGCCGGCCCGTGGAGCTCGGCGACCAGCCGATCCCGAGCTACCGGCGGATCCTCCTCAAGCTTTCCGGCGACGCGTTCGCTCCGCCCGGCCATGAGTTCGGCATCTCCGAACGGGCCGCGCACCAGCTCGCCGCGCAGCTCCAGGAGATCGTGGCCATGGGCGTGCAGGTGGCCACCGTGGTCGGCGGCGGGAACATCTGGCGGGGGCGCCAGGCGCCGGGGATGGACCGGGCCCGGGCCGATTACATCGGGATGCTGGCCACCGTGTTGAACGCGCTGGCCCTGCAGGACGCTCTTGAGCAGCAGGGCGTGGCCACGCGGGTCCAGACGGCCATCCAGATGGCCCAGGTGGCGGAGCCGTACATCCCTCTGCGGGCCATCCGGCACCTGGAGAAGGGCCGGGTGGTGATCTTCGCCGCCGGGCTCGGGCAGCCCTTCTTCTCCACGGACACCACGGCGGCGCAACGCGCCCTGGAGATCAAGGCCGAGGCGCTACTGAAGGGCACGAAGGTCGACGGTGTCTACGACTCGGACCCGGCCCTCAACCCGGACGCGGTGAAGTTCGAGACGCTCGAATACCTGGACTTCCTGACCAGGGGCCTCACCGTCATGGACGCCACGGCGATCTCGCTGTGCAAGGACAACCACCTTCCGATCCTGGTGTTCGACTTTCGCAAGGAAGGCAACATCAAGCGGGCGCTCCTGGGAGAACCGATCGGGACGCTCGTCCACGGGGCTGCCTGAGTGGGTAGGCTGTTCGCCGGGCCGGACCATCGGTCGGAGAGGATGGCGGCAGGACCATGACCGTCGAGGGCACGCTTCGCGAAGGGGATCAGAAGATGCGAAGCGCGGTCTCCGTCACGCAGGACGAGCTGTCCTCGATCCGGACGGGGCGGGCCAACCCCAAGCTCCTCGACCGCCTGACCGTGGACTACTACGGTACCCAGGTGGCCCTGAACCAGCTGGCATCGTTCTCGGTGCCCGAGCCGCGGCTCCTGGTGATCCAGCCCTTCGACCGGGCGGCGATGTCGTCGATGGAGAAGGCCATCCTGTCCTCGGACCTCGGGCTGACCCCTTCCAGCGACGGGAACGTCATCCGGCTGTCGTTCCCCCCACTCACCGAGGAGCGCCGGAAGGACCTGATCAAGCTGGCCAGGGACCGGGCGGAGGAGGGGAAGGCTGGAGCGCCTCGAGCACGACCACGCCATCTCCGAGGACGACCTCCGGCGGGCCGAGCGGGAGCTCCAGCACCTCACCGACCAGTTCGTCGCGGAGATAGACAAGCTCCTGGAACGCAAGGAGCAGGAGCTCACGGAGGTCTGATGGAGGACGAGGGGCGAGACCGGGGCGAGGGCTTCGAGGATCTCTTCGAGGACCTCGACCGATTCTTCACTCCCGCCGGGAGCGCCGAACGCCGTCGGGCCGCCGAGTCGCGCCGGGCCCAGGACCGGAAAGAGGGGACCGGCGGCGACGAGCCGAGCGAGACCTCCGACGACCTGCTTCCGCCGGGCTGGGAGCCCGACATCGAGGGATTGGACCTTGCCGAAGGACGGGCGGAGGAGTCAGCGGCTCCTCGCCACCCGCAGAACGAGGTGGGGAGCGAGGGCGGGGCCGGTGACCTGGCGGAGGAGCCGATCGAGGATCGATCGGGGGAGCGCGGCGAGGACGTGGTGGATCGCTCGGCAGGGGAGATGACCAGCGAGGAGTGGGCTCGGCTGCGGGACATGCTCGGGGATGGCGAGGCGGAGCGAGAGGGCGAGGCCTACCCCGTCACGGCGGACACCCCCGAGGTTTCCGAGGAGG
>VAYG01000036.1:534-20330 GCA_005885015.1 Actinomycetota bacterium | reverse complement strand
CGAACCCGGGGCGGGCCGGGAGCTCACCCTGGACGACCTGAAGAAGGCGCCACCCGAGTACCGGGATCTCCCCGGCCCGACGGGGCATGACGTGGAAGCCGGGGCGGGGGCACCGACCGGCGAGGACGCCCGTGCGGCATGGGGGAGGGGAGCGGAGGAGGGCGCGGAAGAGTCCGCCACCGAAGAGACCGCCGCGGGGGAGCCGACGATGGCCGAGGTGGAAGCCGCCGCCGACCAGCTGGCCGAAGAGTTCCGGGGGCCGGAGGGAGCCAGGGCCCCGGAGGGCGCCCGCCCGGGCCAGCAGGCCGAGCCGGGCGAGCCGACCGAATACGCCGAGCCGGCGCAGGGCCCGATGGAGCCGGCCGAGGTCGAGAAACAGCTTCTGGCCGACCTGGAGGAGGGCGGCGGTCCCCGCACCGTCCGGGTGGGGGCGGCCGAGTCCCTCACCGGCCCCACGTGGGAGGAGCCCACCTCCCGCCCGGTGATGGCCGAGCCGACCATCCCGCCAGGCCCCGGCCAGGCCCGCGACATGACCGCGGCGGTGATGACCGCGGCCGGGCTCGCTGCCATCGGCCTGATCTCGTTGCTCATCGCCAAGTGGTTGTTCGCCATCGTGGCCACCGGGGTGGTCGTGATCGGGCAGATGGAGCTGTACGGGACCATGCATCGCCGAGGCCACCAGCCGGCGACGGCGCTCGGTCTTGCCGTGGGCGCGCTGGTCATGGCCGCGGCCTACCTCAAGGGCGAGGCGACCATGACGTTCTTCCTGGTCCTCGGGTTGTTCCTCTCCTTCCTGTGGTACATGGCCGCTCCGCTGAAGGCCCGGGAGAACCTGATCCGCAACGTGGGCGCCACCATGCTCGGCGTGCTCTACGTGCCCTTCCTCGCGGGATACGTGCTGCTGCTGTTGTCGCAGAAGAATTCCGGCCGCGCCTTGATGGTCACGGTGATCGCGCTGGCCTTCGTCTACGACATCGCCGCGTACTTCTTCGGTTCGTTCTGGGGGAGCCGCGCGCTCGCTCCGACCATCAGCCCGCGCAAGTCATGGGAGGGCCTGCTCGGGGCGACGGCGGTCACGCTTGCCTTGTCGGTCGCCCTGATCCCGTCGGCCGTCGACTACCTCACCGTCGTCCGGGCCATCGGCCTGGCCGTCGTCATCATCGTATTCGCGCCGCTCGGCGACCTCGTCGAGTCCCTGATCAAGCGCGACCTCGGGGTGAAGGACATGGGCTCGATCCTCCCCGGCCACGGCGGGATCCTGGATCGCATCGATTCCGTCCTTCTGGTGGCCCCGGCGGCTTTCTACTACCTTCGGCTGATCTTCTAGCGGGGTTGCAGCCGAAAGGTGACAGGGCAGGGTAACCTCTAGAGACATGCGGTCGCTTGCAATCCTTGGTTCGACCGGCTCGATCGGCACCCAGGCCCTGGACGTGGTCCGGCACAACCCCGAGCGGTTCCGGGTTGTCGGTTTGGGGGCCGGGAGCAGCCATGAGCTGCTGGTGGGGCAGGTCCGCGAATTCATGCCGCCCCTGGTGGCCATCGCCGACGAGGACGCCGCGGTCGAGCTGAAGGACAAGCTCGGCTCGCTTCGAGAGGTCGACATCCTGTCCGGCCCCGAGGCCATGGAGACGCTGGCCCGGGAGTCGGAGGCCGACATGGTGCTGAACGCCATGGTCGGCGCGGTCGGGCTCTCGCCCTCTCTCGCCACGCTGCAATCGGGAAAGATGCTGGCCCTGGCGAACAAGGAGTCGCTGGTCGTGGGCGGCGAGCTCATCCTCGACCTGGTCAAGGGGGAGCCCGATCGACTGGTGCCGGTGGACTCGGAACACTCGGCCCTGGCCCAGTGCCTCCGGGGCGAGCGCCGGGACGACCTCCGCCGGGTCATCATCACGGCGTCGGGCGGCCCGTTCCGCGGATGGACGAGGGGAGAGCTGTCCCGCGCGTCGGTGAAAGAGGCCCTGGCCCATCCCACGTGGAACATGGGACCGAAGATCACCATCGACTCGGCCACCCTGATGAACAAAGGGCTCGAGGTGATCGAGGCCCATTACCTGTTCGGGCTCGACTACAACAAGATCGACGTGGTGGTCCACCCGGAGTCCCTGATCCACGGCGTCGCCGAGTTCGCGGATGGAAGCATGATCGCCCAGATGGCGGCGGCGGACATGCGCCTTCCCATCCAGCTGGCCCTGGGGTTCCCCGATCGGCTGTGGGCCGGCATCCGCGGGCTCGACCTCGCCGCCCTGGGCCGCCTCTCGTTCGAGGCGCTCGACCGGGAGGCGTTCCCGGCCGTGGACCTGGCCTATCGGGCCGGCCGCCTCGGCGGGACCTATCCCGCCTCGCTGAACGCGTCCAACGAGGTGGCCGTGATGGCTTTCCTCCGCGGAAAGATCCGCCTCGTGCAGATCCCGGAAGTGGTCGCGGCCGTGTTGGACGAGCACATCCCGGCCGCCGTGGTCTCGGAGGTGACGCTCGCACGGGCCGACCGGTGGGCCCGGACCCGGGCTGCCGAGATCATCGAGTCCCTGTAGTCGGTGCACCCGCTCCATCCGTTCACGGGGCACGCTCGGTCGTTCGCCGGCCGGTGATCGACTGAATGTCGCAGTGGGTCGGCGTCGTCCTGTTCGTGGTGGCCATCCTCGTCGTCGTCCTGGTGCACGAGTCAGGTCACTTCGCATTCGCCAAGGCCTTCGGCATCAAGGTGGAGGAGTTCTTCGTCGGGTTCGGTCCGCGACTGTGGTCGGTGCGACGAGGAGAGACCGAGTACGGGGTCAAGGCGCTGCCCTTCGGCGGCTACGTCCGGATCGCCGGCATGAACCCCTTCCAGGAGCCCACCCCCGAGGAGCTCCCCCGGACCTTCGGGGCCAAGCCCGCATGGCAGCGGGCCACGGTCATCGCCGCCGGGCCGGTCACGCACTTCGTCATGGCCCTGTTGATCCTGGCGGCGTTCCACGCCGCGATCGGCGCCCCGAGCGGCAGGCGGCCGGTGATCGAAGGGGTCGAGGCCACGTTGAACGGGCGGCCCTCGCCGGCGGCCGAGGCCGGGTTCGCCGCGGGCGACCGGATCGTCGCCCTGGACGGCACGCCGGTGGGTTCCACCGATCGGTTCATCGCCTACACGCGCTCGCACGTGGGGCGGCCAATCCGGATCACCGTCGTCCGCGCCGGACGCGAGCTCACGCTGACCGCCACGCCAGTGCTGTCGAAGGTGCCCGGGGAGAAGGAACCGGTCGGACGGTTGGGCGTCACCCTCGGAGAGGGAAGGGAACGGTTGAGCCCCCTCACCGCGGTGGGCCGGGCCGGGGTGGAGACCGCCGACACGGCGACCGCCGTGGTGTCGCACCTCGGGGACGTGTTCGGCCCCGGCGCGCTGAAGCGCATGGGCCAGCTGCTCGTAGGGTCGACGGAACGCCGGGTGAACGACCCCACGAGCATCATCGGTGCCACCCAGCTGGCCGGGGAGGCGGTGAAGGCCGGAGCGTGGGACTTCCTCATCGGCCTGCTCGTGGTGTTCAACATCTTCGTGGGGATCCTGAACCTGGTCCCCCTGCCGCCGCTCGACGGCGGGCATCTGGCCGTCCTGGCCTACGAGAAGGTCCGGCGGCACCGCCCCGACCCGCGAAAGCTCATCCCCCTGACCACGGTGGTGGCCGGGTTCATCATCGTGTACGCCCTGATGGTCTCCTACCTGGACATCGTCAAGCCGCTGCCAAGTCCGTTCCGCTGACCCCGAGCAGGCCCTCCGTTCGACCGGTGCCTCGCCATACCTTCTCCACACCCCCCCCGTCGGGCCTCAAGATGCTCGGTCTACGATTGGGCACAATGACAGCAGGCCGATCCCCGGCGTCCGGCACCGGACGCCCGGCCGCCAGTGATGCCATGACCGGCAAGAGCATCCTCGTGGTCGAAGACGAAGAAGCCATCGCCGAGGCCGTCCGGGCCCGCCTGGTGAGCGAGGGCTTCCGGGTTCGGGTGGTCCATGACGGGCCACAGGCCCTTCGGGCCGCGGACGAGGACCGGCCGGACCTGGTCGTCCTCGACCTCATGCTGCCGGGGATGGACGGGCTCGAGGTCTGCCGGGAGATCCAGAAGACGGACTGGGTCCCCGTCCTCATGCTCACCGCCCGCACCGAGGAGACCGACAAGGTGGCGGGCTTCGCCATCGGGGCCGACGACTACCTGACGAAGCCGTTCAGCCTGCGAGAGCTCACCGCCCGGGTGAAGGCCATCCTCAGGCGGATGGAACGGATGCGTCACTCGGGGTCGAGCGAGCAGGTGATCCGGTTCGATCTCACCGTCGACCCCGCTCGCCGGCGAGTGGCCAGGGGTCAGGAGGAGGTCGGCCTGACCCCCCTGGAGTTCGAGATCCTGTTCACCCTGGCCCGGAGTCCCGGCGTGGTCTTCAGCCGCGACCAGCTCATGGACCGGGTGTGGGGATATCGCGACTATGCCGGCGGCAGGGTCGTGGACTCCCACGTGGCCCGCATCCGCCGGAAGCTGGGCGACGAGGCTGGGGAGCCGCGCTACATCCGAACGGTCCACGGTGTCGGGTACGCGTTTCGGGAGGACGGCCGGGTGAGCGGGCCCGGCCCGGCGAGCGGCGAGAGCGGGAGGGCCACCTGATGGCCATGCGTCCGCTCGACCGCCTGCCGAGCATCCGGGCCAAGCTCGGCTCCGTGATCGTGTTCGCCGTCGCGGTGACCATCCTCATCATGTACGTGGCCGTGGGGTTCGCCCTCCGACAGTCCGAGCGGGACCGGGAGTTCCGCGAGCTGCTCGGAGAGGCCAAGGGCGTCGCGGCGCTGTCTTTCACTCCCGCGGGGACCCCATCGCGGACCCTGACGAAGGTGATCGGTCAGGTGCCCAGCCCTGTCGTGGTGGTGGGCGGCGGCGGACGCCCCCTCGCCGGAGAGCTCGCCGTGCCCTCGAGCTACCGGCGGGCCCTCGACGGGAACATCGACACCGGAACCGTGGGGACGAGGGAGTACCTGGGGGTGCCGGTGGTCCGGAAGGGGGCCGTCGTCGGCGCGGTGTACGTGGCCCACCGGGTGGAGGGCGCGGGGCCCCTGGGAGCCGTGGCGGGAACGGCCCGGTTCTTCCGCAGCGTGTGGTGGCAGTTCCTGCTGGCGGGGGCCATCGCCGCCTTCATCGCCCTGTTCCTCGCTCGCTTCCTGGCCAGGGGCATGACCCAGCCCCTCCGGGACATGGCCGGAGCCGCTCGACGGATGGCCCGCGGCGACTACCGGGCCGGCGTGACGGTCCGATCCCGCGACGAGGTGGGCCAGCTGGCGGAGGCGTTCAACCGGATGGCCGGGGAGATGGAGGGCCTCGAACGCCTTCGCCGCGAGCTCGTGGCGAACGTGTCGCACGAGCTCAAGACCCCCATCTCCGCGCTGCGGGCTCACCTCGAGAACCTGCTCGACGACGTGGAGAAGCCCAACCCCGCCCTCCTCGGCGTGATGCTCCAGCAGGCCGAACGGCTCGGCCGGCTGGTGGATCAGCTCCTGGATCTGTCCCGATTCGAGTCCGGGGACCTTCCCCTGGAGATCGAGCCGGTGTCGCTGGAACCTCTGGTCGCGCAAGTGGTGAGCGAGGTTGTCGCGGCCCGCCCTGACAGGGCTCTGACGATCGAGTTCCAGAACGAGGTCCCAGGGGACATGTCTCCGGTCGAGGCCGATCGCGAGCGGCTCCACCAGGTGCTGTTCAACCTCCTCGACAACGCGTGCCGGTTCACACCGGCGGGTGGGACCGTTCGGGTCCAGGCCCTCCGGGAGAACGGGTCCTGCGAGGTGTCGGTGCAGGACTCGGGCCCGGGCATCCCGGCGGAGCACCTGCCGCTGGTCTTCGAGCGGTTCTACCGGGTCGATCCCGCCCGGTCCCGGGACGACGGCGGCACTGGGATCGGCCTGGCGATCGCCCGTTCGCTGGTCGAGGCGCACGGGGGCCGGATCTGGGCCGAGAGCGAAGAGGGTCGGGGTTGCAGCTTCCGGTTCGTGATCCCCGTGCAGGCCCGACCGGAGACGAGCGCCGTCGCCCGGCGACGGTCGAGCCTGGAGGCCCCGGCCCACTCACGAAGCCTGGCAGGACGAGCGAAGGAGGGAGCGTGAGATCCACCACCATCACCATCGAGGTGCGCCCCGAACGCCGGCATTGCTTCACCGACCTCACCGACGAGCTGCGCCGGGCGATCAAGGACTCGGGGATCACCGACGGGTGCGCGGTGGCCTTCTGCGTCCACACCACGTGCGCCCTCCTGGTCAACGAATGGGAGGACGGCGCCCTGGACGACTTCTGCCGCCGGCTGGAGAGCCTCGTGCCCGGCGACGCGTACTACGCCCACGACGACCTGGAGCGACGGACCCAGAATCTCCAGGAGGGGCACGAGCGGGCCAACGGCCAGGCCCACGTCACCCAGATGCTCCTCGGCTCGACCTCGCACGCCATCCCGGTCGCCGCCGGCGAGCCCATGCTGGGCGTGTGGCAGCGGCTGCTCCTGCTGGAGCTCGACGAGCCCAAGGACCGGTCGGTCCTGTTCCACGTCTTCGGGGACTGACCCACTCCTGAGATACTTGCCCCCGATGGCCGAACGGAGGAAGTCCCGGAAGGTCACGGTCGGCTGGGTGGACGTCGGGGGCGACGCCCCCGTCCGGGTCCAGTCGATGACCACCACCAAGACGGCGGACGTCAACGCCACCCTCCAGCAGATGGCCGCGCTGGTGGCCGCGGGTTGCGAGATCGTTCGCGTGGCCGTTCCGCACTGGGAGGACGCCCAGGCCCTCGAGGCGATCGCCGAGCACGCCACCATTCCGGTCATCGCCGACATCCACTTCCAATGGAAGTACGCCATGGCCGCGCTGGAAGGCGGCATCCACGGCCTCCGGATCAATCCCGGGAACATCAAGTACCAGGACAAGGTCAGGCTGATCGCCCGGGAGGCCAAGGCCCGCAGCGTGCCGATCAGGATCGGGGTGAACGCCGGGTCCCTGGAGAAGGACCTCCTGGAGAAGCACGGTCGGCCCACGGCCGAAGCCCTGGTTGAGAGCGCCCTGGGAGAGGTGCGGATCCTCGAGGACGAGGACTTCACCGACATCAAGATCTCTGTCAAGCACTCCAACCCGAAGGTGATGATCCAGGCCTACCGGATGCTGGCCGAGCGGTGCGACTACCCCCTGCACCTCGGGGTGACCGAGGCCGGCCCCCTCCCGATGGGTGGGGTGAAGTCGGCGGTGGGCATCGGGACGCTGCTCGCCGAGGGGATCGGCGATACCATCCGCGTGTCACTCACCGACGACCCGGTCGAGGAGGTCAAGGTGGGGAACTGGATCCTCCAGTCCCTGGGGTTGAAGCGGCGCGGCCTCGACCTCGTCGCATGCCCGTCGTGCGGCCGGGCTGAGGTCGACGTGCTCGGACTGACCAAGCAGGTGAACGAGGCCCTCGAGCGCGAGGGACTGAAGGCCCCGATCCGCGTGGCGGTCATGGGGTGCGTGGTGAACGGGCCGGGCGAGGCCCGGGAGGCGGACCTCGGCATCGCCGCGGGCAAGGGGTACGGCCAGCTCATCGTGCGGGGCGAGGTGCGGGAGCACCGCATCCCGGAGGAGCGGATCGTCGAGGTCGTGGTGGAAGAGGCGAAGAAGCTCGCCGCGGAGAAGGAGCTCGAGGCGGCCGCCGCACCGGAGTAGGAGGAGTCCAAGAGCGCCGCTCGTGGTATGGTCCGCCGCTATGGCCGGCGCCCACGGGTGAAGGTGGCGCCGCCGCGGCTCTGAAAACAGACGGGGGAAGGGGGATGGGGATGCGCAGTCGTCGTCTGGTCGTGATCGCCCTGAGCCTCGGTCTGGTCGTAGTGTTCGGTTCCGGCCCTTCAGCGCTCGGGCGGCCTTCAGGCAGCGCAGCCGGCAGCCGCGTCGCCACGATCTCCACGTACCGCGTGGAGGGCGTGTCGACCAGGGAGGCCCGAACCGCCGTGACCCGCACCGGAGCCGCCATCGAGGCGGTCGGCGGTGACTTCGTCCTGGTTCGGGCGACCGAGGGCGAGGCGGCGGCGATCAGGGGCCTGGGGTTCGCCGTGACGCCGGCGCGGGTGGAGAACTTCCCGCCCGAGGACAAGCGGTTCCACAACTACCGAGAGATGGTCAACGACATCCAGGCCGTCGCTGCGGCCCATCCCAACATCGTCCAGGTGTTCACCATCGGCCGCTCGTTCGAGGGCAGGAAGATCTGGGCGGCCAAGGTCAGCGACAACGTCGCGATCGACGAAGCCGAGCCGGAGGTCCTGTTCGATGGACTCCACCATGCCCGGGAGCACCTCACCGTGGAGATGACGTTGTTCGTCCTGCACCTGCTGGCGGAGGGCTACGGCAACAACGCGAAGATCACGCACCTGGTCGACAAGCGCGAGGTGTTCATCGTCTTCGAGCTCAACGCGGACGGCGGCGAGTACGACATCGAGGACGACTACTACCACTACTGGCGGAAGAACCGACAGCCCAACGGACCCGACAAGCCCATCGGGACCGACCTCAACCGGAACTACGCGTACAACTGGGGCTGCTGCGGGGGGTCGAGCGGCGATCCCGGCAGCGAGATCTATCGAGGCGCCTCTCCGTTCTCCGCCCCCGAGTCGGCCGCGCTGGCATCATTCGTCGACAGCAGGGTGATCCACCACAAGCAGCAAATCACGGCGGCGGTCAGCTACCACACGTTCGGCCAGCTGATCCTGTGGCCGTACGGCTACACCTACGAGGACGTCCCTCCCGACATGGACCCGGTCGACCATGACGTGTTCGTGAAGATGGGCAGCGATATGGCGGGCCTCACGTGCTCGGACCAGTTCGGGTGCTACACGCCCGAGCAATCCAGCGACCTCTACATCACGGACGGCACCTCGGTCGACTGGCTGTACGGAGAGCACCGGATCTTCACGTTCACCTTCGAGATGTATCCGGACTGCTGCGATTTCTACGTGCCCGACGAGGTGATCCACGAGCAGACCTGGCGGCTCAAGGGAGCCGTCCTGTACCTCCTCAAGCATGCCGACTGTCCCTACGAGGTGATCGGGAAGAGCTGCCCGTAAGCGGCAGGCCTCCTGGGGAGGTGAAGTCGACGGCGTCCACGGGCGGCCGAATCGTCCTTTACGTGAAGCGCCTCCTGCTGCGCGAGCTGACCACCGACGACATCGATGACCTGTACGCGATCCTCGGGGACCCTGAGACCATGCGGTTCTATCCGGAGCCCAAGACCCGCCAGGGGACGGCCGATTGGATCGCGTGGTGTCGCCGGTCGTACGAGCGACACGGCTTCGGGCTCTGGGCGATGATCCTCGAGGAAAACGGCGAGTTCGCCGGCGATTGCGGGCTCACCGTGCAGAACGTCGACGGCGAGGACCTGGTCGAGGTCGGCTACCACGTGAAGCGGTCGCTGTGGCGGCAGGGCCTGGCGACGGAGGCCGCCGCCGCCTGCCGCGACTACGCGTTCGACGCGTGTGGATTGGACCGCCTGATCGCCCTGGTTCGAGTGGAGAACGAACCGTCGGCGGGCGTGGCCCGCAACCTGGGCATGACCGTGTGGAAGGAGACCATGCGGGCCGGCTACCGGCACCTCGTCTTCTCCGTGCGGGCGGCGGACCTCCGACCCTGATCGGTACGCGCCGGTCCATCCCGTATCCTCCATCCCATGCGGATGTCCAAGCTGTTCGCGCGAACGCTCCGGGAGGCTCCGTCCGAGGCCGAGGTGGTCTCGCACAAGCTGCTCATCCGCGCTGCCTACATCCGCAAGCTGATGGCCGGCGTCTACTCCTGGCTGCCGCTGGGATGGCGGACCCTGCGGAAGGTCGAAGCGATCATACGGGAGGAGATGGACGCGTCGGGGGCCCAGGAGGTCCGGCTGCCGATCATCCTGCCCGCCGATCCCTGGAAGGTGACCGGGCGGTGGGAGACCTACGGCGAGCTGATGTTCAAGCTCAAGGACCGACACGAGCGAGAGATGGGGCTGGGGCCCACACACGAGGAGGCGGTGACCCCGCTGGTGGCCGGGGAGTTCACATCGTATCGGGACCTCCCGGTCAACCTCTATCAGATCGAGTGGAAGTACCGCGACGAGTTCCGCCCCCGGTTCGGTCTGCTCCGGGTGCGGGAGTTCCTGATGAAAGATGCCTACTCCTTCGACCGGGACGAGGAGGGGATGCGAGCCAGCTATGCGGCGATGGTCGAGGCCTACCGCCAAATCTTCGGCCGATGCGGGCTCGACTACCGTGTGGTCGAGGCCGATCCGGGCCAGATCGGGGGCGACGTCAACCACGAGTTCATGGCCCTGGCGCCCATCGGCGAGGACGAGTTCGTCTACTGCGAAAACTGCGACTACGCCGCCGACATCGAGGCGGCCACATCTCGCCCGCCGGAGCCGGCGGCCGACGGCGAGCTCGAGCCCGCGACGAAGATCCAGACACCGGGCCGGTCGACGATCCAGGCCGTCTCCGAGCTGCTCGGCCGTCCGGCGTCAGCCTTGATGAAGTGCATCCTGTACGACGCCGGGGGGCGGTCGGTGGCCGTGCTGATCCCCGGCGACCGGGAGGTGAACGACGACAAGGTGGCGCGGGCCATGTGGCCGGCGCCGGTCCGCTTGTTCGAAGACGAGGATTTCGCCGCGCGCGGCTTCGTGAAGGGTTACGTGGGCCCGCAGGGCCTTCCGGCCGATGTCACGATCATCGCTGATCACTCGGTCCGAGCCGGCCGCAACTGGGTGACCGGAGCGAACGAGGTCGACCACCACGTGAGCGGGGCCAACGTGGACCGCGACTTCCGCGTGGATCGGTGGGAGGACGTGGCCCAGGTCCGCCTGGGCGATCCGTGTCCTCGCTGCGAAGGAAGCCTCCGCTTGGCCAAGGGCATCGTGGTCGGACACACCTACCAGCTCGGCACGAGATACTCCAAGGCGCTCAAGGCCACGTTCGTGGACGAGGACGGGACCGAGCAGCCCTACCAGATGGGGTGTTACGGGATCGGGCTACCCCGGACCATCGCCGCTGTGGTCGAGCAGGCGAACGACGAAGCAGGCATCAAGTGGCCGAAGGCGCTGGCCCCCTACGACGCCGTGGTCATCCCGACGAACATGGACGTTCCCGAGGTGGTGGATGCGGCCGAGCGCCTGTACGGGGAGCTCGGATCCTCTGGTGTCGAGGTCGTGCTCGACGACCGGGAGGAGTCGGCCGGGGTCAAGTTCGCGGACGCCGACCTGATCGGATACCCGCTCCAGGTCGTGGTGGGGAAGCGGGGGATCCAGGCGGGGAAGGTGGACCTCAAGGTCCGGGCCACCGGGGCCCGCACCGAGGCTCCGCTGGACGGCGCGGCGCGATCGGCCAAGGACCTTCTCGGCGCCGCTCCCTGACGGAACGTTTGCGCCACCCCTCGGTCCTGTCTAGGCTCGGACAGTGGCCGTCCGGACCCCAGGTGAGCTTCGACAGTTCGTCCTCCTTCGCCCCGACGTCGAAGCGGTCCTCCAGCGCTGCGGGCTCGACACCTACGACCTGCTGCTGATCGACCTGAACGGGAATTGGACGCGATGGGTCTTCCCCTCCGAGGAGGGCGGCGTGGCCGTGGCCGATGATCTGGAGGTCCCGCTGCACCGCGGGTGGGACGACCGGATGGCCAAGCGCATGAACAAGCGCGACCACTGGAACGATCCGGGCGGACAGAGGCGCGCCCTGTAGCCCTCGACAAAAGCGTCTAGCGGTTCCGGTTGGCCCTCTGTCGGGCCCCGACCGCCAGGGCGACCTGGGTCAGGTCCGATCGAAGGTCGCCCATCTCGCGCCTGAGATCGCCGATGTCCTGGCGAACCTCGCGCCTCAGATCGGCGATGTCCCGGCAAACCTCAGCGCGCAGGGAGCGGATCCCAGCAGGAGTCCCACGGCCCCAACCACCAACGCGTTCGTCACCGTCTGCACGAGATCCATCAGTCCCTCCTTCGACCTGGAGGGGGAGGCATCGAGGCCAGGGTATCAGCGCGGTGCGACGGCCCGAGCCCCGCTCGCGCATTCGTGAAAAGCCCTGGTGATATACTCGGATTCGAACTCGTAGGGCACGACCGGAACGTGGGCCAGCGCCCACGTTCTTTTGTGACGGCGGGGGCGAGATGGACCTTGAGGGCGCGATCAGGCTCGTGGTCGAGGCCTCGGGTCTGGAGTTGTTCGACCTGACCTTTCACCACGGGAGCGGGCGGGCATTGCTCCGGGTGACGGTCGACCGCGAAGGCGGGGTCGACCTCGACACGATCGCTCAGGTCAGCGAGCGCATCAGCCGCCGGCTCGACGTGGAGGGCTTCGACCCCGGTCCGTATTCCCTCGAGGTCACCTCTCCGGGGGTCGAGCGGCCCCTTCGGGGGCCCAGGGACTTCGCCGGGCGGGTCGGGGAGCGGGTGAAGGTGAAGACGGCCGAGCCGGTCGACGGCACCCGGTCGTTCACCGGTACCCTGGTGGCGGCGGGAGATCGCGTCGTCCGCATCGCCACCGAGCAGGGCGAGCGGACGCTGTCGTTCGACGACATCGCGTCGGCGCGAACGGTTGCGGATTGGGAAGCGGAATTGAAGGAACGAGGCAAGAAGAGATGAACCAGGAACTGATCGCGGCGCTCCGGGAGCTCGAGCGGGAGAAGGGCCTCCCGTTCGACACCATCCTGGCGGGCCTGGAGGAGGCCCTGGCCTCTGCCTACAAGACTTACAAGCGAGGGCACGACCCCGAGCTCGAGGAGGAGACGACCGGTGTCAGGGTGAAGCTCGACCCCGAGTCGGGTGAGATGCTCGCCTGGATGCAGGTGCTCGACGAGGAGACCGGCGAGGTTCTCTCGGAGGCGGAGGAGGAGGTCCCCCCCGACTTCCTCGGGCGCATCGCCGCCCAGACGGCCAAGCAGGTCATCTTCCAGAAGCTCCGGGACGCGGAGCGGGAGATGACCTACGAGGAGTTCTCCGGCCGCGAGGGCGACATCGTCACCGGGATCATCCAGCAGGACTCGCACCGCTACACGCTGCTGGACCTTGGGAAGGTGGAGGCGTTGCTGCCCCAAGCCGAGCAGGTCCCGTCGGAGCCGTATCGCCACGGGGAGCGGCTGAAGGCGTACATCGTCGAGGTCCGCCGGACCACCAAGGGCCCCCAGATCGTGGTGTCCCGGACCCATCCGGGGCTCCTCCGGAAGCTGTTCGAGTTCGAGGTGCCGGAGATCGCCCAGGGCATCGTGGAGATCAAGGGCGTGGCCCGGGAACCGGGGCATCGATCGAAGATCGCGGTGGTGTCGCACGAGCCGGGGGTCGACCCGGTGGGCGCGTGCGTTGGCCCGAAGGGATCGCGGGTCCGTATGGTCGTGAACGAGCTGCGGGGCGAGAAGCTCGACGTGGTGCAGTGGGTCGAGGATCCCGAGCGGTTCGTGGCGAACGCCCTGGCGCCGGCGAAGGTGAAGGAGGTCCATGTGGACCCGGCCACCGCGACGGCCAAGGTCATCGTCCCCGACTACCAGCTGTCCCTGGCCATCGGCAAGGAGGGACAGAACGCCAGGCTCGCGGCCAAGCTGACCGGTTTCCGCATCGACATCAAGAACGAGTCGCAGGCGATGGAGGAGGTACGGGCCGCCCGGGAACCTGCCGCGCCGCCCGAAGCCGATCCAGGAGCAGACGTCGCGCAGGTCGCACCGGCCGAGCCGGAGAAATCGGCCTCGGCCTGAGGATGGCCCGGCGGGCGCAGCCCGAGCGCACATGCGTGGGGTGCCGCGGGCGGGCGGCGAAGGGTGTGCTGATCCGCGTGGTCCGGGCCCCCGACGGGCGGGTGGCCGTCGACCCGACGGGTCGGTCGAGTGGACGAGGCGCCTACGTGCACCGGTCGGAGGAATGCCTCCGGCAGGCCATGCGCCGCGGGTCGCTCGGCCGCGCGTTGAAGGTCTCCCTCGGTGAGGCCGAGGTCGGTAGGCTAGTGCAGGAATTGTCGAACTTGGTGGGAGAGGACGCTTGAGGATCCACGAGCTGGCCAAAGAGCTGGGAGTCACCAGCAGGGACGTACTGGAGTCGCTCCAGGTCATGGGGTACGAGGGTCGTACCGCGTCCTCGACCGTGCCCGAGGAGGCGGTGCCGCGCCTGCGCGCCTCCAGCGGGAAGGTCAAGCCCGGGAGCAAGCCGAAGGCGGCCACCGCCGAGCAGCTCCCCACCCGCCGCCCCGCTAAACCGGTCGCCGAACCCCCGTCCGACAACGGAGAGGTCGGCGAAGGTGCCGCGACCACCGTCGCGCCCGCCCCGGCGGAGGCCCCTGCCGCGGAGGCGGCCCAGGCCGTCCCGGTTCCGGCGCCTGCGGGGATCCACGTGCCCCGCGGGGCGACCGCCCAGGACCTCGCGGAGAAGTTCGGCTCCACGCCGGCCGAGATCGTGAAGATCCTGCTCACCGCGGGCGAGATGGTCTCGGTCACCCAGTCGCTGTCGGACGAGGCCATCGAGCTGGTGGCCACGGAGCTGGGACGCCGGGTGGAGATCGTCTCCCCGGTGGAGGAGGCGGAGGAGGAAGAAGAAGAAGAGGTCGACGAGAGCTGGCTGCAGCCGCGCCCACCGGTGGTGACGGTGATGGGACACGTCGACCACGGGAAGACGTTGCTCCTTGACGCGATCCGGCAGACCGACGTCGTGGCTCAGGAGTTCGGGGGCATCACCCAGCACATCGGGGCCTACCAGGTCCACCAGGACAGCCGGGTGGTGACCTTCATCGACACCCCCGGCCACGAGGCGTTCACCGCGATGCGGGCGCGCGGCGCCGAGGTCACGGACATCGTGATCCTGGTCGTGGCGGCGGACGACGGGGTGATGCCGCAGACGATCGAGGCGCTGAACCACGCGAAGGCGGCGAAGGTGCCGATCATCGTGGCGGTCAACAAGGTGGACAAGCCCGAGGCCGACCCGCAGCGGGTCCGCCAGCAGCTGGTCGAGCAGGGCCTGGTCCCGGTGGAATGGGGAGGCGAGTACGAGTTCGTCGACGTCTCGGCGAAGACGCGGCAGAACCTCGACAAGCTGCTCGAGACCATCCTGCTGGTTGCGGAGGTGGAGGCACAGCCCAAGGCGGATCCCGACGGCCCGCCCCGAGGCGTCGCGTTGGAGGCCCACCTGGACAAGGGGCGGGGGCCCATCGCCACTGTGCTCGTGCAGCGGGGGACCCTCCGCATCGGGGACGCCCTGGTGTGTGGAACGGCTTTCGCGAAGGTCCGAGGGATGTTCGACGAGAACGGGCGCCCCGTGCGCGAGGCCGGACCGTCCAGGCCGGTGCAGGTGCTGGGGTGGTCCCACGTCCCTGAGGCCGGGGACGAGCTCCGCGGCCTGACGGACGAGCGGCAGGCCCGCCACATCGCCCAGGAGCGCGAGGCGCGGATGCGGGCGGCCGAGTTCGCCGCGACCCGGCCGGGCGCGACCCTCGCCGACCTGCTCACCCAGGCCAGGGCGGAGGCGATGCCAACCCTGAACGTGATCGTCAAGGCCGACGTCCAGGGATCCCTGGAGGCCATCCTCGACGCCCTCGACAAGATCCCCCAGTCCGAGGTTCGCGTACAGGTGATCCACCGAGGCGTGGGTGGGATCACCGAGAACGACGTGTCCCTCGCGGCCGCGTCCGGTGCCGTCATCATCGGGTTCAACGTCCGGCCGGACCCGGGGGCCAGGGACCTCGCCGAGAAGGAAGGCGCATCCGCCAGGCCCTCACCGGGCTCCTCGCGCCGGACGAGCTGGAGGTGGAGCTGGGACGGGCGGAGGTACGGGCCCTGTTCCGGGTGCCCCGGATCGGGGTCGTCGCCGGGTGCATGGTGACCCAGGGGACCATCACCCGTGGGGCGCTAGCCCGGCTGGTGCGAGACGGCGCCATCGTCTACACGGGGCGGATCGGATCGCTGCGACGGTTCAAGGACGACGTTCGCGAGGTGGCCGAGGGGTTCGAGTGCGGCATCAGCCTGGAGAACTTCCAAGATGTCCACGAGGGCGACGTGATCGAGGCCTACGAGGTGCGCGAGGTGGCCCGCACCCTGGCATAAGGACCGAAGCCGGGAAGGAGGCCGGAGGCCATGCTGGTCGCGCTGTGCAGGTTCGACCTGCGCATCCCCGGCATGGCGTCCCTCAAGGAGAAGCGGCACGTCGTCAAGACGCTGACCGGCTCCCTCCGCCAGCGGTTCAACGTCGCGGTGGCCGAAGTCGACCATCAGGACCTGTGGCAGCGCGCGGCCATCGCAGTGTCCGCGGTGGCCGGCGACGGCTACCACCTCAAGCGGGTGATGCATGAAGTCGAGCGGCACATCGATCGATGGGACGAAGTGGAGATCATCGACGTCGAGCTCTCGCTGCACGGGCCCGACGACTGAACGATCGAGGCGAGACGAGCGAGGAGCGAGCAGATGAGTGGAGGGGCTCGTCCGGAGCGGGTGGCCGAGGAGTTCCGGGAGGTTCTGGCCGAAGAGATCCCGCGGTTGAAAGACCCCCGGGTCGGATTCGTGACGGTGACGCACGTCGACGTGAGCGGCGATCTCCGCCGGGCCACCGTCTTCTACACGGTCATGGGGAAGGACCGGGACCACCGCGCAACCAAGGCGGGGCTCCATTCGGCGCGTTCGCACCTCCGAGCGGTGCTGGGCCAGCAGGTCCGGCTCAAGTTCACACCGGAGCTCGAGTTCGAGGAGGACGTCGGGCTGGCCCAGGTGGAGCGGGTGACGCAGCTGCTCAAGGAGATCGGCGAGCAATCGGCGCCGCCGAAGAAAGCCGCGACCGAAGCGTCCGATGGCGAGGAGGAACGGGCCACCGGTGAGTGAGCCGCTCGACGAGGCGTTCGAGCGGGCCGCCGGTCTCCTGGAACGGGCACCGTCGGTCGCTCTGGCGTGCCACGTGAACCCCGACCCGGACGCGCTCGGCTCCATGCTCGGCCTGGCGGACTTCCTGGCCTCCAAGGGCAAGCAGGTCGTGTGCTCCTGGGGCAACGCGCCCATGGCCAGGCCCCGATGGCTCGCGGCGCTCGACGGCTCCGGTTACCTGGTGGAGCCGAACGCGTTCCCCGCGAACCCCGAGGTGCTGATCTGCCTGGACACGGCGGCGCCCGACCGCCTGGGGCTGCTGCGGGCGAACGCGGAACGCGCCGCGGAGGTCGTGGTGGTCGACCACCACCGGACCAACCCGGGATTCGGCTCGATCGTGATCCTGGACCCTGCCGCGTCCTCCACCGCGGAGCTGGTGTTCCGGCTGGTCGAGCGCATGGGGGGCGGGCTCAGCGACCGCGCCGCCGCCTGCCTGTATGCCGGCGTGGTGGCCGACACCGGCCGGTTCCAGTACGAGGCGACCACTCCCGAGACCCTTCGGGTGGCGGCCGAGCTCCGCCGGCATCCCTTCGATCACGCCCGACTGGCCCAGGCGCTGTTCGAGGACAGCTCCCTGGGCTACCTCCGCGTGCTGGCCCTGGCCATGCAGCGGGTCGCGTTCGTCCCCGAGGCCAGCCTGGTGTGGACGTACCTCACCCAGTCCGATCTCGACCGGGCCGCGGTGACTCCCGACGACCTGGACGACCTCATCGACGTGATCCGCATCGCGAGGGAGGCCGACGTGGCGTGCGTGGTCAAGCAGCAGGGCGACGGCCGGTTCCGGGTGAGCCTACGGTCGCGGGGGGACACGGACGTGGGAAGCATCGCCAAGGAGTTCGGCGGGGGAGGCCACCGGCTGGCCAGCGGGTACACGGCCCGCCACGGGCCGGAGGAATCGGTGTCCGACCTGGTCGAGGCCATCCGCCGGCACCGGGTGACCGCGGCCGATGGCTGAGGGCGGTCCGAGCGGGCTCCTGCTGATCGACAAGCCGGCCGGAATCACCTCGCATGACGCCGTGAGCCAGGTCCGCCGGGTGATGGGCGTGCGCCGCGTCGGTCATGCTGGGACGCTGGATCCCATGGCGACGGGCCTGTTGGTGATGGGCGTGGGACGGGCCACCCGGCTGCTGCGGTTCATCGGGGATTCCCCGAAGCTCTACGAGGGCGTGGGCGTGCTGGGGGTGGAGACGACGACCCTGGATGCCGAGGGCGAGGTCGTCCGGGAGCGGCCGGTTGACGTTTCGGTGCAGGAGCTCCGCGCGGCCCTGTATTCCTTGCAGGGCGACATCCACCAGATCCCGCCCGCGTACTCGGCCGTGAAGGTCGGCGGGCGGAAGTTGTACGAGGCCGCCCGGATGGGGGAGGAGTTGGTGGCTGCCCCTCGCCGCGTCCATGTGCACGCGTTCAATCTTCGGGGATTCGAGCCGCCTCGGTTCCGTTTCCGGGTGCGATGCTCCGGAGGGACCTATGTGCGGAGCCTCGTGGCCGAGGTGGGTGCGATCCTCCAGTGCGGAGCCCATCTGGCGGAGCTGCGCCGGACCGCCATCGGACCGTTCCGGCTTGAGGACGCCGGCTCGCCGGACGAGCCGGGGGCGCTCCTTCCCCTCGAGCGCGCCGTCGAACACCTGGCCGCGGTGTCGCTTGATCAGGAGGAGGCCATCGCCGCCACGCACGGCAGGGTGCTCGGGCCAACGGGGATCGCCGGGCCGTACCGCGCGCTCGATCCAGCGGGCCGGCTGATCGGCGTCTACCGCGACGAAGGCGCGAAGTCGGTGCCGGAAGTCATCCTGGCGTTGCGATAACTCACTGGGCGCGCATCCTCTTCAGGTCGTTTGCATCGGGGACGGGTTGCTCAAGCTGGGGACAGGCCCAAGATCGCCGAGCATGATCAACCTCCCTGACGCGCATCGAGCGAGGCAAGTCAAGCACGAATGGATCTTTCAGTATCCGAGTCGAGCGCCACGACGCCTCCCCGAGTGCTGTTGCTCAACTAGTGCAGCCCACAGCCTCAGATCCTCCATATCGATGATTGGGTCGGCAGTCTGGGGAGCCCTGCCGCTCGCGATGCGAACGGAAGACGCGACTGTCCACGGCTGGGCAGGATGTCGCTTGCCAAGCCACGCGTTGGCCGGCCGGCCGGGGAGAGTATGTGGATCTCCTGGACTTCCGTACGTCGGGCTAAATAGACTGAGCCAGCTCGCGCGAGGCACGGCGGAGCCACACCGATGGCCTGCGGGCGGTGAATGGAAGGGGGGGGCGTGGGCTGCGCTGGTGTGAGGCGTCCCACCAGGAGGCGAGGGCCAACCGCCTTCACTGCGCTTGCACCCGTGCTTGTTCTCGCTCTCGGGCTATCGCCCATGGCGGCCACCCACGCGGCCACGCGCCGCGGGGTGCCTCGGCGGTCCGACGAGGCCACGATGTCCCCCGACCCAACCATCACGGAGTTTCCGATTCCCACGGCACAAAGCAACCCTTGGGACATCGCCGCCGGCCCCGACGGCAACCTGTGGTTCACAGAAATCAACGCCAACCAGATCGGGCGCATTATCCTGTCGGGGAGCGTTACCGAGTTTCCGATCCCCACCGCCGACAGCGGCCCCTACGGAATCGCCGCAGGACCCGACGGCCATCTGTGGTTCACAGAAATCAACGCCAACCAGATCGGGCGCATCACCCCGTCGGGGAGCGTCACCGAGTTTCCCATCCCCACCGCGGACAGCGGCCCGAACTACATAGCCACCGGACCCGACGGCAACTTATGGTTCACAGAGCAGTTCGCTAACCAAATCGGACGCATTACCCCGTCGGGGAGCGTTACCGAGTTCCCCATTCCCACCGACAACAGTGACCCTCGGTACATCGCTGCCGGGGCCGACGGCAACTTATGGTTCACGGAGCACCAGCAAGGCCAGATCGGGCGCATCACTCCGACGGGGAGCGTCACGGAGTTTCCGATCC
>VAYG01000036.1:0-450 GCA_005885015.1 Actinomycetota bacterium | reverse complement strand
GCTGACGGCAACCTGTGGTTCACAGAATGGGCGGCTTCGTCCAACCAGATCGGGAGCATTACCCCCGCGGGGAGCGTCACCGAGTTCCCCATCCCCACGGGTACCAGTCACTCGACAAGCATCGCCGCAGGCCCTGACGGCAACCTGTGGTTCACAGAGAACGCGTCGAACCAGATCGGGCGGGTCAATCTCTCGTCCGTTCCGCTCGCTGCTCCCGCCACCATCGGCGGGCTGAACCAAAGCGTGACCTGCTCCTGCCAGGGGCACCAAGTAGGCCGGCCGGTGAACCCGGCCACCGGTGAGTTCTGGCACCGATGGGACGACCTGTCTATCCCCGGCCGGGGCATGGCGCTCGACTTCAACCGGACGTACAGCTCGACGCGGGCCTCACAGGATTCACCGCTCGGCTTCGGCTGGACCGATTCCTACAACATGTCGCTCTCCATCGAC
>VAYG01000169.1:330-3989 GCA_005885015.1 Actinomycetota bacterium | reverse complement strand
GACCATGGCCTCCACCGCGGGGGCCAGCGCGCTCTGGATCCGCTCGGGAACGCTTTCGATCTCCGAGCGAGCGTGGGACACGGCCGCCTGGACCGCGTTCACCACCGATTCGGCCTCCTGGCGCCAGGCGGAAAGGCGGGCCACCTCGGCCTGGACCTCTCGCGACATCCGGTCGGCCTCGAGGATGTGCTCCCTGGTGGAGGTGCGGGCGGCCTCCAGGATCTGGCTCGTCGACTCCTCGGCCGCCGCGATGATCTTGGAGAGCTCCTCGGTCATGAAGCGAGGGGTGAGGGGGGCCTCCTCGGGCTGGTGCGGCTCGGGGGCCGGAACCGGCCCCCGAGCCGCGGCGGCAGCCTCGAGCTGCTCGTGCAGCTCCTCCACCGCGTGCTCCTGGGCCGCGAGCTGCTCGTGGAGCTTGGCCGCCTTCGCCTCGGCCTCGCGCACCCGGCGCTCGGCGAGCGCGAGCATCGCGTCGCGGTCGGACATCATCTGGTCGACGACCGTCGGGTCGTAGCCGAAGGGCTTCCGCGGCGGCTTGGGCGGCTGCTCGGTCATGCTGTGCGCCTCCTCACCGGCCGGAGGCGCCTCCGGGCCGGCATGCGGGATGAGCGGTTCACAGCGATTCTTCGGCACTCCCCGGCCACGGCTGAAGCCGTTTGGCCGGAGGATCGGGTGTGTGGGCCGTCGGGCCGAGGGGCCCTTGCCCGGCACACATCGGCTGCTAGGGTGAGGCGGTGCGAGCCCGCACGCTGCTCGTTCTCGCGCTGACCGCGGCCGCCTCGCTCGGACCAATCCTGCCTCGCCCCGCCGGCCCCTTGCGGGGGATGGTCCGGCCGGCCCTCGCCGCCGATCTCCCCAGAGTCAGCTTCGTGGCCGCCCCCGGCGCAAGCATCCTTGTCCACGGGACCTACCCGCGGGTCGCGTCCTCTTGTGTCGATCCCGTCCAAGCGATCCTGCACGCCAGGTACCGGGGCACCATCGAGGTGGGGAGGGACACCGACGGAAAGCTGTTCGTGGTCGGGGTCCTGCCTTTCGAGGACTACCTGAAGGGCATCGCCGAGATGCCGCGGACCTGGCCGATGGAGGCACTGAAGGCCCAGGTCGTGGCGGCCCGGTCCTACGCGCTGGCGCACATGCGCTACCCCGACCCGACCGGCGAGCGCCTCGGATACCAGCTGTGCGCGACCGACGCCTGCCAGGTGTACCGCGGCATGGGGGTGAGCGCCGGACCGTACGGCGACCGGTGGGACCGCGCGGTCAACGCGACGGTGCGGCAGGTGCTGCTGTTCGGGGGGCGGCCTGCCGACACGCTGTACTTCTCGACCTCCAAGGGCAGCACGGTCGGCAACGAGCAGGTCTTCGGGACCGCGCCCCTCCCCTATCTGCGACCCGTGATCGAGCGCGACGATGGGGCCTCACCTCTGTCGCACTGGACGTCCACGCTCGCATTCGCCGACGTGGGCCGGTTCCTGCGGGCCGGAGGGCTCTGGAGCGGGGGGAGCGTCACCTCCGTCACCCGGTCGGGCAACAACGTCGTCGTGCGTGGAACGGGGGCGTCCAAGACCTTGTCGGTCACGGACTTCCGCAGCTCGCTGAACTACTGGGCGCCCTGCCTCGAGCCGGCGTCGTATCCGGGTTATTCGGGCGGCATCCGCCTGCCCCAGACGATTCCATCGAAGTGGTTCGCTATGTCGAGGCGAGGCGCAGCCGTGGCGCTGACCGGCCGGGGCTGGGGCCACGGCGTGGGGATGGTGCAGTGGGGGGCCTACGGGAAGGCGCTGCGAGGCCTCCGCTACGCAGAAATCCTCGCCGCGTATTACGGCGGGCTGCGGCCCGTCGAGTACGCCGAGCCCTCCGAGATCAGGATCGGGATCGCCACCGGCCTGACCACCGTGCGGATAGCGGCCACCGGGGTGGTGAGCGCGACGGGAACCGGTGTGCAGACCGGGCCGTGGCTGATCACCGGAGGGAAGGCGCTTCGGGTTCGCCGCGGGGCTCAGCCACCGACCTACATCGCCGCCGGCCGGATCCTGAAGGCCCCCAGCCGTGCCCGCTCGGGGCGGACCATCACCGCCACCGTCACCGTGCCCGTGCTGTCGGTGGTGCGTCTCGTCCTGGAGGGGCCCGGCCCCGACGTCCTGCTGGCGGGTCGGACGGAAACTCCGGGCCAGGCCACCATCACGGCCAGGGTTCCCTCCATCCCCACCGGGACCTACGGGCTGCGCGCCCAGTTCACCAATGGGATCGACATCGCTCGCTCGGCTCGGCGAACGATCCGGGTGAGCGGGACCGTCGGGTCCCCCTCGCCCTCGCCTTCACCCTCGGCCTTGCCCACCCCGTCCCCGACGCCGACCGGGACGGCGGCGGCCCTCCCGGCGCAGTCGTCGAGCCGTTCGGTTCCCCTTGTTCTCGTGGCCGGGGGTGCCGTGCTGTTGGCGGGGGTGGCCTTCCTCCTCGTGCTCAGGGTGCGGCGCCGTCCGGGCAGGCCCGCGCCGCCCGGCTGATGGGCGAGGGTCAGAGTGACTGCTACCATGCCCAGGCCATGGCAGCCGTGTGCGACATCTGCGGGAAGCGACCGGGGTTCGGGATGAACGTGTCCCACTCGCACCATCGCTCTCACCGCCGGTGGAACCCGAACATCCAGAAGGTCCGGGCCGTCGTGAACGGCGCCCCCCGCCGGCTGAACGTGTGCACCTCCTGCCTCAAGGCTGGCAAGGTTCAGCGGGCCGGCTGAGCCCCGCGCCCCCGCTCAACCCCGATCCGCCAGGAGCCGCCACCCGGGACTGACCGGGCCGATCCCCTGTCCGATGCGCAGTCCGTGACGGATCGCCTCGGTCACGAACTCCTTCCCCCGCAGGACGGCATCTTCCAGCGGGTCACCGCGAGCCAGATGAGCGGCAATGGCCGCAGAGAGGACGCACCCCGTCCCGTGGGTGTCGGGCGTGTCGATCCGCTCACCGGCCAGCCACTCCATCCGGTCCCCCTCCGCGAACAGGTCGTCCGCTCGGTCGTCGCGCAGGTGACCGCCCTTCACCAGCACCGCCCGGGCTCCCAGGCCGAGGATCGCCCGGGCCGCCTCCTCCATCTCCGACCTGGTCGACAGCGGCACGATCCGCTTGCGCAGTGCTTCCACGGCCTCGTCCCGGAGGAGCGGGTCTCCGTGCTTGGACACGAACACGGGATCGACCACGAGGTTCGAGATGCTCGTCTCCAGGACGGCCTCCGCCACTTCCTCGATGATCTGGGTGGTGGAGAGCATGCCGGTCTTCGCCGCGTCGACCCCGATGTCGCCGGCGACGGCGCGGATCTGGGCCCCCACGATCTCCGGCGGGACGTCGGACACCGCCTCGACGCCCTCCGTGTTCTGCACCGTGATCGAGGTGACCGCGGTCATCCCCCATACACCGAGGACGGCGAACGTCTTGAGGTCGGCCTGGATTCCGGCGCCCCCGCCGGAGTCCGAGCCGGCGATGGTGAGGGCCCTCGGCACGGCGCGCCCAGAAGCAGCCGACCGATCCTCAGCCGGCAAGGTGATCCCAGCCCTTCGGCTCCATCGGCCGCTCGTTGCCGTCGCGATCCATCGCCGTGAGGCCTTCGCCCGCGCGGATCTCCCCTATCTCCATCAGCGTCGTGCCGAACCGATCGCGAAGCCCGGAAGC
>VAYG01000169.1:0-305 GCA_005885015.1 Actinomycetota bacterium | reverse complement strand
ACGCCGGCCAGCTCGAACAGCGCAGGGTGCACCGGTACGTCGGCGAGGCGGACGGCCGCGCCGACCCCGCTCTCCCGGCAGAGTCTCCACAGGTCGAGCGTCAGCCCGTCGGAGACGTCGATCATGGCGGTGGCTCCTCCCCCGGCCAGCGCCTGGCCCTCTCCGACCCGAGCCGCCGGACGGAAGTGCGCGCCCAGGAGCTCGTGCCCCCAGCCCGAGCCGACCGCCTGCGCGACGACGTGAGGGTCCGCCCGCGACAGGGCCAGGCCGCCGGCCGCCCCTCCCAGCCATCCGGTCACCACGAT
>VAYG01000035.1 GCA_005885015.1 Actinomycetota bacterium | reverse complement strand
GGCACCGCGAACTTCCCGTTCTTGCTGCCGACGAAGGTGTCGGAGATCAGGCCGTCGGCGCCCATCAGGGCCGTGTTGGTCAGACCCGACACGTCCTTGGCCTGCTTCACGATGTAGTCGCCGGCCGGCTCGAAGATCGGGAAGTAGATGATCTGGGGCGCCTTGGACGCGACCTCCGTCAACACCGCGTGCATGTCGGTCTGGGTCTTGCCGACCGCGGCCGAGTCGACGACCTGCCCGCCGTCCGCGGTGAACGCGGTCTCGAAGGCCTTGGCCAGGCCCACGGTGTACGCGTCGCCGTCGTTGATGGTCGCGGCCTTGGTTGCGCCGAGCTGGTTGAACACGCAGTCGGCGGCCGCCTTGCCCTGGAAGGTGTCGTTGTGAGCGACGCGGAAGTAGCCGTCCTTGTGCGCCGGACCGGGGGTCTTCGCGTCGACCGAGGTCAGGAAGGGCGAGGTGTTCGACCCCGAGATCATGGTGTAGCCGGCCGGGCCGAGGATCGGCATGGCCGGGACGGCGTCACCGGAGCAACTGGTTCCTATCACCCCGACGATCGACTTGTCGGCCGCCACCTTCTGGGCAGCGGCGGTCCCCCCGGGGCCATCGCCGCAGACGGCGCCGCCCGAGGTCTCGTCGATCGAGATGAGCTGGACGGAGTGGCCGAGGAGCTTGCCGCCCTTGTCGTCGATGGCGATCTGGACACCCCGCTGCTGGTCGACGCCCAGGCTGGCGGTGTCCCCGCTAAGGGCCTCGATCAGGGCGATCTTCATGGGGGCGCCCGCAGCCACGGTGACCGCGCCGAGGGGTCCCGGCGAGGGGGCGCCGCCGCCCGAGGCCCCGCCGCCTCCGCCACAGGCCGCCGCCACCAGGGTGAGCAAGGACAGGAAGGCCAGGCCCCCCGCGAGCTTTCGGTTCTTCATGCTCCCTCCTCCCTGGGGATGGTCCCCAGCTCTCATCGGCCCAGCAGGGAGCGGAACCACGTGCGATGGCTTGCCCCCCTGGCGAGTCGGGCATCTCATACCACATACGAGGTAGAAACTCCAGGTCAGCCGCAGCAAACCGGGCATCGCTTCCCGGGTCCCGCCATAAGGGTTGTACGCAAGGCGGCCGCCGGACGGCTTTCCCACAGAGCACCCCCTTGACCGGCTCAGTTTGCAGCGGCCGGACCCGGAGCCGTATGGTCCCGACGTCCCGCCAATGAAGTTCGACGATAGAACGATCGTGCCCGATATGCGGTCGTTCCGGGCGCATCCCTCGGCGCTGTTCGAGATCCGCCAATTCGTCCGGGAGCACGCGGCCGCGGCTTCACTCCCCGAGCAGATGACCAACGACCTCCTCCTGGCGGTGTCGGAGGCGGCGGCGAACTCCATCATCCACACGACCACCGCGGCCATCCAGCTCTCATGGGCGAGGGATGGGGAGTGCGTGGAGATCGAGGTGCGGGACACCGGCATCTTCAAGAAGCGGGTCCGGATCGCCGAGGTCGAAGGCCGTGGCGGCCACGGCATCCCGCTGATGATGGCCCTGGTGGACCGGCTGACGATCGAGGAGGGAACGCAGCGCCGCCCGGGGACGCTGGTCCGCCTGGTGAAATGCCGGACCTGATCCGTCCCGCAACGGGGAGACCGTCCGGTCAGCGGGCCGCGTTGGCGGCGAGCTCGGCCCCGCTCTCCAGCCTGGCGGCGTCCGTTCCCACCAGGCGCTGAAGCTCCGCCAGGAGGGCCGGCGACCCATCCACCCGGTACTCGTCGCCCACCCGCAAGCGGGTCACGTGGCCGTCGTCCACCAGGCGAAGCACCACGGGGACCTGGCCCGGGTGGGTCGACAGAACCTCCCTCACCCGCGCGATCAAGCCGCCGGTGCAGGTCGAGGGCGAGAGGTCGACCACCAGGGGGTCGGCCGGCCGCCGGGCGACCCCGGCCGCCGCGGATTCCCCGGCGGCGGCGGTCACGTCGGGCTCGGCGATCTCCAGCGCCACCAGCTGGAGCTCCCGGCCTCGAAGATCCGCCCTTCCCTTGACCAGGACGATGCCGTCGGGGGCCAGCAGGTGCGTGATCGAGTCGAACACCGACGGGAAGGCCACGATCCCCACGCCACCGGTGAGGTCCTCCAGCCGGAAGACCGCGTAGGGATCGCCGCGCTTGGTGTAGCGGCGGCCCAGGGCGGAGACGATGCCGGCCACTCGGACGACGTCGCCGTCCCCGAGCCCACCCACCTCGGAGATGTCCATGTCGGTCTGCCGGCTCAGCGCCTCCCGGATCGCCAGGAGCGGGTGGTCGGTGACGTACTGGCCGAGCATCTCCTTCTCGTGCCGGAGGAACTGGGTCTTCTCAAACTCATCCCCCGCCAGGACCGACTCGTCGATGTCGAGGAGCGGCCCGCCGCCGCCGAAGAAGGACTCCTGGCCGATGGACTCGGCTCGCCGATCGGACAGGATCGGCTCCACGATCTTCTGATAGGCGGGGACGCCGTCACGGCTGGTCTGCATCATTCCCTGCCGGGTGTACCCGAGGTCGTCGAAGGCTCCCGCCAGGATCAGGCTCTCCAGGCATTTCTTGTGCAGGACGCCGGCGTCGACCCGGCGGCAGAAGTCGGTGAAGGACACGAAGGGCCCTCCGTCCCGCCGAGCCCGGATGATCTGGGCCACCACCCCCTCTCCGACGTTGCGCACGGCTGCCAGCCCGTATCGGATGTCGCCGTCGGTGGGAGTGAAGTAGGTCTCCGACTGATTGACGTCCGGCGGCAGGACCCGAAGGCCCATCAGCCGGCCCGCGTTCAGGTAGTAGGGCTTCTTGTCCTTGTCGTCGCGGACGCTGGTCAGCAGCGCCGAGAGGTACTCGACGGGATGGTGCGCCTTGAGGAAGGCGGTCTGGTACGCCACGTAGGCGTAGGCGCACGCATGGGAAGCGTTGAACCCGTAGTCGGCGAAGGGAACGATCAGGTCGAAGATGTCCTGCGCCAATCGCTCCGAGTAGCCCCCCTCCACGGCCCCCTTCACGAACCGGTTGCGGTGCGGGATCAGCTCCTCGCGGATCTTCTTGCCCATGGCCTTGCGGAGCAGGTCGGCCTCGCCCATCGAATAGCCGGACATGGCCGCGGCGATCTGCATGACCTGCTCCTGGTACACGATGATCCCGTAGGTCTCGGAGAGGATCGGCTCGAGGTCGGCGTGCGGGTACACGACCGGCTTGCGCCCGTGCTTCCGCTCCGCGTACTCGACGTGCATCCCTGCGTTCAGTGGACCCGGGCGGTACAGGGCGACCAGGGCCATGAGGTCCTCGAACCGATCCGGAGCGAGCTTTCGGATGAGGTCCCGCATACCGGCGCCCTCCAGCTGGAAGACCCCGGTCGTGTCACCGGCCTGGAGCATTCGATACGCCTCGGCGTCGTCGAGGGGAACGTGATCGATGTCGAGCTCGATGCCCTTGGCCCTCAGCATCGTCACCGAGTCCTCGATGACGGACAGGGTCCGCAGGCCCAGGAAGTCCATCTTGAGGAGGCCGAGCTTCTCCACGCCGTGCATGTCGAACTGGGTGACGATGCGGCGGGAGTCGTCCCGGGAGTCCTTGGCCAGCTTCAGCGGCAGGTAGTTGACGAGCGGCGCGTCGGCGATCACCACACCGGCCGCATGCACGCTGTCCTCTCGGCGGAGCCCTTCGAGGGCCCGAGCGGTGTCGATGACCTCCTTGGCCTCGGGTTCCTTCTCGTAGGCCTCCCGCAGCTCGGGGGACAGCTCCAGGGCCCGGTCGATCGGGTACTCCCTGCCGAGCAGGGCCGGGGGGAACAGCTTGGCCAGCCGGTCCCCGAACATGGCGGGGAAGCCCAGGACCCTCGCCGCGTCGCGGATCCCCTGCTTCCCCTTGATCGTCTGGAACGTGATGATCTGCGCCACGTGGTCCGCGCCGTACTTGGCCGCGACGTAGCGGATGACCTCGTCCCGCCGGCGTTCGTCGAAGTCCATGTCGATGTCCGGCATCTGCTTGCGCTCCGGGTTCAGGAATCGCTCGAAGATCAGGCCGTACCGGAGCGGGTCCAGGTCGGTGATCTGGAGGCAGTAGCTGACCACCGAGCCGGCGGCCGACCCGCGGCCCGGGCCGACCCGGATCCCGTGGTCCCGGGCGAACCGGATGAGGTCCCTCGATGCGGTTGCGGATGTCCTCGGTGACCTCTCCGTAGCGCCGGGCTCCTCCCTCGAACACCAGGTCCCGGAGGTAGGCGTCGAGGGTCTTCCCCCCTGGCGGATCGAACCGCGGGAGGTGGAGCTCGCCGAATTCCATCCGGAGGTCGCACCCCTCAGCGATGTCCAGGGTGGCGTCGCACGCTTCCGGCAGCTCCGCGAACAGCGCCCGCATCTCATCGGCCGGCTTCAGGAAGAACTCGTCGGTGTCGAACTTCAGCCGGTTGGTGTCGGAGAGGACCTTCTGCTGCTGGATGCACAGGAGCACGTCGTGGGGGCGGGCGTGCTCTTTCTCGGTGTAGTGGATGTCGTTGGTGGCGACCAGGGGGATGCCCGATGACCGGGACAGCTCGACGAGCATGGGGTTGACCTGTCGTTGCTCGGCCAGGCCGTGGCTCTGGACTTCCAGGTAGAAGCCGCCGGGCCCGAAGATGTCGGCGAAGCCGCCCACGACGTCGCGGGCCCTCCGGTCCTGTCCTGCCAGGAGGAGCCGGGCGGTCTCGGAGGCCAGGCATCCGGAGAGGCCGATCAGGCCGCCGGCCCGCTCCGCCAGCAATTCCTTGTCGATCCGGGGGCGGTGCCAGAAGCCCTCGAGATGGGCGTCGGTGACCAGCCGGAGGAGGTTCCGGTACCCCTGTTCGTCCCTGGCCAGGAGGGTCAGGTGGCGGTACTTCTCCTCGCTGTCACCCGGCGTGCGGTCGAACCGCCGGCCGGGCGCGACGTACGCCTCGACCCCGATGATGGGCCTGATCCCGTGCCGCCTGGCCGCTTCGTAGAAATCGAGCGAACCGAACATCGTCCCGTGGTCGGTCAGAGCGATGGCCGGCATCCCGAACGCGGCGGCCTTGGCGCAGAGGTCGTTCAGGCGAGCGGCGCCGTCCAGGAGCGAGTACTCGCTGTGCGAGTGGAGATGGACGAAGCTCTCCGGGCTCATCGGCTCCTACGGTACGGCCGGCCGCCCACCTGCTCCTGGGGGCGGAGGGGGGCCGCCACCGGAGCAATGGGGAAAACCTGTTGATAAACTTACATCCTTGTAATTTCGATCGTTCGCAGCTTACACTGCGGGTCAGACGTGTTTCAAGAGGAGCGTTCTACGGTATGAGGCTCTCCTACTCCTCGATCTCCACCTACGAGACCTGTCCGGCCAAGTACCGCTTCCAGTACGAGGACAAGCTGCCCAGGTCGGGCTCGCCCGCCCTGTCCTTCGGCGACACGCTGCACCGGACGCTGTACCGCTTCCACGACCGCCCGGTACCGGTGGCGCCCTCCCTCGAGGAGCTTCACGAGATGCTCCAGCTGGAGTGGGCGAGCGAGGGGTACCGCGACCCCTCCGAGGAGCTCCTCTACCTCGACCACGCCCGGCAGATCCTGGCCGAGTACCACCGGGCCAACGCCGATTCGTTCCGCATCCCGGCCGCGCTCGAGTACCGGTTCAGCGTCGAGGTCGAGGGAGTCCAGCTGACCGGCATGATCGACCGCATGGACCGGATCCCCGGCGGCGGCTACGAGATCGTGGACTACAAGACCAACCGCCGGCTCCCTCCCAGGGCCGTGGTGGATCAGGACCTCCAGCTCTCCCTCTATTACCTGGCCGCCCGGGAGATCTGGGGGATCGAGCCCGAGCGGCTGACGTTGTACTTCCTCCTCCCAGGCGAGCGGATGAGCACCGTCCGCACCACGGCCGACGCCGATCGCCTCCGGCGGCGGATCGCCGTCGTCGCGGAGCGCATCGCGGCCGGGAAGTTCGAGGCGCGCCAGAACCCCTTGTGCGACTGGTGCGACTTCCAGCCGGTCTGTCCCCTCTTCCGCCACAAGTACGAGCGGGAGCAAGGCGACCCCGCTCCACGGATGACCGAGATGGTCGACGAGTGGATCGCCCTCAAGCGGGAGGACTGGGAGCGCTATCGGCGGCTGGAGGACCTGCGGGCGCTCATCAACGCGTTCTGCGAAGAGCACGGGTACCGCCGGCTGTACGGCTCGGACGGGTCGGCGGTCGATCGCCGGCCCATGCACGTGACGGCCCCGGACGAGGCGCGGATCCGGCGGACCCTCGAGCCGCTCGGGCTGTGGGAACAGGTTATCTCGGTCGACCCGAAGAAGCTCACCTCCCTCATCGAGGGCCGGTCGCTGCCGCCGGACGTGGAGGACGCCCTCCTGGCCTCCCGGGAAGAGGTCCGCACCCAATACTCGCTGTACCTGAAGGATCCGGCCCGGGCCCGCCGGTAGCCGGTCAGCCCCCCACTTTGAACAGGGTGGTGCCGAACCACACGTTCGGCTCGGCCGGCTGGAGCGCCTTGGCCCTCGGGAGGAAGTCGAGGAATCTCGGGTGCTCATCGAACTCCTCGTGCTCCGCCATCCCCGGGACCTCGACGTGGAGGATGTAGTGGCGCTCCCCCTCGGGCCTGCGGTCTCCTCCCTGGACCGGAGTCAGGGAAGCCTCGATGAACTTGCCCTCGGCCAGGAACGCGTTCCATAGCGGCAGGATCTCCGCCTCGAACATCTCCTCGAACCGCCCGGCCATGTCGTCCCGGAACTTCAAGATGATCGCGATGGTCTGGCTCACGCTGCCTCCTTCACGTTTCCGCTCGGGCGCGGCCCAGGGCCGCCTCAAGATCTTGGGGCAACGGGTCCTCCACCTCGACGCGCTCGCGTGTTATCGGGTGGTCGAAGGCGATTCTCCAGGAGTGCAGGAAGGGACGGGTGAGTCCGAGCCGCGAGGCGTCGGTGCCCGCGCCCCCGTACGCCCGGTCGCCGAGCACGGGGTGCCCGATCGCCGCGAGGTGCACGCGGATCTGGTGGGTCCGGCCCGTTCTCGGCCTGGCCTCCACCAGCGCTGACCCCTCCAGGCGCTCCCGCACGGCGATCTCGGTCGCCGCTTCCTTCCCCGTGACCGCTCGGACCAGGATGCGGTCTGCCCGCCGCCCCAGCGGAGCCTCGACCAGGAAGCGGTCCGGTTCCACCGCCCCTCGTACCAGCGCCAGGTAGCGCCGGTCCACGGCGTGCCGGCGGAACATGTCGGTCAGCGCGGCATGGGTCCGGTCGTCCTTCGCCACCACGATCGCCCCCGACGTTCCGGCGTCGAGGCGGTGCACGATGCCGGGCCGGTCCGGGCCGCCGGCCGACGCCAGTGGGACGCTCAGTGCCAGGAGCCGGTTCACCAGGGTCCCGGTTCGCCTCGACGCGGTCGGGTGGGTCACCAGCCCGGCCGGCTTCGACACGACCAACAGGTGGTCGTCCTGGTAGAGGACAGGCAGCGGTCCGGGCTCGGGCGCCACCTCGGACCGCGCCGAGACCTCCACCTCCACCCGCTCGCCCCCGCCCAGGCGATGGGACTTGGGACGGGCCTTCCCGTCCACGGAGACCCTTCCTCCGGCGACCAGGCGCTGGGCCTCGGAGCGGGGAAGGTCCAGTCGGGCGGCGACGACCGCGTCGAGTCGACCCGGTTCGGCGACGAAGGAGGTGCGCTCCCCCGCCTCGGCCTCTTCCGTCATGTGCGGCGCCGCAAACCCGCCAGGGCCACGATGATCGCGCCGATCACGATGGCGGCGTCGGCGGCGTTGAACACCGGCCATACCCGGAAGTCGATGAAGTCGATCACGCCCAGCGGCCCTCGCAGCACGCGGTCGGTCAGGTTCCCGAGGGCGCCGCCGAGGATCAGGCCGAGGCCGACCGCCGAGGGCGCCGACTCGAGGCGGGTCGACGCGACCATGATGGCCCCGCACACGAGGACCGTCGCTCCGAAGAACAGCCAGGCCTGCCCTCCGAACAGCCCGAAGGCGCCACCCGTGTTCGTCGTGTACCGCAGCCGGACCACACCGGAGATGACCTCGACCGGTGGCCGCCCCGCGAGATGCTCCTGGGCCAGCCACTTGGTGAGTCGGTCGAGCGCGTACACGCCGGCCGCGGCCGCATACAGGGTGATGGCGAGGTGGTCGCGCCGGGTCACGCCGTCAGCGGACGCGCTCTTCCGCCTGCTTGTCCTTGATGCAGAGATTTGCGTACGGGAGGTACTTCAGGCGCGCCTTCTCGATGGGTTTGCCGCATCGGTCGCACACCCCGTACGTCCCGTCCTCGATCTTGGCCAGGGCCTTGTCGATCCTCTCCACGAGGTCGCGCAGGTTGTTGAGCAGCGAGAGGTCCCGTTCGCGCTCGAACGTGGCGGTCCCGGCGTCCGCGTACTCCTCGTCGAAGCCCATCTCTCCCGTGAGATCGGACTGGTTGGTCCCGAAGGTGGACTGCTGCAGCTCATCGAACTGGGCCCGGCGGTCCCGACGCTCTTCGAGGAGCTGTTCCTTCAGCTCCTTGATCTCCTTGGTTGTCAGGGGTGTCTTGCTCGGCATGGTGGGGGTCCCGGGGACGCTAGCACTCACAAGTGGACGGGCGCCAGCTTCCAGGATACGGGATGGGGCCAGCGCTGCGGTCCGGCCTCCCGGCCGCCATCGCGGCAACGGCTACAATGGCCGCACAGGCGACGACGGGAACGAGTAGCCGGGTTCCCAGCGCCACAGCGAGCCGGAGACGGTGCGAGCCCGGCGGGCTGCCCCGGCGAAGATCCTCCCCGAGCCGCCGCCCGAACGGCCACCGCGCGCCACGCGGGAGCCAAGTAGACGCGGACGGGTCCGCCCGTGACAGCGGGAGGCTCTGGATGGAGCCGCGAGTGGGCGGGCCCAGCGAGGGGCCGGCCAAGCAGGGTGGTACCGCGGGGCACGCGCCCCGTCCCTGGAAGGGACGGGGCGTTTCGCTTTGGAGGGGGCATGACGAAGGATCGCGACGGAGTGTTCACCCGGCTGCGGGCCAAGCCGGACCATCCTGTCCTGGAGCTGGAGGTGCTCGATCGCTGGGACCGGGACCGAACCTTCCAACGCCTCCGCGAGCTCAATCGAGGACGACCCAAGTGGAGCTTCATCGACGGACCGGTGACGGCGAACAAGATCCTCCCCGTCCACACCGCGTGGGGCCGGACGTTGAAGGACGTGTTCCAGCGGTACAAGGCGATGCGGGGGTTCGACCAGCGCTACCAGAACGGGTTCGATTGCCAGGGCCTCTGGATCGAGGTCGGCGTGGAGCGAGAGCTCGGGCTCAACTCGAAGAGGGAGATCGAGTCCTACGGGCTGGCGGAGTTCGCACGCCGCTGCCGGGAAAAGGTCATCTGGTCGGCCGGGGAGCTGACCCGTGGCGAGAAGCGCCTCGGGCAATGGATGGACTGGGGCAACGACTACTACACGTTCTCGGACACGAACATCGAATACATCTGGCGGTTCCTGAAGCTGATGCACGAGCGGGGATGGCTGTATCTGGGCAACCGCTCCACGGAGTGGTGCCCTCGCTGCGGCACGTCCATGTCACAGCACGAGCTCTCGCAGGGGGACGTCTACCGGGAGAAGACGGATCCTTCCGTCTACGTCCGGTTTCCCCTCGTGGAGCGTCCGGGCGAGTCGCTGGTCGTGTGGACGACCACGCCATGGACGTTGCCGGCCAACGTGGCGGCCGCGGTCAAACCCGACGCCGAATACATCCTCCGGGAGGATGGGGCATGGGTGGCGAGGGCCCGGTACCCGACGGACCGCGCGACCAGGGCGGCCCCGGGTTCCGAGCTGGTCGGTCTGACCTACGTGGGACCGTTCGATCACCTTCCCGCCGCGGCCGGGATCAAGCACCGTGTCATCCCCTGGGACGAGGTGTCCCTGGAGGAGGGCACCGGCATCGTCCACATCGCTCCCGGTGCCGGGACGGAGGACTTCGAGCTCTCCCGCGTCCACGACCTTCCGGTCCTGGTGCCGGTGGACGAGGCGGGCCGGTTCTCCGACGACTACGGGTGGCTCCACGGCCTCGGGACCGGTGAATCCGCGGATCAGATCGTGGCCGACCTGGGCGAGCGGGGACGCCTGGAGGCTGCCGAGGAGATCGTCCACCGATACCCCCACTGTTGGCGGTGCCAGACGCCCCTCATCTTCCGGGTGACCGACGACTGGTTCATCGCCGTCGACGAGCTTCGGCCCCGGCTGCTGCGGGCCAGCGCCACGGTCCACTGGATCCCCGAGTACTTGGGCAAGGGCATGGAGGACTGGCTCCGCAACATGGGCGACTGGAACATCTCCCGGCGCCGATACTACGGACTGCCCCTCCCCTTCTACCCGTGCTCGTGCGGCCGGGTGAACGTGATCGGCTCGAAGAGGGAGCTGGAGGAGCGGGCGATCTCGGGGCTCGAGCAGCTCGAGGAGCTGCACCGCCCCTGGATCGACGACGTCCCGATCCGGTGCGAGTCGTGCGGGGCCGGGGTCCGGCGGATCAAGGAGGTCGGGGACGTCTGGCTGGACGCGGGGATCGTTCCGTTCTCCACGCTCGGCTGGGAGAACCCGAATCGGATCGAGGGGGGGTACGCGACCGGCGCCTCCAAAGGGCTGTCCACGGCCGACCTTCCCGACCACGAGTACTGGGAGGCGTGGTTCCCGGCCGACTGGGTCTCGGAGATGCGGGAGCAGATCCGGCTGTGGTTCTACTCGCAGCTGTTCATGTCCGTGGCGCTCACCGACCGCGCTCCCTTCAAGGAGGTCCTGGGGTACGAGAAGATGCTGGACGAGCACGGCCGTGAGATGCACGGCTCGTGGGGCAACATGATCGAGGCCGAGGACGCGTTCGCCCGCATGGGCGCCGACGTGATGCGGTGGCAGTTCTGCTCCCAGCCTCCCGATCAGGACCTGCTCTTCGGGTACGGCCCCGGCCACGAGATCAAGCGCCGGCTCCTGACGTTCTGGAACTCCGTGTCGTTCTTCGTGGAGTACGCGAACATCCAGGGGTTCCGGCCCGACTTCGCCGACCTGTCCACGTCGGCGCGGGGTGATCTCCATCCGCTGGACCGCTGGCTCGTTGCGAGGACGGGCAAGCTGGTGGAGGAAGCGACGGCCGGCTACGAGGCGTCCTTGACCGTCGACGTCATCCGGGCCTTCGACGCGTTCGTGGACGACGTGTCCACCTGGTACATCCGGCGATCCCGCCGTCGGTTCTGGGGTGGCGAGGAGGCGGCTTTGCGGACCCTGTGGACCGCGGTGGTCGCGGGCGTCCACGTCATCGCCCCGATCATCCCGTTCCTGGCGGAATCCCTGTGGGAGAACCTCGTCGCCCGCCCCTGCCCGGACGCACCCGACTCGGTCTTCCTGGCCGGCTGGCCCCGGAGCGAGCCCTACGACTCCGCCCTGCTGAAGGAGATGGAGGTCGCCCGCCGGGTCGTCGAGCTCGGACGCCGGGCCCGCGCGGAGGTCGGCATCAAGCTCCGGCAGCCCCTCCGCCGCGCCTACGTGCGGGGAGCGGACGGGGCCGAGCCGTACGCGGACGAGATCCGGGACGAGCTTCGGGTGAAGGACATCGGGTTCGACGAGGGGCCGGTCGTCCGCCAGGCCCTCATGCCGAACCTGCCCGTGCTCGGGCCCCGGCTCGGTCCGAAGGTCGCGGATGTGCGAGCGGCCCTGGCGGCGGGGGACTACGAGGAGCTGCCCGGGGGCGGGGTTCGGGTGGCTGGAGTCGACCTCGATGCCGAGGACGTGATCCGAGGTGAACGGGTCGCCGTAGAAGGCTGGGCCGTGGCCGCGGAGGGACCGATCTCGCTGGCCCTCGACGTGTCCCTGGACGACGATCTCCGCCTGGAGGGTCGCGCCTTGGACATGATCCGCAAGCTGAACGACATGCGGAAGGAGGCCGGCCTGGAGCTCACGGATCGCATCCGGGTCACGTTGCCGGAGACGGAGGCGGATCTGCTCCTCCATCGGGACTGGATCGCCGACGAGGTGCTGGCCGTCTCGATCGGAACGGATCCGGCGGCCGGCGAGCCGCGCATCGCTCCAGCCTGACCGCGCCTACTCCTCGCCCCAGAAGAGCTCGCGGATCGATCGTTCCTCCGCGGAGTCGTCATCCGAGAGGTCGGCCCGGCGGACCACCGGCGATGGTTCCGGCGACGGTGTGGCCGCCGCCTCTCTTCGCCGGATCTCCGGATGGTCCTCGGTCAGGTCGACGATCTCGTCCCGGGTGGAGGCGTTCGGCGATGTGGCGTCGGCTCGATCCGGAGCGGCCGGTTCATCCACAGGCGAGGACGCGTAGTACTGGGTCCACTCCCTGTCCTCACCGGCCGGCCCGCCGTGTCCGCTCGGTCCCGGGCCCATCCCGGGCGGCGCCCAGGGCTGGGTGGGAGGGCCGGCGTCGGGATCGGAGCCGGCCACGACGGGTTCGACAGCCTCCCTGGGCTGCGACGAGGTCGGTTGCGGCTGCGCGTCGGCGGACGGGCCCGAAGGGGACGATCCCGCCGGTGCCGGCGCCGCGGCGGCCTCGCGGGTGCGCCGGATGGTCTCCTTCACCGACTCGGCGTGCACCTGGATCAGGTTCGCCAGGCTCTGGAGGAACTCCCGCTCCTGGGCGAGGAACGGGGCCACGGCCCCCGCGTTCCCTCGCCCGCCGGACATCGGGATCCCATGCGCCGAGGCCCGGGCCCGGGCGTCCGACAGGATGCGGCCGGCCTCCTCCCGAGCCCGTCGGAGGATGCCCTCGGCCTCTGCGGCTCCGGCCAGGTCCAACCGGGAGGTCCTGGCGAACTCCAGCTCCTCCCGGAGGCGCTTCGTCTCGGCATGGAGGCGGGCCACCTCCTCGGTCACCTCGTCGAGGAACTGGTCGACCTCCCGCTCGTGGTATCCGCGGAAGGCCAGGCGGAACTCCTTCTGCTGGATGTCCACCGGGGTGACCCGCTTCGAATCGCTCGGGGCGGCTGCTTCGGTCTCGGACCGTTCCTTTCGCTTCCTCGGCATCGACATCAACCCCCGGGAGTCAGCAGAAGATCCGCTGGAGGACCGTGATGACAACGAACACGATTATCGGCGACAAGTCCAGCCCCACCATCCCCAGCCGGACCGGCTTGATGATGCTCCGGAGGGGCCGAAGCACCGGCTCGGTCACCGAGTAGACGACCTCCATGAGCTGGCGAAGGGGGCCTTGCCCCGGCGCGGGAAACCAGGAGGAGAGGATCCGGAGCAGCATGATCACCCAGTACGCCCACAGCAGGATGCAGATGATGACCATGGCCGACTCACCCTCTGAGGTGCGCTCGATACACGGCCGGTTCGGGTCGTCTCGGGCGGCTCAGAACTGGTTGAAGAAGCCCCCTTCCACGATGCGCTCCCGCTCCTCCGCGGAGACCTCCATGTTCGCGGGGGTCAGCAGGTAGACCCGTGAGGCAACCATCTCGATCTTCCCGTCCAGGCCGAACACCAGGCCGGAGGCGAAGTCGACCAGCCGGCGGGCGATGGCGTCCTCGGTGGCCTGGAGGTTCATGATCACCGGGACCCCCTGGCGGAACCGCTCCCCGATCTCTCGCGCCTCGTTGAAGCGCTTCGGCTCGGCTCGGTGGATGGCTGCCGTGGGCATGCGGCGAGGGGGCATCGTGCGAACGATCGCTTCGGGCCGGTCGGCGGCAGGCATGTCGGTCCGGGTCACCCGGCGGATCGGCGCCGGCTCCGGCTGGGCCCCGGACTCCACGTCTTCGAGGTCCTCGAGCTCCTCGTCCTCGACGAGCCCGAGATACTGCAACGTCTTCTTCCAGACCCCAGCCATGTGCCTCCCCTTCAGCCGAGCCTTCCCCGGCCGGGGCCCTCGCGGCGCGGCGACCGCCGGGCCGGCGGGCGGGACCCGAACAGGGCCGTCCCGATCCGCACCATCGTAGCGCCTTCCTCCACCGCAACTGGATAGTCTCCGGACATTCCCATCGAGAGCTCCCGGACCTCGGGGAGACGGGTGGCGATGGCGTCCCGGAGCTCCCGGAGCCGGATGAAGAAGGGCCTCGAAGCCTCGGGGTCATCCGCCCATGGCGGGATCGTCATCAGCCCAACCATGTGGATGCCTTCCGTGCCCATCAGGGACGCCGCGCACGGGGCCGCCTCCTCGGGCGGGACCCCCTGGCGGGCCCTGGTGAAGTCGACCTGGAGGAGGCACGGGATCCGGCGCCCGGCGCGGGCCAGACGGCCGGCGGCCCGTTCGAGGGCTCGGCCGGGCTCGGCCGAGTGGATGACGTCGGCGTGGTCGGCGATCAGACGGGCCGTGCCGGCCTGGACCTTGCCGACGAAGTGCCACCGGGCGGGGACTGCCGCCGACTTCTCCGCCAGGTCCTTCGCATAGTTCTCGGCCAGGTCCTCGAGTCCAGCTTCGCGGGCCGCCTGCACCACGGCGACGGGCATCGTCTTCGTCACCGCCACCAGGAGGACCTCCGAGGGGTCTCGCCCCGCCCGCGCACATGCCGCACCGATCCCGGAGCGAACCCGGGCAGCAGCATTCCTCAACGCCGATGGATCCATCATGCTCGGGGCAGACGCGCGGCGACGAGGGCCTGTCGACCCGTTGCCCCGTCCCGGCGGTGGGAGAAGAACGCGTCCGGCAGGCAGGCCGTGCACTCGTCGGCGAGGTCGACCGCGCCGACCCCGAGGGTCCGGAGCGTGGCCGCCGCCGTCGTCCCAAGATCCAGGAGAGGCCGGCCCCGGGGACCCGGCCGCCATGTCGCCTCGCCCTCCGAGCCGGCCGCCACCGCGGCCACGACGTCGTCCCCGACCTCGTAATGATCGAGGCCCACCGCGGGCCCTACGGCCGCGATCATCCGCGAAGGGTCGGGGAACCTCCGGATCGTCGATGAAAGGATGCCGGCCGCGATCCCCCGCCAGCCCGCGTGCACGGCCGCGATCGTTCGGGTTTCCGGGTCTGCCAACGCGATGGGAACGCAGTCGGCGGTGAGCACGACCAGGGCGAGATCGGGCGAGGACGTCATCAGGCCGTCACCGACCGGGAGGTTTCGGCGGCTCGCGTATGCGAGCCAGGGCTTGCCGGCCTCCACTTCGATGACTTCGGTTCCGTGGACCTGGCGAAGCGCGGCCACCTGATCAAGGCCGAGGGCCGCGACCATCCGCCGCCGGTTCTCGAAGACCCGCTCGGGCTCGTCATCCGTTCCCAGGCCGAGGTTGAGGCTCCGAAACGTCCCCTCGCTCACCCCCCCGGCGCGCTGGGTGAACGCGACCAGGAAGCCGGCGGCCTCCATCCGAGGAGAGAACTGAGCGAGCAGATCGAGTTCGTTGTCGAGGACGCGTCGCTCCAGCACGCC
>VAYG01000170.1:9851-11762 GCA_005885015.1 Actinomycetota bacterium | reverse complement strand
GATGGACGGGGATGACCACTTCCACGCCCTTGTTGCGTTCCACCAGCGTGCCGAGCGCCCCACAGATCCGCCTGAGGGGAGCCCCGAAGTTCTCCCGGCGATGGATGGTCGCGGTGACCACGGCCCGATCGGGCGCGATCGGGACCGGTGGCACCAGCCCGCCCCGCCCCACGAGGTCGCGGACATGCAGAACGGCGTCGACCACGGTGTTGCCCGTGACGTGGATCGAGCTCGGGCTGACGCCCTCGGTCCGGAGGTTGGCCGCGGCCAATCCGGTCGGGGCGAAATGGAACTGGGCGATGTGGTCCGTCAGACGGCGGTTCGCTTCCTCCGGGAAAGGCTCGTAAGGGCGGTAGGTGCGCAGCCCGGCCTCGACGTGCCCCACCGGGACCCTTCGGTACAACGCGGCCAGCGCCCCCATGAACGCGCTCGTGGTGTCGCCCTGGACCACCACGCAGTCCAGCCGCTGGCCCTCGAGCCACGCTCCCACCGCCTCGAGGGCCCGGGAGGCGAACCCGGCCACGGACTGGCCGTCCTGCATCAGGTCCAGGTCCTCGTCGGGTTCGATGCCGAAGAGCCCGAGCACCTGATCCAGGAGCTCCCGGTGTTGGGCGGTGACGCATACGACCGGGTAGAGCTCGGGGAGCTCGCGGCACGCTGCGATGACCGGGGCGAGCTTGATGGCCTCCGGCCTGGTCCCGAAGATGAAGCCGACTCTCCGCGGGCCCCGCCGTCGCCTGTCCAGACCGGGCCGACCGTTGTCGAGACTCATGGCGATCCTGCTGGATGATCGAGAGGACGTCCGACCTGCCAACGGACTCCTTCCCCTCATCGGAGCGACCGGGGGGCAACTTGAACCAGGGAGGCCCGCCCCTCCCTGCCCCTAAAGGGGCCGTGCTCCGGGGCCGAGGAGGAAGTGGGAATGACCGCTCAAGCGCCCGAGCACCCGGCCGACCTGCGCGAATACGTCCGCGTCCTACGCTCGCGCAAGTACGAGGTCCTGGCGGTCGCCGCAGTCGCGGTGGCCGCGGCTCTGGTGTTCTCCTTCCGGGCCACCCCCATCTACGAGGGGGAGGCCAAGGTCCTGGTCCGGCCGGTCCAGAACCTGACCAGCACCTCGGTGTCGCTCCCCCAGGCGCCCAACCTCGACACCGAACGGGAGCTCATCCTGTCCGAGCGCGTGGCCGGCGAGGTCCGCCGGTCGCTCCACGTGGCGACGCCGGTGGACACGCTCCTGGAACACGCCGAGGTCGCCGTCGTCTCCGACACCGAGATCCTGGTGATCGGCTACCACGACCCGGATCCGGCCGGCGCGGCCCGCCTGGCCAACGGCTTCGCCGACGCGTACGTGGAGTTCCGGACCTCTCAGGCCCTCGACCAGTTCCAGGCCGCGGCCGGCGCCGTGCAGGAGCGCATCAACTCGATCCGCGACGACCTCACCTCGCTGGGAAAGAGGATCGAGTCCCAGCGCGATCCGGCGCTGCGGGACTCGCTCGCCTCGCAGCGAGACACGTTGATCGCCCAGCTGGGCGTGCTGGAACAGCGGCTGGTCGATCTCCAGGCGGCCGGGACCACCCTGCCGTCGGCGGCAGAGGTCATCCAGCGGGCCGAAACGTCTCGGGCTCCGGTCAGTCCCAAGAAGGTCCGGGACAGCGTCCTGGGACTCTTCGCGGGCATCGTCCTCGGCCTAGGGTTCGCCTTCCTCCGGGAGCGGCTCGACGATCGGGTGAAGACCCGTGCCGAGTTGGAGCGCTGGATGGGGGCACCGGTTATCGCGGCCGTCCCGCACATATCGGGATGGCGCAAGTCGGAGGAGGCCCAGCTCATCGTCCGGGCCGACCCCCGCAGCCCGGTGAGCGAGGCCTACCGGACGCTCGGGACGAACGTGCAGTACATGGCTTCACGCCAGCG
>VAYG01000170.1:6860-9844 GCA_005885015.1 Actinomycetota bacterium | reverse complement strand
CGGCGAGGGCAAGAGCACCACCTCGGCGAACCTCGCCGTCGTGCTGGCCCAATCCGGACGGCGGGTGATGCTCGTCTCCGCCGACCTCCGCAAGCCTCGCATCCACAACTTCTTCGGCCTTCGCAACGACCTGGGACTGGCCAACCTGCTGGCCGACGGGGCCGTCCTGGCCCAGGCGGCCCGGGACCCCGGGATCCCCAACCTTCGCGTCATCAGCGCCGGGTTCATGCCGAACGACCCCGCGGCCATGCTCGGCGGGGCGCACGCGGCTCGGTTCGTCGAATCGCTCCGGGAGACAGCGGACTTCATCCTGATCGACTCCCCACCGGTGCTCGCCGTGGCCGACGCATCCATCCTGGCCCCGATCGCCGACGGGACGATCTTCGTGTTCGACCCGGAGCGTTCCAGCCGCTCGGCGATGGTCCAGTCCCGCCACCAGCTGGAGAACGCCGGGGCCCGCATCGTCGGGATCGTCTACAACAACTACGATCCCGGCCAGAACGACGACGGCGCCGGCCGGGGTTCCGGTCGGCGGAGCAGCCGACCGGTTGGCGATCGAGAACCGACCGAGGGGGCCGCGACGCCGAGCTGGCCTCGCACGGAGACGCCGGCTTCCTCCCGGTAGGACCCGGCCGCCCGTCCTTCCCGAATCGGGTTCCGGCAGTTACTTGACCTCGACCGAACCCCCGGCGGCCTCGAGCTTCTCCCTGGCGGCCTCGGCCTGTTCTTTCGGCACGTGCTCGAGCACCGGCTTGGGAGCGCTGTCGACCAGGTCCTTGGCCTCCTTCAGCCCGAGGCTGGTGAGCGCCCGGACCTCCTTGATGACCTGGATCTTCTTGTCCCCGGCCGCGGTCAGGACGACGTCGAACTCCGTCTTCTCCTCGGCCTCTTCCTCGGCAGCCCCGGCCCCGCCGGCGCCAGGAGCCGCCACGCCCACGGCCATGGGAGCGGCTGCCTGGATCCCGAACTCCTCCTCGATCTTCTTGGAGAGCTCGGCGGCCTCCACTAGCTTCGCCATGTTCCTTCCTCCGTCCCTTCTTCACGCTTCCTGTCGTCCTCGCTCGGCGAGAGCGAAGGCCATCCGTTGCAGCGGCGCCTGCAGGAGATAGGCGATCCGGGCGAGGGGCGCCTGGAGCAACCCCGCCACCTTGGCCACCGAGACGTCCTTGGGCTCGATCGTGGCGAGCGCCCGGGCCTGGTCCTCGCGCAGGACCCGACCGTCGATCAGCGCTCCCTTCACCACCAGCGCCGGGAACCGCCGGGTCGCCTCGAGCACCGCCTTCGCACCACGGACGGTGTCCCCTGTGATGAAAGCGATCGCGGTCGGACCGACGAGCAGCTCCACCGCGCCCTCCAGCCCAGCCTCCTTCGCGGCAAGCTTCGTCAACGTGTTCTTGACCACGGCGAAGCTCGTCTCGGCCTCGAGCAATGACCGCCGAAGCTCGGTGGCGTCCTTCACCGTGAGCCCCCGGTATTCCGCGAACATCGCGCCGGAGGCGTCCTTGAACCGCCTGGTGAGCTCCTTGACCTTCTCCTGCTTCCGCGCCTTCGGCATGGCACCTCTCCGTGGAGCCGAACCTCCCAGAAAACGAAACGCCTCCGCGACAGCAGAGGCGAACACGAAGAGTCTCTTCGGTTGGCCTCGGCAGGTACCCGGAGCGGGATTACGCGCGTGCGCCCCTGCTGTCTGCGGCGATGGGCAGGTTACGACCCGGGATGGCCGACCGTCAACGCTGCGCCGTGAGACGGATTTTCATCCCTGGCCGCGCCGGGCGCTGCCTGGTCGGCGTGCTCGCGCTGGGACTCTCCCTGGTTCCGGCAGCTCCCGCCGGGTCGGCCACCCGAGCCGGGACCATCGACTGGCCGGCCTACCTGCTCGGTCCGACCCACCCCTCGCGCCGGTGTGGACCTGGAACCCCGACCCCCCCGCGATGCGCGGGCAGCCCGGGCGCCGGCTGTACTCCAGCCCGACGGTGTATGCGGGGCACATCTACATCGGGGCCGACACCGGCGTGGTCTACGCGTTGGACGAGGCCTCGGGCCAGGTGACCTGGCAGCAGTTCCTGGGGTTCGTCACGGAGAAGACCTGCGGAAAGAGGGGGATCACCTCGACCGCCACCGTCGCCCTGGATCCGGTGACCGGCCTTCCGACCGTGTACGTCGCGGCGGCCGACGGCTACCTCTACGCGATCGACGCGGCCGACGGGACGATCCGATGGCGATCGCTGGTGGTGAACGTCGGGGACACTCAGAACGAGGGGGTACAACTGGGCCTCGCCGACGGTGTTCGGGGGCCGGGTCTACATGGGAGTCAGCTCCCAGTGCGACAGCCCCCCTCATCCGCGGAGGGCTGAAGGCCTACGACCAGGCAACGGGACGCCGCGTGGCCACCTACTGGACGGTACCGAAGGGCGCGGTCGGTGGATCGATCTGGAGCAGCGCGGCGGTGACCCGCGGGAACTCGGATACCGCCGGTGGAGACCCGGGCGACTCGTTCTCCATCGTGCGGCTCGCCGGTCAGACCCTCCAGCGGCGGGGCCTCTGGACGGTGCCCAACCTCGACGGCACCGACTCGGACTTCGGCGGGTCCCCCACGCTGTTCTCCGCCGACCTCGGCGACGGGAAGCAGACCCCGCTGGTCGGCGCGTGCAACAAGGACGGGAACTACTACGTGCTCCGGAGCCGGCATCCATGAGCTGGACCGGTCTGGACATTCCAGATCGGCCTGCCCGCGAACGGCGAGAGCGGCGTGTGCCTGGCTGCGGCGATCTGGAAGGGCTCGGACCTCTTCGTGGCCGGAAACGGCACCACGATCGGCAACATGGACTACAACGGGTCGATCAGGAAGCTCGACGCCGCCGCCGGGACGCCGGTCTGGGAGACCGGCCTTCCCGGGTCGGTCCTGGGCAGCCCGAGCATGAACGGCGCCGGCGTGATCGCGCTGGGCACCTACGACAATCTGAGCGGCATCAACGCCGCGTACG
>VAYG01000170.1:0-6847 GCA_005885015.1 Actinomycetota bacterium | reverse complement strand
GGGCCCAAGAGCATCATCTTCGCTCAGCCCGTCTTCGCCGACGACTACCTGCTGGTGGCCTCGGTCCACGTCGGGCTCACCGCGTATCGCCCGGGCGGGTCGCCGTCTCGGTAGCGGGGGCAGCCGGGTCTCCGCCGGCTCCGGTCAGTCCGCCTGGGCAGACCCGACCGACTCGGCCGCGACGCCCCGGACCCGGTTGGGGTCGATGTGGATCCCCGGCCCCATCGTCGTGGAGAGCGTCACGGTCTTCAGGTACTTGCCCTTCGCCGACGAGGGCTTGGCCCTGAGGATCTCGTCCACCACAGCCAGGTAGTTCTCCAGGAGGCGCTGCTCCTCGAACGAGCGCTTGCCGATGATCATGTGCACGTTGCCCTGCCGGTCGACCCGGTATTCGAGCTTGCCGGCCTTGATGTCCCGGATGGCCTTGCCGATGTCGTTGGTCACGGTCCCGGCCTTCGGGTTCGGCATGAGCCCGCGCGGCCCCAAGACCCGCCCGGCCCGCGATGTTCCCGCCCAGGACCTGCTCGACCAGATCCTCCGCGCCCACGACGTCCGCCCCCGCCTCCCGGGCTTCCCGGGCCTTGTCGCCGGCGGCGAAGGCGGCCACCCGGACGGAACGTCCCGTCCCGTGGGGCAGGGCCACCGTCCCCCGGACCATCTGGTCGGCTTTGCGAGGATCGACGCCCAGCCGGAAGTTCAGCTCGACCGTCTCGTCGAACTTCGCCGGAGGCATCTCGCGGAGCAGGTGGATGGCCTCCTGGGGAGCGAGCTCCCGCTCCCGGTCGTACTGCTGAACGGACGCGGCATATCGCTTCCCCCGCTTCATGCCCGCACCTCGACGCCCATGCTCCTGGCCGTGCCTTCGATGATCTTCATCGCTGCCTCGATGTCGGTGGCGTTGAGGTCGGACATCTTCCGCTGGGCGATGGCCCGCACCTGCTCCCGCGTGACGGCGCCGACCTTGTTCCGGTTCGGCTCGCCGGACCCCTTCTCCAGGGCCGCCACCTGCTTGATCAGCTCCGCTGCGGGCGGCTGCTTGGTGATGAACGAGAAGGTTCGATCCTCGTAGATGGTGAGCTCGACCGGGATGACCTGTCCCATGTACTGCTGGGTGGCCTCGTTGTACTGCCGGCAGAACTCCATGATGTTGACCCCATGCTGGCCCAGCGCAGTGCCCACGGGGGGCGCCGGGGTGGCCTGCCCAGCCTTGATCTGGAGCTTGACCACCGCCTGGACTTTCTTGCGCCTCTTCGGCGCGGCCGAACCGTTCGACACGTCCGTTCACCTCCTGCGGTCCGAGCGGCCGGTATCCGGCCTCCCGCTATGGTTGGGTCGTTCCTCCTACGCTGCTATGCCTTGGCCACCTGGTCGAAGGCCAGCTCGACCGGCGTCTCCCGGTCGAAGATGTTGACCAGGACCTTCAGCTTCGACTGCTCGACGTTGATCTCCGAGATGGTGCCGGTGAAGTCGGCGAAGGGTCCGGTGACGATCCGGACCACGTCGCCCTCCTCCCACTCCAGCCGGAAGGTCGGCTTGACCTGGGTCTCTTGCTTGACGGCCAGGATCTTCTCGACCTCCCGCCGGGAGAGCGGGGTCGGCTTGGTACCTGTTCCGCTCGAGACGAACCCGGTCACGCCCGGTGTGTTCCGCACCACGTACCACGAGTCGTTGTCGTAGATCATCTTGACCAGCAGGTAGCCCGGGAACACCTTGCGCTGGACCACCTGCTTCTTGCCGCCCTTGATCTCCATGACGTCTTCCATCGGGATCACGACGTCGAAGATCTTGTCCTCCATCTGCATGGACCCGATCCGCGAGTGGAGGTTGGTCTTGACCTTGTTCTCGTAGCCGGCGTAGGTGTGGACGACGTACCACTCGCCGGGTCCCTCGTAGGGCGAGTAGGCCCGGGGTTCTTCCTCCTCGGCCGCCTCTGCTTCGGCCTCTGCCGGCCCTGTTTCCTCCGCCACGACCGCCTCGGTCTCGGCGGGGGCCGTCTCGGCCGGGGCCGTCTCAGCCGGGGTCTCTTCGGCGGACTCCTCTGAAGCCTCTTCGACGACGTAGGCGTCGGGCCCGGCCGCCAGGAGCGGGCCCTCGTCCTCGCTCTCGACGGTGTCCTCGGGCAGCGCCTCCTCCGCGGCGGCCTCCAGCACGGTGGCTTCCTCGCTCGGAACGTCCGTCACGTCGTCTTCCGGGGCGGGCTCGGCCTCCTGGGCGATCTCGACGGCCGCCTCGGCTTCGGGCTCGTCGGTGGCGCCGCCGGGGCCGCCCGCCTCCTCGATGGCTACCTCGGCGGGCTGGTCACCCGCCTCGGCGCGCTCCACGAGATCGGCGAGATCCTCGGTCTCGGGGTCGGTCGTGGTTGGTCGGTCCTGGGGTTGGGTCTCGTTCATTCGATTGCCGGTGGGTCGAGCCTAGCCGCCCGACTGGAACACCTTGAGCACGGCCTTGGAGAACGTGAGATCCATGGCGAACACCAGCGCGGTGAGGAACACGACCGCCACCAGCACCACGATGGTGTACCCCACGAGCTCACGGCGGGTCGGCCACGCCACCTTCTTCAGCTCCTGGCGAACCTCCTTGAGGAACTGACGGGCCGGCGTGCGCCCCTTCCGCTCCGGGGTGACCGCGCGGCGCTGGCGCATGGCCTCCAGGCGATCCTGGCCCGTGGCCTTCTGCTTCTGCATCATCCTCTTGGCCTGACGGTTCATCCTGCGCTCCTTGCAGGGCCGGAGGGACTTGAACCCCCAACCGCCGGTTTTGGAGACCGGTGCTCCCTCCGGTTCGCGGCCGAGATCAAGGGGCGGACGGAACGCACCCAGTATAGGGGGCCCCGACCAGCCGGGCAAAGCACCCGCACCGAGGGCGACGGAGCTTGCGTGAATCGCCCGGGCCTCTGGCCTAGACTCGGGCTCGCAGCCTCGCGGCGGCCCCGGATCGCGAGGATGGGATGCAACAGCGGATCGACGGCCCTCGGCCCGGCCAGAGGGGCGGGCTGATCAAACGACTCTTCCCGGGGCACCCCCACGTCGTCGACCTCACCTCGGTCTCTCCCGTCGGCGACGACGATGTGATGGCCCGGCTGGAGCGGCTCGAGGACGGCGTGCGGGTCATCGCCGAGACGCTCCGGAAGACGTCGCTGCGGCTGTGGGGCTCCATCGAGGAGGTGCGGGCCTCGGCCGGGGCCATGCCCGCCGAGGAGGTCCGGCAGATCGTTGCCGGGGCCCTGGCACCCCTGTCCGCCTCTCTCGAGGCCCTCGCCACGGTCCTGGAGGGGACGCCCAGAGAGGGGCCCTCGGCGTTCCCTCGAATCGAGACGGAGCCTGCGGAGGACGGAACCGACTCGCTGACGGCGCTTCGCCGCGCCCGGTTCGGCGAGCCCGGCGAGGAGGAGTGACAGCGGGCGGGGGGTCTGTGGCCACGAAATCGGTCGGGATTCCCCCGTCTCACCCCAGCTGGAGCTCCGCCTCGCTGTTCTTGATGGGGAGGACGCGCTGACCGGCGCGATCCACCTCCGTCCAGACCGAGAGCCGGACCCTCCGGGTCGAGTCGTCCTTGGCCACCACTTCGCCCCCGGCCACGAGCGTCTCGTCCATGAACACCACGCCCCGGAACTGCACCTTGATGGACGTGAGCTCCCCAGGATCTCCGACCCACCGGGTGAGCGCGTTCACCAGGTGCGCCATGCTGAACATGCCGTGGGCGATGATGCCGGGGAACCCCACGCTCCGGGCGAAGTTGTCGTCCTGGTGAAGCGGATTCTGGTCCCCCGACGCGTCCGCGTAGGCCTTCACGTCCTCCCGCCGGACCACCTTCTCGAGCGGCGGCAGGCGGTCGCCCACGTTGACCTCGTCGAACCGCAGGACGGCCACCCTCAACCCCCCGCGGTTCCTCTGGACAGGAGCGTGGATCGAGCGATCACCACGACCCGGCCCGAGGCGTCCTTCATCTCCGCTTCGATGACCAGGTACTCGTGGGGGCCCTTGACGTAGATGTCCGCGATCCGAGGCGTCGCCACCAGCACGTCCCCCACCACCACCGGCCTTCGCCACTCGTACTCCTGCTCCGCGTGGACCACCATGGCGTAGTTGAGCCCAAGCTCCTGATCGAGAACCACCTGGCCGCTGGTCAGGATCTGCATCTTGGTCACGAACGTGGGCGGGGCGACCTGATCGGGATAGCCGGCGGCCCGAGCCGCCTCCGGGTCCCGGAACACCGGATCGTCCGTTCCGATCGCGTCGGCGAACTGGACGACGTGGTCTCGCTCCACGGGGAACGAGACCTCCTGGTACTCCCTGCCCTTGAGCGCCTGGTTCAGCGGCATGACCTCACGCCCCGAGCTGGCCACCGGCCACCGGCAGGACCACGCCGGAGATGAAGTCGGCTTCCTCGCTGGCCAGGAAGAGGTGGGCGTTGGCCACGTCCTCGGGCCGGCCGTACCGCCCCAGGGCGATCAGCATGAGCGCCATCTGCCTGATGGGCTCGGGGACGCCGAGGTCGGACCCCTCCTGCTTCGCCTCGGTCAGCCGGGTCTCGATGAAACCAGGCGCCACCGCGTTGACGTTGATGTGGAATGGCCCCAGCTCCCGGGCGAGGGTCCGGGTGAGGGCGATGAGCGCGCCCTTGGCCGCCGTGTAGTTGGCCTGTCCGGCGTTCCCGGTCAGCGCGGCCGTGGAGGTCGTGAACGTGACCTTGCGATGGTACGCGGGCGCCCCCTGCTCGGTCATCTCCTTCTTCGCCGCGCCCCGGAGGTGCGGCATGGCGGCCAGCGTCGAGTGGAAGGCCGTCCGAAGGTTCACGTCGAGCACGAAGTCCCACACGTCGTCGTCCATGTTGTGGAACGTGCGATCCCGGGTGATCCCGGCGTTGTTCACCAGGATGTCGAGCTTTCCGAACGCGGCCGTGGCCCCGTCCATGAGTCGGCGTGCCGCGTCCAGCTCCACGGTGTTCTCGGTGGACACCATGGCCTCTCCCCCGGCTTCCTTGATCGCCTGGGCCGTCTCATCGGCGGGCTCGGGGTCGAGGTCGTTGACGACCACCATCGCCCCCTCCTCGGCGAACCGGATCGCGGTGGCCCGGCCGATCCCCCGTCCGGCGCCGGTGACCACTGCGACCTTGCTGTCAAGACGGCCCATCCGTGGCTCCTCGGAGATTCGCCGGCCGGTGCCGGGCGGCCGAACGGTATCCGGGCTCATCGACAACGCGCAAACCGGGTGCCAGCATACGGGCGTGGCGAAGGGGGGGCGGCCGATCTCGGTCCTCGTCGTCGACGACCACCGCACGTTCGCGGAGGCCCTGGCCGTGGCCTTCGGCCTGGAGAAGGACCTCGACGTCCGGGTGGCGTCGACCGCAGCCGAGGCCGTGGCGGCCGCGGAGCGCATGCAGCCCGACGTCGTCCTGATGGACGTGGAGATGCCGGGAGTCGATGGGATCGAGGCGATCCGACGCCTCGCCGAGACCCACCCGAGGGCTCGGGTGCTCGTGCTCTCGGCCCATGACGAGGACCTCCTGCGGGCCCGAGCCCTGGAGGCTGGGGCGGTCGGCTACGTCTCCAAGGCCGCACCGATCCGTAGCCTCCCCGAGATCGTCCGGAAGGCTCGCCGGGGCGAGCCCATCATCGAGCGGGAGGAGGTCGAACGGCTCCAACGGGTCCTCCGGCACCGACGGCGCGAGGAGGCCACCCAGCGCCAACGGGTTGGCCGGCTCACGCCCCGTCAGACCGAGATCCTCCAGCTCATGGCCGACGGCGTCCCGATGGAGGAGATCGCCGCCCGGCTGAACCTGACCCGGGCGACCCTGCGGACGCACGTCCAGAACATCCTGACCCGGCTGTCCGTGCACACGAAGGTGGAGGCCCTGGCCGTGGCCATCCGGCACGGGAAGGTCTCGGTGGGGAGCTAGGAATGGGTCAGCGAGTCTCGCGGTGGAGCGTGTGGCCGCGGCACCACCGGCAGTACTTGCGAAGCTCCAGGCGGTCGCGGTCGTTCTGGCGGTTCTTCACCGTCGTGTAATTCCGCCGGCGGCACTCGCTGCACGCCAGCGTGATGATGGGGCGGTTGTCGGACTTCGCCATCTCGCGTCCTCTGTCCTCTCCATCCAGGTGGCGGGCCGGGCGTCCTCGCTGGTAGCGGCGGGTGGAATCGAACCACCGACACAGCGATTATGAGCCGCTTGCTCTACCTCTGAGCTACGCCGCCTCGAGCCCCAAGTTTACCGGCTCGCCCCTCGCGGACTCGAGCTGGAGGCGGGAATCGAACCCGCGACCCCGGACTTACCATGCCCGTGCTCTGCCGACTGAGCTACTCCAGCGGGACTGGCAGGAGCCCGGCAGATAGTCTCGCCACCGGGTTCCGTTGCCGCGGCCAAGTCTAGCGGAAGCCCCCAGGCCAACGCGGTCGGAGGCCGTTGACAGAGATTGGGGACGTGTTCACGATGACCTCCGATCTCTGCTCCGTCGCGTGTCCAGCCAGCTGCGTGACCCCCTGTCAGCCTGCTGTGGAGCACGGGGGTCTCGGCCATCGTTCACTTCTTGGCCGTGGCGAAAGGACTTCTCTATGCGAGCCTGGGGCACCGCTACCTGTTCGCCTACGACCGGTCAACTGGCGTGGAACGGTGGGAGGCGAACACCGGGTCCTACAGCGGCAGGTCGAACGCCGTCGCCGTGGCGGACGGCGATCTCTACGCACTCAATAGCCGAACCGGCAAGCAACTGCTGAACTTGCCTCTCGGCGCGGGCGGTGTTCGTGCGAGCTCGCTAGCCGTCTCTCAGGGAACGGTGTACCTGCCAGGTGCGAATCTGGTGGCCTTGCGACTCCCCCCCGGGTAGCTGCCCTGACCGGACCCCCTGAAC
>VAYG01000061.1 GCA_005885015.1 Actinomycetota bacterium | reverse complement strand
CGCCCCTTTCGCTCTGCGGTCCGGTTGTGACCATCCGCAAGTTCAGCCTCCGGCCGTTCACTCCCCGCGATCTGGTCGATATCGGGTCCCTGACCGCCCCGATGATGGAGTTCCTCGGCGCCTGCGTTCGCGCAAAGGCCAACGTGATCGTCTCGGGAGGAACGGGTGCCGGCAAGACGTCGCTCCTGGGCGCTCTCTCGTCTTTCGTGCCCCCGGACGAGCGGCTCATCACCATCGAGGACGCCGCGGAGCTCCGGCTCCCTCAGCCGCACGTCATCTCGTTGGAAGCCCGCCCGCCCAACGTGGAGGGAGCGGGAGAGGTCACAGTCCGAGCGCTGGTTCGAAACGCGCTGCGGATGCGGCCGGACAGGATCATCGTCGGGGAGGTCCGGGGGGGCGAGGCCCTGGACATGCTCCAGGCCATGAACACGGGACACGAGGGATCGCTGTCCACCGCCCATGCGAACTCGCCGCGTGACCTCGTCTCCCGCCTCGAGACCATGGCCCTCATGTCGGGCGTCGAGCTTCCTGCCTCTCACGTGAGGGAGCAGATCGCCGGTGCCCTGGACCTGATCGTCCACATGACCCGGATGCCGGATGGGAACAGGGTGGTGGCGAGGATCTCGGCTGTGGAAGGACTCCGAGGCGGCTCCGTGGTTCTCGAAGACATCTTCGCCTGGCGCCGCTCTCCCCAGCCGGGATTCGAAGCGACCGGGACCATGCCCTCGGTCCTTCGGATGCTGGCCGAGCGGGACGAGCGAGTGGACCCGCGGATCTTCACCCTGCGACCCGATGGGCAGTTCGACGGGCGTCCTGGTGATCCGGATGAACCCGAACGGCTCGTCACCGGCTGGCCCGGCAATGCCCGCCGCTTCGGCAGCCTGCTGGAGTGAGTCGTGGGCGGGGAAGGGTCCTGGATTCCGGCGCTCGCGCCCGCCATCGCGGGGGTTGGGGCATTGGTCGCGGCGGACCGGTCGTGGCGCCGGGCTCGCTGGGAGCGACGAGCCCATGGGTTGACGCAGTCGAACCTCGCCGAACGTCGGCCGCCCCCCGGCATCCTGCGCTCGCCCCGCGCTCGCCGCATCTCCGCGTCGATGGCGATCGCTTGTCCCGCCGCCCTGATCTCGTGGGTGCTGGCCGGCCCGGCCGGCTTGGTGGTGGCCGGCCTGGCCGCAGTCGCCGTCCCCCGGATCATGGCCCGCCGCAAGGAGCGAGGGAGGGCCGAGCTCATGGAGAGGGAGCTGGGACAGCTCTCGGAGACTGCATGTCTGGCCCTTCGTAGCGGGCTGTCCGTGGGCCAGTCGCTCGAGTTCGCCAGGCGGGAGCTCTCCGGGCCCTTGGGCGAAGCCCTCGAGCGATTCCTGGAGGAGCGAAGGCTCGGCATCCCGTTCGAAGCCGCGCTGGAGAGCCTCGGGGCCGAGGTGGGCACCGATGATGCCCACCTCTTCTGCCTCGTCATGAGCATCCATGCGCGAAGCGGCGGCGACGTTGCAGGTGCGCTGGATGAGGTGGCGGGGACGATCCGACACAGGGTCGCCGTTCGGAGGGAGCTCCGGGCGGCCAGCACTCAGGGTCGCATCTCGGGGCTCATCTTGGGGACCCTGCCGATCGCTTTCTTCCTCGTCCTGGCCGCAAGCTCGCACTCCCAGCTGGGGCCGGTCTATCGGTCGGTGGCGGGCGTCGCGATGATCGGGACCGGGCTCAGCCTGGAAGGGCTCGCCTATCTGTGGATCCGCCGTCTGCTCCGGATCGAGGTGTGACCGTCGATGGCGGGCTGGGTCATCTCCCTGACTGGAGGCACGGCGCTCTTCTTAGCCCTTTCGTGGCTCCGAGCGAGCCTGGAACCGTTGGCCGTTTTAGCGGCCGGGCTGGGTGGGACCGCTCGAGTGAGGACTGGGGTACCGCGAGCCCTGTGCGCGCTCGGCGATATGGTCTGGGCTCGCCGCCTGGTTCGTCCCGACCTGCCGCGGCGCCGCTTGGAGCTATGCGGCGATCCGCTCACGTTGCAGGCGGCCACCGGCTTGGCCGTCGCAGCGGCCGCCCTCGCCGTACTCGGGTCGGTGATGGCCGCGTTCCTGTTCGCTCCGGCGCTCGCTCTGGCGCCCGTGGCGTCCTTCGGCGCGATTCGGGGGCTGGAAATCGTGCTCGGACGGACGGCCAGGCGTCGGCAAGACCGGATCGCCGCGGGTATGCCGGACCTCGTCGAGCTGCTGGTGGTCACCACCGAGGCCGGGCTGAGCCCGCCCGTGGCGCTCCGCCGGACGGCTGAGGTTCTTCGAGGGCCGCTCGGGGAGGAACTCCGGTCGGCCATCCGCGAAGTCGAGCTCGGCGTTCCGTGGCTCGGGGCGGTGGAGCGCCTCGCCGCGCGATGCGATGTTCCGGCGCTTCGAGGATTGGCATCGGCGTTGAGTCGCTCCCAGCATCTCGGCACCGTCCTCGGATCCAGTTTGCGAAGAGTGGCCGAGGACCTTCGCCGGGAGCGTCGGGCCCGGGCCGAGGAGGCTGCGCGCAAGGCCCCCATCAAGATGCTGATCCCGCTGATCTTCCTGATCCTTCCCGCCTTCCTCCTCCTCACGGTGGGGCCGGTGGTGCTCGCCACCATCAGATCGCTCCACTGACGGCACGAAGGAAAGGAGGTGACGTGATGCTTCGGCTGAACGTTCGGATCGTAGCCTCGATTCTCGAAGGCGCGAGGGCCCTGCGGACACGGATCTCTCGCGCCGCGGGGCGACTGTGGGAGGAGAGAGGACAGACCACCGCCGAGTATGCGCTGGTCATCCTGGCCGCGGCGGCGGTGGCCCTGGTGCTGATCGCCTGGGCCCAGTCCAGCGGCAAGCTGCCGGCTTTCTTCGACAAGGTCATCGACGACTTGACGAGCAGCTTCTGAGCTCCGCGGTGGACCGACGCAAGGGTGCACGCGAGACGAGGCAGGGGGAGCGAGGATCGGCGGCAGTCGAGTTCGTCCTCGTCCTCCCCCTGGTCCTCGTCATGTCGCTGGCGATCGTCCAGGTCGGGCTGCTGGTGAAGGATCAGCTGGTGGTTACGGAGGCAGCTCGGGCCGGGGCCCGGGAGGCGGCCGTCACTCTCGACGACGATCGAGTCCGTCAGGCGGCGATCGATGCCGGGGCGACGCTGGATCCCACCCGGGTCGAGGTCAGCATCGCCAGGGAGGGCGGTGCTGGATCACCCGTCACCGTCACCGTCGACTACGACGACGCCATCGTGGTGCCCCTGGTGACGTGGCTCTTCCCGGATTCGGTGGGCCTGTCGGCCACAGCCGTCATGCGTCAGGAGACGGGATGACCCGGCGCCACCGGAGCAGGGGTGAACGGGGATCGGTCACCGTCATCGCCGCCGCGATCCTGTTCCTGTGCGGGGTCCTGGTCGTCATCGCGGTGGATCTCCTCCGCGTTCTCCAGGCTCGGGCCCGGGCCCAGACGGCGGCCGACGCCGCCGCGCTGGCCGCTGCCCAGCAGATCGCTCGTCCGTCCGGGGAGACCCCGGAGGAAGCCGCCTCGGAGTACGCCACCCGAAACGGCGCCACGCTCCTGGCGTGTCGGTGCGATCCACAAGGGGGCGATGCCACCGTCGAGGTCCAGGTGTCCGTCGACCTGGTCTTCCTGGGCCCGGATCGCACGGTCAGGGCCCTGGCTCGGGCCGAGATCGAGGGAGCGAGTGTCGGTCCCGCGGGTACAATGGCGGCCAATGTCGGCACGGCTGAAGGACCGGTCGATTCGTCCCAGGCCACCGTTGGGCCTGCGCTCCCGTGGGGGCCGTGGCGGCGGCCGGAAGAAGTCCATGGGCGTGGTGGATTACACGCTGGCCAAGCGGGCCCTGCTGCGCGACTTCCGCCGGGGTGTCCTCTCGCGGTTCGAGATATGCGACGCCCACCCCGAGCTGCTTCGGGCCGCTCGCTACCTGGGAGCCGACGCGAGCCGGCCCTGTCCGGTCTGCCGCAAGTGCGAGCTCCGCCTGCTCGCCTACGTCTACGGGGACGGTCTTCGCGGGAACAACGGGCGGGCCTTCGAGGTGGAGGAAGGGCTGGCCTTGGCCGCTCGTGAGAGGGGTGGGGCCTGCTACGTGGTCGAGGTCTGCACCGACTGCAGCTGGAACCATCTGGCCGAGGCCTTCCTGGCCCGAACCGGCTGAGCCGGCCGGACCCGAACCGAGCCTGCCGGCGGCCGGTCCCTTACCGAAGCTCCATACCTGCTTGCGCGTAATGCCGCAGGTCGCAGGGTAGATTCGGGCGAACATGATCCCCACCAACCAGCGCGGCGGCAAGCATCGCCCAGGCAAGGCCGCCTCCTCGGGGGACGGGGGAGGCGGTGCCCGCACGTGGTCCTCCGGAAAGAAGCAGAGCTTCTTCCGGCGGTGGTGGTGGGCCTTCGTCGTCCCCCCGGCCGTGGTGATCGTGGCCGTGTTCGGGATGTTCCTGTATGTCTACGCGAGCACCTCGATCCCGGAGGCGCCTCCGGGGGCCCAGACGACCTTCGTCTACGACCGGCACGGCAAGCTGATCGCCACCCTGCACTCCACGGTCAACCGTGTGGTCGTCCCCCTGTCGGACATCTCGAAGGACCTCCAGCAGGCCGTCATCGCCACCGAGGACAAGAACTTCTACGAGCACGGAGGGGTCAGCTACACGGCGATCATCCGGGCCGCGTGGAACGATCTGGTCCACCGCCGGATCGAGCAGGGCGGCTCGACCATCACCCAGCAGTACGTGAAGAACGTGTACACGGGCGCGCAACGCACGTTCGGCCGCAAGATCCGCGAAGCGATCATCGCGGTGAAGCTGGACCACAAATACACGAAGGACCAGATCCTGGAGAAGTACCTGAACCTCGTGTACTTCGGCAACGGCGCGTACGGGGCCGAGGCCGCGGCCCGGACCTACTGGGGCATCCACGCCAGTAACCTCGACCCGCTCCAGTCGGCCACCCTGGCCGGAGTCATCCAGGCGCCGGCCACCTACGATCCGGTCAGACACCCGGACGCAGCCAAGGCTCGGCGCAACACCGTGCTGGACCTGATGGCCCAGGAGGGCTACATCACCCAGGCCCAGGCCGGCGAGCTGAAGGCGCAGCCGGTCAAGGTGAACAAGAAGGCCACCTCGTCGGAGAACTCCCAGTTCGGGTATTTCACCAGCAACGTGAGCAAGATCCTCCAGGACGACTTCGGCTACCAGGAGGTGTTCTCAGGCGGACTCCGGGTGACCACGACCCTCGACTCGGCGTGGCAGCGAGCGGCGGAGAAGGCCGTGGCGGATCACCTGCCCGGACCGAAGGACCCCACCGCCGCCCTGGTCGCCATCGACCCGGCCACCGGGGAGATCCGGGCGATGGTCGGCGGCAAGAACTTCGCGAAGGTGAAGCTCAACGCGGCCACGCAGGCGCACCGCCAGTCGGGCAGTTCGTTCAAGACGTTCACCTTGGCCGCGGCCATGGAGAAGCGGATCTCGCTCAAGTCGATGTGGAACGGACCCTCCCAGATCGACATCCGCGATCCGAGATGCAAGAACCCGGACGGGACCGACTGGATGCCTCACAACTACGCGGACGAGTCCGGCGGGACCATGAGCCTTGCCGACGCCACCGCCCACTCCGTCAACACGATCTTCGCCCAGCTTGTGACGACGGTCGGCCCGGACGCGGTGGTCGACGTGGCCAATCGGATGGGGATCACGTCCAAGCTCCAGCCGGTTTGCTCGATCACCCTGGGGACCCAGGAGGTGGTGCCCCTCGACATGGCCGACGCCTACGCCACACTGGCCGCGCGGGGGTTCCACCACAGCCCGTACTCGATCCGCCAGGTGAAGTCCGCCGACGACAAGATGCTCTACAGGGCGAAGGTGGAAAGCGATCCGGCGCTCGGGCAGAACGACGCTGACCTGGTGAGCCTCGCCCTCCAGGGGGTCGTCCAGCGCGGCACGGGTGTTGCCGCCGCACTTGGAAACCGTCCCGTGGCCGGCAAGACGGGGACCACCCAGGACTTCACCGACGGGTGGTTCTGTGGCTACACGCCGCAGCTGGCGACGTGCGTGTGGGTCGGGTACCTGAAGGGACGCATCCCCATGCACAACATCGAGGGCGTTCCCAACGTGGTCGGGGGGACGATCCCGGCGGCCATCTGGCACGACTTCATGGACGTGGCCATGGCCAATGTACCGCCGAAGGGTTTCGCCACGCCGAGCTTCGCCGGCTACAACGTGAACCCTCATGGGGCGGTCTCACCGTCGCCCTCGCCGTCGCCGACGACGCCCACCCCGTCCCCGACTCCCACGCTGCCGTCGCCGTCGCCGAGCCTCCCCTCCCCGTCACCCTCCGTGCCCAGCCCGTCCCCGAGCAGCCCGGCCATGCCCGGGCGGCCTCCATCGGCGGGCTCGCCCGACGATGGCGCCCTGACGCTTCGCGCGGGACGAACGTAAACCTCGAAGTCGCCGAGCCCGGGCCGGGGCCCAACCCGGCTCAGTCGGTGGGAGCCAGGGTGGCCAGGACGTCGAAGGGGAGCGCGGCCATGATCGTGGTCCCGCTGCCCGGCTCGCTCTTGATGGTGAGCGTCCCCCCGGCCAGCTCGGCGCGTTCCCGCATCGAGGCGAGCCCCACGCGGCCGCTGCGGAGGAACTCCCGGGATTCCTCGGGATCGAACCCGACGCCGTCGTCCTTGACCTCGACCTGCAGGGTGCCGGCCGAGGCCTCCACCCGGACGGTCACCGATGTGGCCGAGGCGTGCTTCTTCACGTTCGACAGCGCCTCCTGCACGACTCGATAGGCAAGGGTCTCCACGTCGCTCGGCATCTCCGACTGCGCGTCCGCCACGACGGTCACCTGGACCCCCAGCTCCCGGTGCCATCGGTCGCAGAGCTCCCGGACGGCAGGGATCAGGCCCCGCTGCTCCAGGACGGGGGGCCGCAGGTCGCTCATGATCCTGCGCAGGTTCATGGCTTCCTCGATCAGCTCCTCGCACACCTTGCGGAGGACATCGAGTGCCCGCTCGGTATCTCCCGTCTCCATCATCATCTTGACCGCCTCCAGGGACAGCGTGGTTGCGGAGATCCCCTGGATCGGGCCGTCGTGGAGGTCGCGGGCGATCCGGTTCCGCTCGGCCTCGATGGCGGAGTTCGTTCGCTGGAGGAGCCTGGTGCGGTCCTCGTCCCGGTCCTGGAGGAATTGAAAGAGGGTCCGGATGGTCTGCTCCGCGGTCTTGCTCGCGGTGACGTCGCGGATCATCAGGAGCCGGCCGGGGGGGATGGCCGGGAGCGTGGAGGATCGCGCCTCCAGGTAGGCGGCCCCGCTCTCGGTCGTGATCATCGCCTCTCCCGTCTCGGGCAGGGTGGCCAAGGACTCGCTGGCCCGTCCCGATCGCTTCACCATGTCGTCCCACCGCCGTCCCAGGATCTCCTCCATGGGGAGGTGGACCATCGAGCAGAACGCTCCGTTGGCCCGGACGATGGCCCCGCTCGGATCCAGCTCCACGATCCCGTCGACGGCCGCGTCGAGGAGGAGTCGCAGCCGGGCCTCGGAGGTCGTGACGACCTCGGCGGCGGAGCGGAGGGAGGTGATCGCCGTCTCCCGCTCCGTCAGCGCGCCCTCGAGCTGCCTGGCGGAGCGGACGATGTTGATCTGGTTCAGCAGGGTCCGCGCGCCCACCGTGCCGAACAGCACGACGGTAACGGTCACACTCTGGGCGACGGACAGCCGCAGCTCCTTCGAGATGAGGGCGAGGACGATCAGCCCGCAGGCCCCGACCAGGGACACGACCAACAAGGTCGGGCGGATCCAGTGGACGGCCCGGGGCGGGACCGGCTCGCCGGCGTTCAGCCTGGGCTCCACGACCAGGATGCCCCCCAGCCCGAGGAGGGCGACGGAGGCCATCACCTCCGGCCCCACCACCGGCAACGGGCCCGAGCCGAGATTCTGGGCCCCGACCATGATGAAGGCCGAGGATCCCAGGACCGTGGCGGAGGCCATCAGACAAAGGTGGATCGGCGTGGGGCACCAGAGGGCGAGCACGGCCCAGCCGCTGACCATCAAGATGGCCGCGGCCGCGATCAACGCGGTCACGGTGAAGCCCCACACGTGCGGATTCCCGACCGAACCCTCGTGCAGGAGGAGGAACACGGCGACCCCGCACAAGGTCGAGATCAGCAGGATGTCCGACAGCAGCTCGGCCCTTCCCTCGCGGATGTGTTCGAAGAAGTCGATGGACAGCGTGGCGAGGAAGGTGAGCAGCAACAGACTCATGGTGCCGGCGAAGATCTGCTGGTGGCCGGGGCCCATCCCCAGCGAGCGCCCGACCCATCCGATCGCCTGGAAGACCGCGGCCAGGCCCAGCCCGACCGCGGCCAGCCTGGTCCCGGCCCACGCCCACTTCGTCCTGGAAAGCGAGGCGAGGATGCCCGCGGTGGTGAGCGTGGCCAGCAGGAGGCCGCGCTCGGCCATGGCCGAGCGCGGCTGGCCGCCCGGGAGGTGCGGGAACCCCGCGGTCACCACTGCCACCGACAGGGCCCCGATGGCGAGCAGCCCGAACAGGCGAACCTCGCTCCCGCCGGTGACCGTCCCGGACATGCCCCGGCCGACGGCGACGTCGCCGCTGGGGATGGAGGACTGCATCGGTCTCAATATCGGCGGGCCCGGGGGAGTCCGTTAGGGGGCAGTCCCGCCGCCCGGCCTGGTCGCAGGGCGCTCGGCGGCCTTCGCTCAGCCGGGGTGCGGGGAGCTACTCGATGAGATGCCGGCGCAGCGCCTCGGCCACCGCCGCGGTCCGATCGGACGCGCCCAGCTTCTCGAAGATGTGCTCCAGGTGCGTCTTCACGGTGTCGGGGGAGATGAAGAGCTGGTCGGCGATGTCCTTGTTCGTGTGGCCGAAGGCCAGCAACTGGAGGACCTCGACCTCGCGGGCGGTGAGGGTCTCGGCCTTGCGGTCCTTCTCCTTGGCCTGGGACAGCTCGTCCGCCAGCGCCACCACCAGCTGCGGGTCGATGACCATGTTGCCTCCGGCGACCAGACGCACGGTCTGGATGAGGTGCTCCGCGTCCCTGGCCTTCAGCACGTAGCCTCTGGCGCCCGAGCGGACCGCCTCCACGACGAACTGCCGATCGTCGTAGGCGGTCAGCATGATCACGCCGACCTTCGGATGACGCTGCTTGATCTTTCGAGCGGCCTCCAGGCCGTCCATCTCCGGCATGCGGATGTCGAGCAGGACGATGTCGGGCTCGCCGCCATTGTTCTCCATGAGCCCGAGGACCTCCCGTCCGTTCGAGGCCTCGCCGACGACCTGGATGTCACCTGCCATCTCCAGGTATCGGCGCAGCCCCTGACGGACCAGTGAGTGGTCGTCGGCAATGACTACCTTGATCGGCACATCTGTATCCATCGGCTGTTCCGGGGCCTCCCTGTAGCCCGGGGGGAGCCCAATCATTCTATGGATGGGGGGCCCGGGGCGACAGGCCGGGCGAGGGCGGGGCGGCCCGTGGCGCCCCCAGAGGGGACGATCGGCCTAGCTCTTGCCTCCGAGGGCCTCGGGCGATGGCAGGATGAGCGCCGTGAAGCGCGCGGCCGGGGCCCTCCTGCTCTACGTGCTCACCTCGGTGGCCCTGTTCGGCGGGCCCATCCTGCCGCACCCCTCGTCCTGGTACGTGGGATGGGGCACGGACCCGGGGACCCACGTGTGGTTCCTGGCCTGGTGGCCCCACGCCCTGGCCACGTTCTCAAACCCCTTCCTCACCCACTCCGTGTGGGCCCCCTCGGGGTACAACCTCGCGGGGAGCACGAGCCTACCGGGCCCGAGCCTGGTCCTGGCCCCGCTGACGGCGCTGGCCGGCCCGGTCGTCTCCTACAACGTGCTCGCCCTGCTGGCTCCCGCCCTCTCCGCCTGGGGGGCCTTCCTCTTGTGCTCACACCTCACCGGAAGGTTCTGGCCATCGGTGGCGGGCGGCTACGTGTTCGGCTTCTCCACCTACGAGATCGGCCAGCTGACCGGGCACCCGAACCTCGCCCTGATCCCGCTGGTGCCGGTGTGCGTCCTGCTGGTCCTCGAGCGGCTGGAGGGCGAGATGGCACCGCGGACCTTCGTGGTGCTGCTGGCCCTGGCGCTGGTGGCCCAGTTCTCGATATCGACCGAGGTGTTCCTGACCATGACGATGTTCGGCGGGCTGGCCCTGCTGCTCGCGCTGGCGTTCTTTCCCTCGCGCCGCCCGGCCCTGGTTCGCACCGGAGGGTTGATCGCCGCCGCCTATGCCCTCGCCGCCGTTCCCCTGGCCCCGTACCTCTACTACGTGGTCCGGGCCGCCTCGAACCACCCGATCTATGCGTTCTACCCCTCCTTCTATTCCACCGACGTGCTGAACTTCGCGGTCCCCACGGAGCTGACCGTGGGGGGGCGGCTGTTCGCCGGGCTGACCCGGCGGTTCAGCGGCAACCTGTCCGAGCAAGCGGGCTACGTCAGCCCCGCGCTCGTCGCCGTGGGCGCCTTGTTCGCTGCGTCCCGCTGGAGGAAGCCGGCCACCAGGTTCCTGCTCGCCTTCCTGGGCCTCGTCCTGCTGGCGTCGCTGGGGCCGACCCTCCGGTTCAGGGGGTCCACGACGATCCCGCTCCCGTGGGAGGTCCTCACGCATATCCCGCTGGTGGAATACGTCCTGCCGGCGCGGCTCATGATGTATGCCTTCCTCGTGCTGGCCGTCACCACGGGGATGTGGCTGGCGGGGTTCCGTTCCTCCCCGGGCAGCCCGCGTCGGAGGGCGCTGGTCGCCTGGGTGCTGGTGGTCACGGGAGCGATCCTCCTGCTGCCCAACCTGTCCCTCCCGGTGTGGCGAACACGGGCCGACACCCCCGCGTTCTTCGCCGGCGCGCAGTACCGGACGCTGTTGCCCAGAGGAGCCAACGTCCTGGTCGTTCCCTACGGCGACCGGGGGAACTCGATGCTGTGGCAGGCCACGACGGGTTTCGACTTTCGGATGCCCGAGGGCTACGTGTCGGTGGTCCCTCCTCGGGAGTTCGCCGGATGGCCAATCCTGAAGACCCTGTACAGCGGGGATCCCACGCCCGACCCGGAGCGACAGCTGCGGTCGTTCCTGAAAGCGAAGGGCGTGAGCGACATCGTCCTGGTCAAGGGATTCCCCGGGCCGTGGGATCAGCTGTTCGAGAGGATCGACCCGTCTCCCCGCGACGTCGGCGGGGTCCTCCTGTATCGGGTGAGGCCGGGGGCGTGAGGATCCACGCCGCCAGACAGGCCAGGAGCACGGCCGCTCGAAGGACCAGGGCGAGCTGATACGCCCCGAGCGGCG
>VAYG01000060.1:5137-16370 GCA_005885015.1 Actinomycetota bacterium | reverse complement strand
AGATCCGATGGCCGGCGCAGCTCGAGGTCGGACCGGACGGCATCGGGAACTCGCCCGCGTACGTCAAACACATCATGGAAGAGTCGATGGAGGCCCTCATCAACCACTTCAAGATCGTGACGCAGGGGTTCCGCGTGCCCGCCGGAGAGGTGTACCAGGCGGTGGAGTCCCCGCGAGGCGAGCTCGGGCACTACGTGGTGTCGAACGGGTCGAACCGTCCCTACCGCGTTCACATCCGGGGCCCGTCGTTCGTCAACCTGCAGCTGGTTCCCACGATGATCGTGGGCAAGCTCGTCGCCGACGTCATCGCCTGCGTGGCCAGCCTCGACCCGGTCATGGGGGACGCGGATCGATGAGCGAGGCGGAGCGGTTCTCGGTCCCCCGCTGGCAGAGCGGGCAGCCCGCGGAGCTCCGGGTCCTGGACGTCGACGTCGAGGGCCCGGTTCTGTCCGACGAGGCTCGCCGGGTCGCCGAACGGATCGCCTCGAAGTATCCGACCCGACGGTCGGCCATGATCCCGCTGCTCTACCTGGTCCAGGCGGAGGTGGGATGGGTGCCACGCCGGGGGATGCGGGAGGTGGCCGACGTCCTCGGTCTCACCACCGCCGAGGTCGAGGCCGTCGCCACTTTCTACACGATGCTCAAGCTCCACCCCTGCGGGCGCTACATCGTCTCGATCTGCACGAACCCGTCCTGCGCGCTTCTGGGGGCGCGCCGCCTCTACGAGCGAGCGCGCGAGCTGCTCGGCGAGTCGGCCGAGCGCGTCAGCGAGGACGGGCTCTTCACGCTGGAGGAGGAGGAATGCCTGGCGGCCTGTGACCAGGCGCCCGTGGTGGCGGTCAACTTCCTCTTCTACGACCGGGTCTCCGAGGAGCAGCTGGAGTCGATGATCGAGGAGATCCGGCAGGGACGACCCCCCGCCGCCTCGCGCGGGGGCATCCCCGGTGAGCTCAAGGACATCTCCCGCGTGCTGGCCGGGCTGGGAACCGATCGCGCAGCCGAGGTCGAGGATGGCTGAGTTCCAGCCGGTTCTGACCGCGCGATGGGGCGACCCCGAAGCCGCGACGCTCCACGGCTACGAGCGCACGGGCGGATACCAGGCCCTGCGCAAAGCCCTTTCCATGGATCCCGCCGCCGTGATCGAGGAGGTGAAGAGCTCGGGCCTCCGGGGCAGGGGCGGTGCCGGCTTTCCCACCGGGACGAAGTGGTCGTTCATCCCCCAGGACACCGGGAAGCCCGTCTACGTGGTCGTGAACTTCGACGAGAGCGAGCCTGGCACCTTCAACAATCGCGAGCTGATCGAGCGCGATCCCCACCAGCTGGTGGAGGGAGCGATCATCTGCGCGTACGCGGTGCGGTGCCGGACGGCATTCGTGTACTGCCGGGGCGAGTTCGTCTGGCCGGGGACCGTCCTGGAGCGGGCCATCGCCGAGGCCTACGAGGCCGGCTACCTCGGCAAGGACATCCTGGGGAGCGGCTTCGACCTCGACGTCATCCTCCACCGGGGCGCCGGCGCCTACATCTGCGGTGAGGAGACGGCGCTGCTGGAGTCGCTGGAAGGCTTTCGAGGGCAGCCGCGCCTCCGGCCGCCCTTCCCGGCCGTGGAGGGCTTGTACCGGTCGCCGACCGTGATCAACAACGTCGAGACGCTCTCCTGCGTGCCCCACATCATCGACCGGGGGGCTCGGTGGTTCGCCTCGATCGGGGCGGGGAAGTCGACAGGGCCGGGCATCTTCTCCGTCAGCGGAAAGGTGAACCGCCCCGGGAACTACGAAGCGCCCATGGGCACCACCGCCCGAGAGCTGATCGAAGGGCACGCGGGGGGCGTGCGGGATGGCAAGCGGGTCAAGGCCTGGACGCCGGGCGGATCCTCCACACCCCTGCTGACCGCGGAGCACCTGGACGTCCAGATGGGCTTCGACGAGGTGCAGGCGGCGGGCTCGCTGCTCGGGACCAAGGCCATGATCGTGCTCGACGAGCGCGACTGCGTGGTCGACGCCGTCTTGCGCTTCACTCAGTTCTACGCCCACGAGTCCTGCGGGAAATGCACGCCCTGCCGGGAAGGGACCTGGTGGATGACCCGGGTGCTCCGGCGGGTCGAGCAGGGCCGGGGGCGGATGGAGGACATCGACCTCATGCAGACCGTCGGGCAGAACATGCTGTTCAAGTCGTTCTGCGCCCTCGCCGACGGGGCGGTCAGCCCCATCGACTCCTCGATCAAGTACTTCCGGGACGAATACGAGGAGCACGTCCGCCTGGGCCGGTGCCCGCTCCGGGAGGAGAGTCCCCGGCTCGAGGCGGCCTCTGCCCGCAGCGGCGGAACCACCGGGGCACTGGCCCAGGTCCTGCCCGAGGGGATCGAGGTCGAGCTGGGAGAGGTCTTGGGATGAGTGACCCCGGCCCGGTGACGCTGACGATCGACGGCAAGGAGGTCACGGTCCGGGCAGGGACGCTGATCATCCGTGCCGCCGAGGAGCTCGGGATCGAGATCCCCCGCTTCTGCGACCACCCCCTGCTCGACCCAGTGGCCGCGTGCCGGCAGTGCTACGTGAAGGTCGAGGGCCAGCGCAAGCTCATGACGTCCTGCTCCACCCCCGTGGCGGATGGGATGGTGGTCTTCACGCAGTTCACCGACGAGGAGGTCAAGAAGGCGCAGACCTCCGTGCTCGAGTTCCTCCTGATCAACCACCCGCTCGATTGCCCGGTGTGCGACCGGGGCGGGGAGTGTCCGCTCCAGGATCAGGCCCTCGCCTTCGGCCCGGGGGAGTCGCGATACGTCGAGGCCAAACGGACCTACCGCAAGCCGCTGCCGCTGTCGCCGCTGGTGGCCCTGGACCGCGAGCGGTGCGTGCTGTGTGCGCGCTGCACGCGGTTCTGCGACCAGATCAGCGGAGACCGGTTCATCGAGCTCTTCGACCGGGGCGCCGCCGAGCAGGTCTCCATCGCCCCCGGAGAGGACTTCCGCTCGCCCTTCTCCGGCAACACGATCCAGATCTGTCCCGTAGGGGCGCTCACCGCTCGCACCTACCGGTTCGCCGCCAGGCCCTTCGACCTGGTCACGGCGGACTCGATCTGCCCGCACTGCGCGTGTGGCTGCAATCTTCGGGTGGACCTCAGGCGGGGCGAGGTCGTGCGCCACCTGGCCAGGGACAACGTCGAGGTGAACGACGCGTGGCTGTGCGACAAGGGACGGTTCGCCTTCTCCTTCTCCGACCGTCCGGACCGCCTGACCACCCCGCTCCTCCGCGAGCGGGGCCTGGAGCCGGTCTCGTTCGCCGAGGCCCTGTCGGCGATCGCCGGCTGGTGCCGTGGGAAGCCGGTCGGGGTGCTTGCCGGAGGCAGGCTCTCCGACGAGGACGCGTATGCGCTGTCCAAGCTGGCCCGGACGACGTTCAAGACGAACGACGTTGACCACCGGCTGGGTTCGAGCGACGTGAGTGCGGTGGAGGCCGAAACCGGCATGGCGGCGGCCAATCCGGTCACCTACCGGGACGTCGAGCGGGCGAGGTTGATCCTGGTGGTCGGGCTCGACGCGGAGAACGAACTTCCCATCCTCCATCTCCGCATCCGCAAGGCATCCCGCCGGGGAGCGAAGGTCTTCGTGATCCATCCCCGGCGGACCCGGCTGTGGGATGTCGCGGAACACCGGTCGTGCCTCCCCGGTGAGGAGGCGGCCACGGCGACGTCCCTTCGCGCCGAGCTCGCCGGCGCGGGCGCAGAGGCTGTCGTCCTGGCCGGACCTCGCCTCCTCCAGTCGCCGGGGGCCGCGCAAGCGATGGCCACCCTGGCGGCCGAGACGGGGGCGCGGTTCGTGCTGCTGTGCCGCAGGGCCGGCGACCGGGGCGCGCTGCGGGCCGGCCTCCATCCGGCCCTCCTCCCCGGAGGGCGCCGGGTCGAGGAGGACGACGAGCGGGCCGCGGTGGAAGTGGGTTGGGGCACCCTCCTTCCGCATGAGCCCGGGCGCGACGCCGCGCGGATCCTCGAGGCCGCCGCCCACCGGGAGATCGAGGTCCTGTTCCTGGTGGGCGTGGACCCCCTTCGGGACTTCCCCGACGCGACGCTGGCTCGCCGGGCTCTGGAGAACGCGCCGTTCAAGGTCGTCGTGGACGCCTCGGCCGAGGCGATGTCCAGCTACGCGGACGCGATGCTGCCCGCCGCCCCCTACCTGGAGAAGGACGGCCACTACACCGACTGGGAGGGTCGCGCCCAGCGCCTCCGGGCCGTGCGGCCGCCGAAGGGGCTGGCCCGCAGCGAGTGGGAGATCTTCCAGGAGCTCTCGGAGACCGCCGGCGCGGACATGGGGTTTCGTTCACTGGACGACCTGCATGAGGAGATGGCGAACCTCTACCAATCGGCGGCGCTCGGGGTGCGGGGGGGACCCGCGGAGCGCCGAGGCTCCGGCGACCAACCAACCCAGCCGAGCGGAGCGGGGGGGACCCGGCACCCCGAAAAGCCGCCGGCTGGTTCCGAGCTGATCTTGTTCTCCTATCCCCTGCTGATCGACGAGGGGCGTCTGTCCGACGGCGCGGACCTGCTGAGGGACGCGCTGGAGGAGCGGCCGTTCGTGGAGATCCATCCGGCCGACGCGGAGCGCTTGGGGGTCGCCGACGGTCGGCCTGTGCGCTTGCAGACGGCAGCCGGACGGGCGGAGCTCCCGGCCCGGGTCACCGACGGGATCGCCGAGGGTGCCGTGTTCGTGCCGTGGAACCAGCCGGGGTTCGCGGCCAACACGCTCCTCTCGGGGAGCGCCATCACGGCGGCGAGCGTGGAGCCCTCGGCTGCGGAAGCGAGCGCCGGATGATCCTCGCCGCGATCGATTGGGTGGAGTGGGCCCTGATGGTCGGAAGGGTCGTGGTGATCTTCGCCGCCCTGCTCGTGTCGGTGATGCTCGTGATCTGGATCGAGCGAAAGGTCGTGGCGGACATGCAGATGCGAGTCGGTCCCAACCGGGCCGGTCCGGCGGGGATCCTCATCACGCTGGCCGACGGGATCAAGCTCTTCTTCAAGGAGGGCGTCATGCCGGTGACGGCCGACGCCCCGGTCTACCTGATCGCCCCGATCGCGTCCATGGTCCCGGCCATGCTGGCGTTCGCGGTGATCCCTTTCGGCCCGGGGATCACCCTGTTCGGCCGACATGTGCCCTTCCAGATCTCCGACCTGGACGTGGGGATCCTTTGGATCCTGGCCATGGCCTCGCTGGCCGTGTACGGGGTGGTCCTGGCGGGATGGTCAAGCGGCTCGAACTATCCGCTGCTGGGAGCCATCCGGTCCAGCGCCCAGATGATCAGCTACGAGGTGGGGATGAGCCTGGGGCTGGTCGCCGTCTTGCTCACCTGCGGAACCCTGACGATGAGCCAGATCGTCGCCGTGCAGGGCCGTCACTTCCACGTGACCTGGCTGACCTGGCTTCCCAAGTGGAACCTGTTCGTCCAGCTCCCGGCCTTCCTCATCTACATGACCGCGGCCCTGGCCGAGACCAACCGCCCGCCGTTCGACCTTCCCGAGGCGGAGACCGAGTTGGTGGCCGGGTACCACACTGAGTACTCGGGCATCAAGTTCGCCATGTTCTTCCTTGCGGAGTACATGCACACGATCACGGTCTCGGCCGTGGGCGTGACGCTGTTCCTGGGGGGATGGCACGGCCCGCAGTTCCACGCGGTCGCCTGGCTGTGGCCGCTCCTGTGGTTCCTGGTGAAGCTGTACGTGGTCATCTTCGCGTTGGTGTGGGTGCGAGCCACCCTTCCGCGCTTCCGCTACGACCGGCTCATGGCGTTCGGTTGGAAGTTCCTGATCCCCGCCGGCCTGGTGTGGGTGCTGGTCACCGCCGCGTCCATCGAGCTGCCGGCCATCAGGGGCAACCTGAACGCGGCCATCCTGATCGGCTCGGGCACGGTCATCCTCCTGGCCCTGTTGTGGCCGCTGTTCACCGGATCGCCGCAGGCTCGGGCCCTGGAGGGGCAGCGGTGAACGTGGACCGGACCTCCGAGCAGTGGTGGGCGCGGCTGGGCGGCGGCCTGGTCGGCGGCCTCGTGCGGATCGGCCAGGGGTTCTCGGTCACGTTCCGCCAGATCTTCCGGCCGGATGTGACGAAGCAGTACCCGCGGACGATCCCGCCGCTGGCGCCTCGCGCACATGTCGGCCGGCACCTGCTGAACAGGCACGAGAACGGGCTGGAGAAGTGCATCGGTTGCGAGCTGTGCGCATGGGCCTGTCCCGCGGACGCCATCTACGTCGAGGGTGCCGACAACAGCGAGGAACATCGGGTGTCGGCCGGCGAGCGGTACGCGAAGGTGTATCAGATCAATTACCTGCGCTGCATCATGTGCGGCCTGTGCGTGGAAGCGTGCCCGACGCGGGCGCTCACCCTCACCAACAACTACGAGCTGGCCTTCGAGAGCCGCGAGGACGCGATCTTCGAGAAGTGGCAGCTCCTGGACCCGCCGCCGCCGTTGGGGACCGCTCCCGGAACAGAGGAAGGGAAGTAGCCGGTGGCCGATTGGTACGCCTTCTGGCTGATCGCGCCGATCTCGATCCTGTCCGCGGGGGCCATGGTGCTTGCCCGGAACGCGGTCCATGCGGCGCTGCTCCTGATCGTCAACTTCTTCACGCTGGCCGTGTTCTTCCTCATCCTCGGGTCGTCGTTCCTCTTCGTGGTACAGATCATCGTCTACGCAGGCGCGATCATGGTCCTGTTCCTCTTCGTGATCATGCTGCTCGGCGTGGACCGGCCGGTTCCGCTCACCGAGCGGATCCGCGGCCAGCGGTGGATCGCCACGGTGCTCGGGCTGGCCCTCGTGCTCGAGATCGGTCTGGCGGTCCGCCTGGGGCTCGGACTGTCGACGGGCAAGGTTCCCGACTTCTCTCGGGTCAACGCCGGTGGCAACGTCCGGGCGCTCGCTCGCGTCCTGTTCAACTCGTACTTCTTCCCATTCGAGGTCACCTCGATCCTGCTGACCGTCGCGGCCATCGGAGCGATGCTCCACGGCCGGAGGAACATCGCGGAGGAGGAGACCGTGGACACCGCGGTCGGGGAGACCGCGACGTGAGGACCCCAATCTCCTACTTCCTGCTGGTCTCTGCCCTGCTATTCACCATCGGGACCGTCGGCGTTCTGGTCCGGCGCAACGCCCTGATCATCTTCATGTCGATCGAACTCCAGCTGAACGCCGTGAACCTCGCCCTGGTGGCCTTCTCCAGGCAGAACGGCAACCTCACCGGCCAGGTACTGGCGTTCTTCTCCATGGTGGTTGCGGCCGCCGAGGTGGTGGTCGGCCTGGCCATCATCGTGTCGTTGTATCGGAAGCGGCGGAGCGCCGACGTGGACGACGCGAGCCTGCTGAAGGGGTGAGCGGATGAACATCCTCGCACCGTTCATCCCGGCGATTCCCCTGGCCGGCGCGGCCGTCCTCCTGCTGACGGGCCCTCGATGGCGGGACCGGTCGGCCGGATGGCTCGCTTCGGCCGCGGTGGCGGTGGCCTTCGGCCTGGCGGTGACCGTCTTCGGGACGCTGGTGTCCAGGCCGGTGACCCTGCGGCTATCGCACGTCTCGCTGTTCGAGTGGATCGGGGTGGGCAGCTTCCGTGTCGACATTGCGTTCCGCGTCGACCCACTCTCGACCGTGATGGCGCTCACCGTGACCGGTGTGGGCGCCATGATCCACCTCTACGCCGTCGACTACATGCGCGGGGATCCGCGGTACGCGCGCTTCTTCGCGTACATGAATCTGTTCGTCTTCTTCATGCTGGTGCTGGTCCTGGCCGACAACTACCTGCTGCTCTACGTGGGGTGGGAGGGGGTCGGCCTCTGCTCCTATCTCCTGATCGGCTTCTGGTTCGAGCGAAAGACCGCCGCGGACGCGGCCAAGAAGGCGTTCGTCACGACCAGGATCGGCGACTCGGCCCTCCTCATCGGCCTGATCTTCATGTGGTCCAGGTTCGGATCGCTCGACTTCGACCGGGTCCTGCCTCACGCCCACGCCCTGGCCAACGGCACCGCCACCGTCATGGCCATGCTGCTGTTCGCGGGAGCCGTGGGGAAGTCCGCGCAGCTGCCCCTGCACGTGTGGCTCCCGGACGCGATGGAGGGGCCCACGCCGGTGTCGGCCCTGATCCACGCCGCCACCATGGTCACGGCTGGCGTCTACCTCGTCGTCCGGTCCCATCAGATCTTCGAGGCCTCGGGCGTCGCCCTCACCATCGTGGCCGTCGTCGGCCTGGTCACCGCGATCTACGCGGGCCTCTCCGCGATCGGCCAGGACGACATCAAGCGGATGCTGGCGTACTCGACGATCAGCCAGCTCGGGTTCATGTTCTTCGGCGCCGGGATGGGCGCGTACTCGGCCGCGATCTTCCTCCTCGTCGCCCACGCCTTCTTCAAGGCGGTGCTCTTTCTTGGTGCTGGCAGCGTGATGCACGCGCTCCCCGACGAGGAGACCGACATGACCCGGATGGGAGGCCTGCGCAGGGCGATGCCTCTGACCGCGGTGACGTGGGTGGTCGGGTGGCTGGCCATGGCGGGGATCCCGCCGCTGTCGGGGTTCTTCGCCAAGGACCAGGTGGTCGCGGCGGCGAGCCAGGCCGGCCGGATCGGGCTGTGGTACGCGGCGCTGTTCGGGGCCCTCCTCACCGCCCTGTACGAGACGCGGGGGACGTTCCTCACGTTCTTCGGCGAACCGCGCCACCGAGGGCATCCGCACGATCCGCCGTCCCTGATGCGAACGGCCCTGGTGTCGCTGGCGGTGGGAGCGGCCTTGGCCGGAGTCCTGGGCCTGTCGGCGACCAGCGGCCTCCTGCCGAAGTTCCTCACCCCCGTCGTGGGGCCGACCAAGGAGGCCGTGGCCGGCCCGTCGGAGCTGGTCCTCTCGATCATCTCGGTGGCCGTTGCCCTCGTGGGCATCCTCACCGCCTGGCTCGTCTACCTGTCCGGCCGGATCGACTGGATGGCCCTGCGGGTCCGGTTCGCCTCGGCCAAGCGGACGTTCCAGCGGGGCTTCTACGTCAATGACTTCTACTCGGGAGCGATCGTCGGCCCCGCGAAGCTGGCCGCGGCCTTCGTCGCCTATGTCGTGGACCGCCGGGTGGTTGACGGCACGCTCACGGGGATCGGCCGGCTGGTGTCTTCCTCGGCGGGAGCCGCCCGCCGGGCCCAGACCGGGCTGGTCCGCACCTACGCCGTGGGCATCCTGCTCGGAGCGACTGCGGTCCTCGGATACCTGGTGGTGCGGTCGTAGATGATGCTGGCCCAAGCCGCCCCCGCGCCGGTCCACCACTTCCCGTGGCTGACCGTGGTCACGTTCGCCCCTTTGGCCGGAGCGGTGGTCGCGGCCGTACTCCCGAGCAGCGCCCTCAATCTCCACCGCCTGTGGGCGCTGCTGGTGACGCTGATCACCTTGGGGCTGGCCCTGGCGACGCTGTCCGCGTACTCCTCGGGGGCGGCCGGGTTCCAGCTCGTGGATCGGGCGGTCTGGGTGAAGTCGCTGAACTTCAATTACATCCTCGGCGTCGACGGCATCAGCCTGTTCATGGTGCTGCTGACCGCGTTCCTCATGCCGGCGGCGATCCTGGTCTCCTGGCGGATCGAGCGGCAGGCGAAGTACTACCTGATCGCGTTCCTGGTCCTCGAGTCGGCCATGATCGGGTCCTTCCTCGCCCTCGACCTCCTGCTGTTCTTCCTGTTCTTCGAGGCCCTCCTGTTCCCCATGTATCTGATCATCGGCGGCTGGGGGAGCGAACGGCGCGTGTACGCTGCGGTGAAGTTCTTCCTGTTCACGATGGCGGGGTCGGCCTTCCTCCTGGTGGCTATCCTGTTCCTGTACTTCAGGGCCGGGTCGCAGCTGGGCCACTCCACGTTCGACTTCACCGAGCTCCAGCGGCTCTCGCTTCCCATCGCCACGGCTCGCTGGCTGTTCCTGGCGTTCTTCGTCGCCTTCGCGGTGAAGGTGCCGCTCTTCCCGCTCCACACGTGGTTGCCCGACGCGCACACCGAGGCGCCCACCGCGGGCTCGTTGATCCTGGCCGCCGTCCTCCTGAAGATCGGGGCGTACGGCTTGATCCGGTTCAACCTGGGGCTGTTCCCCGAAGCCTCCCTCCACTTCCGGAGCTTCGTCTCGATCCTCGCCTTGATCGGGATCGTCTACGGGGCGGTGGTCGCGCTGATCCAGACGGACATCAAGCGCCTCGTGGCCTACTCGAGTGTTTCCCACCTCGGCTTCGTCGTCCTGGGGACGTTCGCGTTCACGGTGCAGGGCCTCTCCGGCGGCGTCCTCCAAATGGTCAACCACGGGCTGTCGACGGGGGCCCTGTTCCTCCTCGTCGGCATGCTGTACGAGCGAACCCACACTCGTGACCTCGGGCAGATGGGTGGACTGGCCCTCACCATGCCAGTCCTTGCGGGCGTGTTCCTGTTCGTGGCGCTCTCCTCGATCGGGCTGCCGGGGCTGAACGGGTTCGTCGGGGAGTTCCTGGTGCTGCTGGGAACGTTCGTCGTCACCAAGGTGTACGCCGTCATCGCCGTCACCGCCGTGGTGCTGGCCGCCGTCTACATGCTGTGGGCCTACCAGCGGGCCATGCACGGAGCGCTTTCCGTCCCCGACCACGGGCTGTTGCCGGACCTGAACCTGCGCGAGTACGCGATCCTCGTGCCGATCATGGCGGGGATCCTGTTCATCGGGGTCTTCCCAAAGCCATTGCTGTCGAAGATCGAACCCGCCGTGAGGCAGACGCTGGTCTGCGTTTCGCCAGCGCAGTCCCAGATGGTGGTGACGAGTTGCCCGCGGGTCACGGGCTCCCCTGCATTCGACATCGCCAGGAGGCCGTGAGGTGATCGCTCAGGCGCCACAGGCGATCCATCCGCCGCTCGTGTTCACGCCGATCGGACCCGAGCTGATCCTCGCCGGCACGGCCATCGTCCTCCTCCTGATGGATGCGATGGCCCAACGCGACGACCAGCGCCCGCTCGCCCTGCTCTCGCTGGCGGGGATCGCCGCCGCAGCCGCCTATTCGCTGTTCCTGTGGACGTGGGCGGACCAGCCAGGCCACCCGGCGACGGTGCTCGGGGGCATGGTGGCGGCCGACCGGTTCTCCGTGTTCATCCGCCTGGTCCTGCTGGCCGTGGCCGCCGTTGGCGTCCTGTTCGCCTACCATTACCTGGACCGGGCGGGCGAGGCCCGCGGCGAGTACTACCCGCTCATCCTGTTCGCCACCGCCGGGATGACCCTGATCGCCGCCGCCGCCG
>VAYG01000060.1:2929-4919 GCA_005885015.1 Actinomycetota bacterium | reverse complement strand
CCTTCCACATGTGGACCCCCGACGCGTACCAGGGAGCGCCCACCTGCGTCACCGCCTTCATGTCGGCGGGAACGAAAGTGGCCGCGTTCGCGGCGTTCCTCCGCGTGTTCAACGTCGCCTTCGGCGGCCTGGCCGCCGACTGGCGCCCCCTCGTGTGGGGGCTGGCGGCGGTCACGATGGTCGCGGGGAGCGTGCTGGCCATCGCCCAGACCGACGTCAAACGAATGCTCGCCTACTCCTCCATCGCGCACGCCGGCTTCATCCTGGTGGGTGCCACCGCTGCCGGCAGCCGGGGCGTGGAGGCGGTCCTGTTCTACCTTGCCGTCTACGCCACGATGATCGTCGGGGCCTTCGGCGTGGTCATGCTGGTCTCGGTGCGGGGGGAGGCCAACCTCTCGCTGTCCTCCTACGCCGGGCTGGCCCGCCGAAGCCCCTTCCTCGCCGCGGTGCTGGCGTTGTTCCTGCTGTCACTGGCGGGGATCCCCCCGACCGCGGGCTTCATCGCCAAGGTGGCGGTGTTCGGCGCCGCCGTGCAGGGCGGGTATTGGCCGCTGGTGCTGATCGCGGTGATCGCCTCCGTCGTCGCGGCTTTCTTCTATCTCCGGGTGATCGTCCTGATGTACATGCAGGAACCGGCCGACAAGGAGCAGATCGAGCGCGCCCCGGCGGCGGCGGTCGGCGTGGCCGTCCCGGCCATCCTCACGATCCTGTTCGGCGTCGTCCCCGGGCTGCTCTTCGGGCTCGTCCACAGCGCCTCGGGGTTCCGTTTCTGATGGTCCGGTAGCATCGCTGCGACGTGGGAGACGGGAAGGTGACCAGGGGCGGGACCCAGGGGCTGGAAGCCCCCGATCCGATCCTCGAGGAGCGGATCAAGGCGGGCTTGGGCCAGGTCGAGAGCGCCCTGGAAAGGGCGGTCCGGGCGGACTACGAGCTCTTGGGGGAGGCGGCCTCCTACATCCTGGCCGCCGGAGGGAAGCGGTTCCGCCCCATGCTCGTGCTCCTGTCGGGGCACTTCGGCGATCCGACCGATCCCCGGCTCATCCAGGGAGCGGTGGCCATCGAGCTGACCCACGTTGCCACGCTCTACCACGACGACGTGATGGACGAGGCCCAGTTCCGCCACGGGGTCCCCTCGGTGAACGCCAAGTGGGACAACAGCGTGGCGATCCTCTCCGGAGACTTCCTGTTCGCCAAGGCCTCCGAGCTCTCCGCCGATCTGGGGGCGGGGGTGACTAGGCTCCTGGCCAGGACCATCGCCACTGTCTGCGACGGGCAGATCCGGGACGTCGCCCTGGCGGGCAGGCTGGCCCAGACGGAGGCGGGCTACATGGAGACGATCCGGCGGAAGACCGCGGCGCTGATCGCCACGTCGTGCCGGCTGGGAGGGATGCTGTCGGAAGCCCGGTCCGACCACGTCGACCTCCTGGAGCAATTCGGGGAGGTGATCGGAATGGGCTTCCAGCTGTCCGACGACATCATGGACGTGATCGCCACGGAGGACGTGCTCGGCAAGCCCCCCGGCCAGGATCTGCGGCAGGGTGTCCACACCCTTCCCATCCTGTACGCGCTCCAGGACCGGGGCCGGGGCGACGAGCTGGCGGAGCTGCTGGCCGACGGGCCGCCCGAGGGGGACCGGCTGCGCCGGGCCCTGGAGCTGGTGGCTTCGGACGGGTCGCTGAGCCGGGCCAGGGAGGCAGTGACCAATGAGGTGCGGCGGGCCAGGAAGCTCGCCGAGGGCCTCCCCTCGGGCTCGCCGAAGGACGCCCTGCTCCACCTGGCCGAGTACCTGGCCTCCCGGTGCGGCGCCGGGTTCTGAGCCCTCCTCAGCCCTTCCCCGCCTGCCGGAGGGTCCGGTCGATCACGTAGAGGATCGCCTGGGTCCTGGTCTCGAACCCCAGCTCGGTCAGCAGGCTCGTGACCTCGCTGCGGACGTGGTCTTCCGGCTCCCCCATGGCGTCGGCGATCTCGTGATCGGAGAGACCGTCGGCCG
>VAYG01000060.1:0-2865 GCA_005885015.1 Actinomycetota bacterium | reverse complement strand
CGAGGCCGTGGCCGTGTCCGCGAGGCCGGGACTTGCCCCCTTCTTGTGGGAACTGCTCTGTCTACTTGGGCCAGGGGTACCCCGAGATCGCTCCGCCGGCCAGGGCCACCAAGGCGATCAGGGCGAACAGCGCTGCTCGCACGCGCTTCATGGCTCTCCCCTTTCGTGAATGGGCTGGCGGATCGTACTTCGGTGCTTAACAGGGAGTCAAACAAGGGTGTTAACTTCTGCCCCTGCTCGGCTCTAGAATGAGGCGACTTTGGACCTCGCCGGGCGCCTCCGGGATCTGCGGATCCAGGCCGGGCTGACGAAGACGGCCCTGGCCAAGCCCAGGTACACCGTGAGCTACGTGAGCCAGATCGAGGCCGGGCGGCGAACTCCCTCCTCCGAGGCGATGGCCTTCTTCGCCAGGCAGCTCGGTGTGAGTCCGAATTTCCTCGCCACCGGGATCCCGGAGGGGATCGAGGACGAGCTGCGGTACCGGCTCGAGGTGGCCCGGACCCGCCTCCGTGAGGCGGATCCCGCGGCGAGCCGGGAACTAGCCGGGCAGGTACTGGCCCGGGCCGCCGAGTATGACCTGGAGGCGATCCGCAGCGAGGCTTCCCTGGTCGCTGCGGAGGCCCTGGCGGAACAGGGCCGGCTCTCGGAGGCCATCGATGCCTTCGAGGAGGTTCTCGAGAGAGAGCTGCCCGAGCGTGAGCGGGCCCTGGCGGTGGTCGGGCTGGCCAGGGCGTACCGGACGGCCGGCGACCTCATGTACGCATCCCAGGTCGTCGAGTCGTTCCTCGGGGAGTCAAGGCGAGGACCGCTGGACCCCTCACTCCTCGCCGAGCTCCAGTCTGTCCTCGTGTCGATCTATTTCGAGCGCGGCGACATGGTCCGGGCCGAGCGGGCGGCGCGGCACGCCCTGGCGGCCGTCGCCGACGTCGGATCGCTCGAGCTTCGGGCCCGGACGTACTGGTATGCCGCCCGCGTGCTCGCCGAGCAGAAGAAGTGGAGCGACGCGCTGGAGATGTCCACGCGGGCCCGGATGCTCATGGAAGAGCTCGACGACCGCCAGAGCGTCGCTCGCCTACACAACGCCTACGCCTTCCTCTGCCTGGAGGCGGAGCCCCCTCGCCTGGAGGAGGCCCGGCACCATCTGGACCGGGCGGAGGCCCTCCTCTCGGGAACGTCAGCCCGGGGGGAACTGGCCTACATCCACGAGGAGCGGGGTCGCGTCGCCCTCCTGGCGAAGCGGCCGGACGAGGCGCTCGAATGGGCCGAGCGAGGCCTGGCGGAGGCCAGCCCCGACGGCTTGGAGAACGCGCGGTGTCTCTACCTCAAGGGGCGGGCCCTGTCCGCCCTGGAGCGAGGGGAGGAGGCCCGCCAGGTGCTCCGCGAGGCCGCGGACAGGTTCGGCGCGCAGGGGGCCCGCCAGCAGGAGGCTTCCTGCTGGCGGGAACTCGGCGAGATCGAGGTTGCGCGGGGGGACCTCGAGGCAGCCGTGGATGCGCTGCGCGCCGGCCTGGCCGCGCTGGACCCAAACCGGACCCGGGCCTGAGTCCCGGGTCCGGTCAGGGCGCCGCAACCGCGATCGCCACGGCCAATTGCAGCTTCGACCCCGGGGTGAGGCCGAACGGGTTGTCCTGCTGGACCACGACCTCGATCATCCGGATGTCGATGTTGTTCGGGTTCCGGAACACGCGGTGCAGCCACAGCGTGCCGATTCCGGGCAGGGGGATCTGCGTGTTCGGCGCCACCGTCGAGGCGATGGATTGTCCCGCCACCACGAGGTTCTCGAAGCGCGACCCCGCGTCGCTGAAGGACCGGTGATCAGCCCGTTCAGCAGGTTGACCGCCTGATCGGCCGCGACCAGCTCTCCGTTCGCACTCAGGGAGTTGACCGTGCCCTTCGCCGTATCGGCCATCGTGCCCACGTCGAACACGGAAGGCTGGCCCACGTCGAGCGCCGGGTTCTGGACCTCCACCCCGTTGGTGCCCAGGCACGGCATGTACACGACCGCGCTGGGGCCGGACTGGGCCCGGCTCCCGTCGAACAAGCGGCTCCCGAAGGCGGAGCCGCCCAGGATGCCCGCGATGTTCGGCTTGAGCGCGCTGTAACCTCGGGACACGATCATCTGCGTGCCGACCTGCAGACCCATGGGGTTCTGCTCGGTGACGTAGACGTGGATCATGTTGACGACCATCGACGGGAGCGTCCCGCTGGTGTTGGAGAACTGCTCGTTGAACACCGCGTAGCCCAGCTTGGGCAGCGTGACCGTGGTGTTCGGCCCCGGCGACACCTCGAACCGGTCACCGTCCACCACGAGGTCGGACAGCGTCGAGCCGGCAGAGCTCGTGTGGATCCCGTTGGCATCCGCGGTGATGCGGCCCTTGAGCATGTTCACGCCGTTGGTCAGGGCCGACGAGAGGGTCTTGGTGATGCTCGAGTTCTTGATCGCCGACACCGACGTGTTCACGGAGCCGGTCCGGGTCGTCCCCGGATCGGGCTGGTCCGGCGCGGGGGTGGTTGTGGGGGCCGGCGTCGGGGTGGGGGCGGGCGACGGAGAGGGCGCGTCGGGAGGCGACTGCTCGCTGGACTGCGCGGTGTTCTGGACCACCGTCCCGGGCTTGGCCTGACACCCGAGCACGACGAACGCGGACTTCCCCGACGTGGCGGTCTGGCCCACGAACGAGTAGGAGCCGTAGGCCTCGGCCGCGTAGAGGTCCCGCGTGGTCCCCGCCTCCACGGGCCGGGCCGCCAGGAACGCCACCGCCGCGGCCACCAGCAGGCTTGCCAGGATCCGGTGTCGCATCGCTCGCCTCCTCGTTCCGAAGTAGCTGCTCAGTTCTAACTAGATATCGCCGACCAGAAGGCCGTGGT
>VAYG01000166.1 GCA_005885015.1 Actinomycetota bacterium | reverse complement strand
GCCCAACAAGGCGCACGAAGGATTGGTGCAGATGGACAGCACGTACCGGCCGCACGGATGCAGCTTCAGCATGGTGTAGAAGGTGGCCACGGCCTCCACCTCGGCCGTGGTCAGTTGGAGGATCTCGGCAACCTCGCGCATGCCCTGTCGAGGCACCCATCCCATTTCTGACTGCACCAGGTACAACAGTGGAACCAGTGCCGACCTGCGGGTCGGGTACTTCGCCATGATCTTCTCGGCAAGGGCCCGGGCATCCTCCGACAGCACCGGTCCCTCCACGTCGGCTCGGACGACCCTCGCCCCCATGTCATCGGTCCGCGTCTCCCATGACCGGGTCGACGCTGGCGACGCAGGCGATCACGTCGGCCACGAGGTTGCCCTCGATCATGTTGGGCACGAGCTGCAGGTTCACGAACGACGGCCCCCGGATGTGCACTCGATAGGGGCGATTCCCACCGCTTGAGACGACGTAGAAACCGAGCTCGCCGCGCGGCGACTCCACCGGTTGATAGACCTCGCCCGCCGGGACCTTGAAGCCCTGGGTGACGATCTTGAAGTGATTGATCAGGGCCTCCATCGACTCCTCCATGATGTGCTTGACGTACTCCATGGAATTGCCGATGCCGTCCGGACCCACGGCCCCGGGGTCAGCCGGTCCAGACACTGCTCGACGATCCGCAGCGACTGGCGCATCTCCTCTAGCCGCACCTCGTAACGGGCGAAGCAGTCGCCCGCCTCTCGCAGCGGCACCTCGAAGTCATACGTCTCGTAGCCGCAGTACGGCTCTTCCTTGCGCAGGTCCCAGGACACGCCCGCCGCGCGCATCATTGGACCGGTGACCCCCAGGGCAAGCATGTCCTCCGGCGAAACCGACCCGATGCCCACCGTGCGCTGGCGCCAGATGGGGCTGCCCGATAGCAGCTCCTGGTACTCGTGGATCCGCCCGGGCATCAGCTTCAGGAAGGCTCGGACGCGATCGACGGCGCCGTCCGGCAGGTCCATCGACAGGCCACCAACGCGAACATAGGCGTGGTTCAAGCGCAGACCGGTGACCATCTCGAAGATCCGCAGGATCTCCTCCCGCTCGCGAAGGCCGTACAGCATCATCGAGATGGCGCCCAGCTCGAGGCCGGTCGTCGCCAGCCACACCAGGTGCGAGGCGATGCGGTTCAGTTCCATCACCATCACCCGAATGACCTGGGCTCTGGGCGGAGCCTCGATCCCCAGCAGTCGTTCAACGGCCAGGCAATATGCCGTCTCGTTGAAGAACGGGGAGAGGTAGTCGGCTCGAGTGACGAAGGTGACGCCTTGCTGCCACGTGCGGTACTCGGTGTTCTTCTCGATGCCGGTGTGCAGGTAGCCGATCACAGGGCGGCAGCTCACGACGTACTCGCCGTCCAGTGCCAAGACCATCCGGAGCACCCCGTGGGTCGAGGGGTGCTGGGGCCCCATGTTGATGATCATGGTCTCCTCGCGGAGCCCGAGATCCTCCATCACAGCCCTCGTCGATCCGGCGGCGGGATGAACGCCCCCTTGTACTGGGTGTTCACTCCGGCCAGCGGGTGATCCTTTCGCAGCGGGTGCCCCACCCAGTCCTCGGGCATCTCGATACGCCGGAGATCCGGATGCCCCTCGAAGACCACGCCGTAGAAGTCGAACACTTCCCGTTCCAGCCAGTTCGCCGTTGGGAACAGGGGGACGGCCGAGGCCACCCGGGGCGGGTCCGGCTCGGGAGGCAGTCCGACCTTCACCCGGACCCGTTGGCGGTGTTCCGTCGACAGCAGGTGATAGGCCAGCCAGTACCGGGGGTCGAGTCCGGGCCAGTCGGTGCAGGTCACGTCGGACAGGAAGCGGAACGAGAGATCGGGCTCATCACGCAGGTGAAGGAGGGCCTGGGCCAGCTCGTCGGCCTCGACGGTGATCGTTACCTCCCCCCGGGCCTCGAGGACCTCGGGGAACCGCTGGGCGAGGCGCTGGGCGAGGGCGGGCGTGTCCATCTACTTGATGCGAGCTTCCCGTTGCACCTTCGCGTGGAGCCGGAGGATCCCGTACATGAGCATCTCCGGCCGGGGCGGGCACCCCGGGACGTAGATGTCGACGGGAACGATCGTGTCGACACCCTGGATCAACCCGTAGTTGTTGAACATCCCGCCGGTGGAGGCGCACACACCCATCGAGATGACCCATTTCGGCTCGGGCATCTGGTCGTAGATGCGCCGGAGGACCGGTCCCATCTTCTGGGAGACCCGGCCCGCCACGATCATCAGGTCGGCCTGCCGGGGCGACGCCCGGAAGATCTCCATCCCCCACCGGGACAGGTCGTAGTCCGCGGCGCCGGTGGCCATCATCTCGATGGCGCAACAGGCCAGCCCGAACGTGGCCGGCCACATGCTGTTCTTGCGAGCCCAGGCCACGGCCCTGCCCAACGTGGTCAGGAGGACGCCGCGGCGGGCCTCCTGCTCCTCGTCGACGCCGGGGCCGTCCGTCCCTCCCAGCCGCGTTCCCGGCAGGCGCTGGACCGGCATCCGCTCAGCCCCTCCGCGGCAACGCCGGCTCGCGGACGGGGCGATCTCCCGGGCCGCGCTCCACGATCGGAGGGAGCGCCGGGTATGGCTCCTCGCCGGGCCGACCGTGGATCCGCCGCGGCCCTTCCCACTCCAGGCCCCCCTTCTGCCAGACGTAGAGGTAGGCCACGAACACCAGGCCGATGAACACGATCATCTCGACCAGTCCGAACAGCCCGAGAGAACGGAAGGCGACGGCCCACGGATAGAGGAAGATGGCCTCGACGTCGAAGATGATGAACAGCATCGCCACGACGTAGAACTTCACCGGGAACCGTTCCGACTTCGGCAGGCGCACCGGCTCGATCCCCGACTCGTACGGCGCCACCTTGTCCGGCACGTAACGACGGGGCCGCACGACCGACGAGGCGAGAAGGGAGAGGACGGCGAAAGCGCCGGCCAGGATCGCCAGGATCAGGATCGGCACGTAGCCGGTCGTCATCGGATCGAGGCCTTCATCGCTCGGGAGCCAGGGAGACCAGCGCGTGCATCAGCCTGTCCTGCGCGCTGCCGTCGCGGCCGTCGGTGAGGTTCGCCATGAAAGTGAGGGCGAACCGCATGAGGGCGGTCCTGGGGAACCCGTGCCGGACCGCGAAATGCATGAACCGGGCGCTCTTTGAGCAACACCGGGTACAGATGGGCCAGGGCCGGCCGGTTCTTGGCCAGGGCGTCGGCGATGAGCTCCGCAGCCAGCTCGCCCGTCTCCATGGCGTAGGCGATGCCCTCACCGTTGAAGGGATTGGTCAATCCGCCCGCGTCACCCACCACGAGCATGCCGGGGACGGCCAGGGGCCGTCGGTTCATCCCCATGGGGATCGGACCGGAGAGTACCGGGCCGGTGGCGTTCTCCTCGGTGATCCCCCACTCGGGCGGGAGGTCGGCGACGAACACGTCCATCAGCTTCCGGGCCGACATCTCCTTGAACCGCTTGAACGTGTTGAGCAGCCCGGCTCCCACGTTCACCACGCCGTCTCCGAGCGGGAAGATCCAGCCGTACCCCGCCATGACACCCCCGGTCGGCTCGTCTCGGAGATTGACGAACGCCTCCAGCACCGGCTCCTGGGGCCGGGGGATGCGGTAGTAGCGACGGGCGGCGATGCCCATGGGCCTCCCGTCGTCGCGGCGGACCCCGGCATGAGCGGCGAAGCGGCTGGAGGCGCCGTCTGCCGCCACCACGAACCGCGCCTTGACTTCCTCCTCGTGGCCCTCCCGCTGCACCCGCGCGCCGCCGACCCACGTGCCGTCCATCACCGGCCGACGGGCCTCCGTGCCCTGATCGAACCGGGCCCCGGCCTTGACCGCCCGCTCCGCCAGGAGGTTGTCGAAGTCGAAACGCGTTCGAACCACACCGAGGGGAGGGAAATCCTTCAGCCTGGGCCACCGGAGATCGATGACCACCCCGTCCACTCCATAGGTCCGGAGCCCGTCCACCCGAGTGAATCCCGGCTCGGTCGGGTCGATGCCCATACGCTGGATGGCCCGCACGCCGCGAGGGGTCAGCCCGTCTCCGCAGACCTTCTCCCTGGGGAAGACGGCCTTGTCGACCATCAGGACGTCCACGCCTCGAGTGGCCAGGTGGTAGGCGGTGGCCGAACCCGCGGGGCCGGCACCCACCACCAGGACATCCGCCTCGGTCGCCGTCTGGTTCCCCCGTTCCCCTCAGGAGACCCCCATCGCTCCATCGGGGGCGGTCGTGCCTTCGGCCCCCCCAAGCCCGGACCGATCGCCCCGGCCGGACTTTGTGAAGCGATTCACAAGTGCCATCGTAGGCGCACCCCCAGGAAGCCGCAAACGAGCCGGGCGGCTATGGGGGCCCCGGATCCCGAGAACCCGGGGGAGCCTGGGCGTGGATCCAGGTGGAGAGGCGGTCGGGGCGGACCCGGAACACCACGGGCTCACCGACCCGCTCCGTGTAGGCGGCGAAGCCCCGTCCCGCGAGCTCCGACCGGTATTTGTCGAACCACGCGGACAACGCCTTCTTCGCCCCGGCGTGATCGCTCGGCAGCAGCTCCGCGGTGCCCCGGATGAGGGCGCCGGCCTGCTCGGTCCAGGCGCTCCCCCGCTCGACCTCGAGGGCCACCCTCGGGTCCCGCTCCAGGTTTCGGCGGACGACGCTGGCCCGCCGACACGACACGTAGATCGCGTCGTCCAGCCACACGAACCACAACGGGACGACGTGGGGTTCCCCGCCGGGAAGCAGCGAGGCCACGTGGGCCACGCGGACGTCCCGGAACGTCCTCCGAGCCTCGGCCGTGTTCACGACTGGGATGAACCGGGGGGCCGCGCGGCCTTCACGCGGGCCAGTATCGCAGTGGGAGCCGATGCACCTGCCCGGCGCACTGCGTGTCGGTGGCCACGGATACGGTGCCCACGTGCCCGGCGTCCTCACGTTCCTTCGCGTCGCCCCCGCCATCACGTTCGCCTCGGGCGTGGCCGGCGTGGTCCTGGTGGACCTGCTGTCGTGGCGTCGAACGCGACCCGTTCGCGGAGGCTCTTTCCTGGCGCGTCACGATCCACTCACCGGAGCGAGCCACGAAGAAGGCACGTCCCGGCTCACCCTCCTGCCGGGGGCCACCGGGGTCGCCGCGGTGGCCTGGGGCATCTCAGCCCTGGATCGAACCCCGGCCCTGGGAGCACTGCTGGCCGCGGGTGGTTCCCTCGTCGCGAGCTCGGGGCTCCTGGCACGGGTGACCGCCATCCGCGAGGACCGCTCCGGCTTGACCATTCGGTTCGCGGCCCGCCGGCCCTTCGTCCTGCCGTGGGCAGAATGCCGGCGACTGGTCCCTCCCCGAACGCCCGTCGGCGGATGGCGCGTCGGTGGTCGCTCCGGCAGCCGCACCCTGATGCCGTCGGACCTCTGGGGGAAGGAACGCTTGTTGGCGTCGATCGTGGCGGGAGCAGCGCTTCGGTTCGACGGACGACGGTGGACCGGGGCGGCGTCCCGGGATCGGCTCAGCGGGTGATGGTCAGCGTCCCCGTCATCTGCTGCGGATGGACCTCGCAGTGGAAGAAGTAGGTGCCCGGCGGCGGCGCGTCGAACGTGTAATCGGCCGAGGCCGGGCCGGTCACCAGGTCGCCCTTGAACAGCACGGGCGCGGTGGCGTCCGGCCCGTTGAACACGACCACGTTGTGGGGGGTCGCCGGGTCCTGGTTGTTGAAGTGGATCGTGATCTTGCCCCCGGCCATGGCCGTGAGCTTCGTCGGGCTGAACGCGATGTTCTTGGCGGAGAGCTGGAGCGGTGCGCCGGCAGCACCACCGGGTGGCGGCGCCCCCGCCGCCACCGTGACGGTCCCCTTCATGACGGTGGGATGCACGTCGCAGTGGAAGAAGTAGGTCCCCGGCTTCGGCGGCGCTGTGAACGAGTAGGTCACGGTGGCGGGGCCGGGCACCAGGTCGCCCCGGAACACAACCGGCGCGGTGGCGTCGGGCCCGTCGAACAGAGCGAAGTTGTGCTGGACGCCGGCGTCCTTGTTGTCGAACTTCATGGAAACCCTGGCTCCGGCGGTGAGGTTGAGCTTCGTCTCGACGAACTTGGTGCCCTGCGCGGTCAGGGAGACGGCCTGCGGCTTCGGGCCCGCGGCCTCGGCCTTCTCCGGCCCCTTGTCCCCGAAGGCGAACGCCGACACCGCGCCCGCCACCACCACGATCGCTCCGGCCGCGACGATGAACGGGAAGGCCACCGGGCGCCCCCGGACCCGCCTGCCGTACGCGACCAGCGCCGCCCCCACCAGGATGTTCAGGGCCATGAGGCTGGCGATGGCCACCGCCTCGTCCTTCCCCACCGCCAGGAGGATAGGCGACCCCCGGGAGCCGCCCCTGGGTCTCGGGCCCGGCCTCGCTCATCGCTTGCTCATCTCGGTGCGGACGTCGCGCTCGACGTCCCGCAGGGCGAGCTCGTCCCACCCGCCCTGCTGCTCGAGGAGGTACCACTTGAAGAAGATGACCGCGATGACCGTCCACAGGATGGCCCCGCCGGCCAGCTTCATGATCAGCCCGGCGACGGTCTGGTCGGTCAGCGCGGACCACCCCCAGATGCGGGGCGCCGAGACGTAGAAGGAGTACAGCGGCGTGCTTCCGAAGGTGAGGAACGACGCGGGAACGGTCGGGACGATCGACTGGAGGAACAGGTACAGCATGCGTCCCGGGTAGGACAGGGTGGGCATCTCGGGAAGCGGGCTGACCACCGGCCACCACATCAACGTCGCCGCCGAGAACAGCACCAGGTGCCCCACCAGGTGCAGTGGGTGATGGCGCAGCATGAGGTCGACCACGAGCGGCCAGTGGGTGAGCACGATCACCGCGTTGAAGATCACCAACGCGATGAACGGCCGGGTCAGGGTGCGGACGATGGCGCGGAGGGCCCTGGGCCGCAGCATCCGCCGCAGCAACCAGGCCGGCATCCCCAGGAGGAGCATGGGAGGGGCCACCAGCGAGATCAGCGTGTGCTGGACCATGTGGACGCTGAACAGGTACCGCTCGGACAGGTCGTGGATCGGCCAGGACGACGCCACCAGGATCACGGCGGCCCCGGATGAGAACCATGTGATCTGGCGGCGGCTGGCCGGAGCCTGCCCCTCGGAGACGGACTGGGGACCGAGCCGGGCGAGCGCCCAGAGGTACGAGCCCTCCAGGGCCACCGCCACCGCGATGGCGTCGGGATGGAGGGCGAACGGTGGAAGCGCCACGGCCGTCTAGTGCCCCGCGGGTGGGGGCTCGGAGGGTTCCGGCTGGAGGACGGTGGGCTCTCCCCGACGGGTCCGGACCAACAGCGTGGCCACCGGCAAGACCAGGAGGAAGAACGCCACGATGAGCAACCAGGGCGCCTTCAGGGCTCCGAAGATCACCAGGACGATCAGGTACACGGACAGTGCCAGGGCCAGCCCGGTGGCGAACAGCCGCCGGAAGATCGGGCTGTCGAACCGCAGGTGCATGAACCACAGCACCACCAGGTTGAACTTGATGAAGGACAGGAACAGCAGCAGCGCCACGAACAGCGCGTGGGGGACGTCGGCGTAGTACCACGCGACCTCGATGGCGGTGGCGACCGCCAGCCAGATGGCCACGAGCACGTACTGGCGGGGACCGGGGTGGGCGGCCAGCTCCGGCTCCTCGGCGACCGCCTGTGGCCTGGTCTCCTGGGCGGTCTGCGCAACGGCCTCCGATGTGTCCGCCACGGCAGCCTCAGCCCGCCTTCGGGATCAGGTAGACAACGGTGAAGATCACGATCCACACGATGTCGACGAAGTGCCAGTACAGCCCGACCAGCTCCACGGCTTCGGACTTCTCGGTCGGCAGCCTGCCGTCCAGCGACATCCCGAACAGTGAGAGGAGCATCAAGATCCCGCCGGTCACGTGGGCCCCGTGTAACCCGGTGAGCGTGAAGAAGCTCGACGCGACCACGTTCGTCTTGATGGTCATGCCGTCCTGGACGAACCGGGTGAACTCGTAGACCTGTCCCCCGACGAAGGTCATGCCGAGCAGGGCCGTGGCCACCAGCCACGTCCGGAGCTTGGCGTGGTCGCCGCGCTGGATGGCCGCCAGCGCCAGCACCATGGTCAGGCTGCTCATGAGCAGGACGAACGAGCTCACCGAGGTGTACGGGATGTCGTAGAGCTTCTGCGGGGTGGGGCCGGTCACCTGCCTCCCCCGGTACAGCAGGAACGTCGAGATCAGCGCGCCGAACAACAGGCACTCGGAGGCCAGGAACGCCCACATCCCGAGCTTCGCGTTGGACAGCCCCGTGCTGGTGGGGGCCCCGTGCTCGACTGCCTTCACCGGGGTGGCCACGGGCCTACTCCGGCTCCGCCGAGGGCTCGACGGCCCAGCCGTACAGCCCCACCAGGATCGTCAAGGCCCCGTCCACCACCAGGATCGAGGAGAAGAGGAGCCCGTACGCCAGGATCGGGAGCCCCAGGGCGGCCAGCAACGGGAAGTATGAGGGGGACGGCATGTGGATCGCGTGGCCGTGCCCGTGCTCGCCGTCCTCGTCATGGGGCGCTTCGTCGTGTCCGGCCGATCCCCCGGCCACAACGGGGGCCAGCCGGCCGTCCGGACCCTCCGCGTATTTCGTGTGCCAGAACGGATCGACCGAGGCCACCACGGGGATCGTGTCGAAGTTGTGCGGAGGCGGGGGTGAGGGGATCGACCATTCCAGCGTCCGGGCGTCCCAGGGATCCGGACCGGCCACCTGCCCGCGCCGGAGCGTGCGCACCACGTTGACGATGAACACGAGGATCGAGGCCGCGATGAGGAAGGCTCCGATCGTCGAGACCATGTTCCAGAAATCCCACCCCTTGCCGCTCGGGTACGTGTAGATGCGCCGGGGCATCCCCTGGAGTCCCAAGATGTGGAACGGACCGAAGGTGACGTTGAACCCGATCAGCATCAGCCAGAAGTGCACCTTGCCGATCGCCTCCGACAGGAGCTTGCCCGTGATCTTCGGCCACCAGTAGTAGATGCCGGCGAACAAGCCGAAGATCGACCCGCCGAACAGCACGTAGTGGAAGTGGGCGACGATGTAGTAGGTGTCGGTCTGCTGGTAGTCGGCCGGGACAACGGCGTGGGTCACGCCGGAGAGCCCGCCGATGGTGAACATGGCGATGAAGCCGAGGGCGAACAGGAGCGGCGTCCGAAACCGGATGTCCCCTCCGTGCAGGGTGGCAAGCCAGTTGAAGATCTTCACTCCCGTCGGGACGGCGATGAACATCGTGGAGAGGGCGAACGCGGAGTTCGCCACGGGCCCCAGCCCCACCGCGAACATGTGGTGGGCCCACACGCCCCACCCCATGAACCCGATGGCGATCCCGGAGAAAACGACCACGGGGTAGCCGAACAAGGGCTTGCGNNGATCAGGATGTAGACCTCCGGGTGGCCGAACAGCCAGAACAGGTGCTGCCATAAGACCGGATCGGCGCCCTTGAGCGGGTTGAAGAAGTTCGTCCCGAACCTGATGTCGAAGAACAGCTCGAACAGCCCCACGGTCAGCACGGGGAGGGCGAAGATCAGCAGGAACGACACGACGAAGGTCATCCACACGAACACAGGCA
>VAYG01000168.1 GCA_005885015.1 Actinomycetota bacterium | reverse complement strand
CTTCCACCTCGATCCCCTCTCGATGGAGGAGCTCGACCACGCCCGCCGGCGTGGCGGGAACGAACCGGGGCCGGCCCATCGCGAGCCGCCCCTGGTTGAGCGGATGCAGCCCGTCCACGTCCTTCTCTGGGTCGATCGCCTCTTGCAGATCCAAGATGTCGATCGGTGACTCCGGTGGAAGCGGACTTTGCACGATCACCCCGTGGACATGGGGATCTGCATTCAGCTTCTCGATGATCGTCAGGGCCTCCTTCGCCGGAGCTCCGGCGGGGAGCAGGTGATCGAACGCCGCCATACCGGCTTCGGTCGCGGCCCGGTACTTCATGCCCACGTAGAGCTTGGAGGCCGGATCGTCCCCGATCAGGAGATCGACGAATCCCGGGGTGACGCCGCGCGCGGCGAGCCGCCGGACGCGTTCGGCCACCTCGGACCGGATCTCAGCAGCGATCTTCTTCCCGTCGATGATGGTGGCGGTCATCGCCACCACTCTAGCGGGCGGTCAGTGGCGGAAGTGTCGCCTCCCGGTGAGCACCATTGCGATGCCGTGCGCTTCGGCCGCTCCGATGATCTCATCGTCCCGGATCGAGCCGCCCGGCTGGATGATGGCCGCGACGCCCGCTTGTGCGGCCCGGTCCACCCCATCGCGGAATGGGAAGAACGCGTCCGAGGCCAGGCTCGTTCCCTGCGCCCGCTGCCCGGCCTGGCGAGCCGCGATCTCGACCGAAGTCAATCGGTTCATCTGGCCGGCCCCGATGCCCACGGTCGCCCGGTCCGTCGCGAGGACGATCGCGTTCGACTTCACCCTGGCCGCCACCGTCCAGGCGAACAGCAGGTCGTTCCACTGGGATTCCGTCGGCTCGATCCTCGTCACGACCTTCATGTCAGACCGGCTTTCTACGATGACGTCCATGTCCTGCACGAGGGCTCCCCCGTCGACGAACCGAATGTCGAGCCCCCCCGGCGCGGCGAGGGGGGCACGAACGACTCTGAGGTTCGCCTTCTTCGCATACGCCGCCAGGGCGCCCGCGGTGAACCCCGGAGCGATCACCACCTCGGTGAACACGCCGGCCATGGCACGGGCGGCGTCCTCGTCCGCTTCCGAGTTGAAGGCCACGATGCCTCCGAACGCCGAGACGCGGTCGCCCTCGAGCGCCCGCTCGTACGCGGCTGCCGAGGTGTCCGCCAAGGCGACGCCGCACGGGTTGTGATGCTTCACGATCACGGCCGCCGGCTCGTCGAACATCGAGGCGATCGCCCTGGCGGCCTCCGCGTCCAGCCAGTTGTTGAACGACATCTCCTTCCCCTGCAGGACTTCCGCACCGCCCAGGGGTGGTGCGCTTCCTTCGGACACGTACAGCGCCCCCCGCTGGTGGGGGTTTTCGCCGTAGCGGAGCTCGGACCGCCGCTCCAGCACGAGGGTCAGCCGTTCCGGGAGCACTTCCTCCCCATCGGAAGGCGGGCTGTCCACTCCCGAGAGCCACCCGGCGATTGCGCCGTCGTACGCGGCGGTATGAGCGAACGCTCGCCGGGCCAATTCGAGCCTGGTCGGACGGGACAGACCCCCCTGGCTTCCGATCTCCTCGATCACCCGCGGGTAATCGGCCGCGTCGGTCATCACACCCACGGACTCGAAGTTCTTCGCGGCCGCACGCACCAACGCCGGGCCTCCGATGTCGATCTCTTCGATGGTCTGAGCGAAGGACGCTCCACGGGAGACGGCCTCTCGGAACGGATAGAGGTTCACCACGACGAGGTCGAAAGGCTGGATGTCGTGGGATTCGAGCTCGCCGAGGTGCGCCCGGTTGCGCTTGTCGGCCAGGATCCCCGCGTGGATGCGCGGATGGAGGGTCTTGACCCGGCCCCCGAGCATCTCGGGAAACCCGGTCACCTCTGCGACCGGGGTGACGGCGACACCCGCCTCCTGGAGGACCCGCGCGGTGTTGCCGGTGGAGACGACCTCGACGCCCAGTCCGGCCAGGGCTCGCCCCAATTCGACCACACCGGCCTTGTCCGCAACGGCGACGAGGGCCCGGCGAACCGGAACCGCCTCGGTCACTCCTTCGATCCCGCCCCGACCGTTTCCTCGTCGTCGCCCAGAACGTGGACCAAGCGCCCCTCGAGCTTCAGGCGGCCCTCCACGAGAAGCCGGGCGGCCCGCGGGAACAGGCGGTGCTCGACCTCCTGGATGCGCACGTGCAGCGATAGCTCGTCGTCATCGGGAAGGATCAAGACCGGCTCTTGCAAGACCGTCGGGCCATGGTCCACCTCTTCGTCGACGAGGTGCACGGTGGCGCCGGTGACCTTCGCCCCCCAGTCCAACGCGTCCTTCACGGCGTGGCCGCCGGGGAAGGCGGGAAGCAGGGACGGGTGGACGTTCAGGATCCTGTCACGGAAGGCCCGCACCGTGTCCGCGCCGAGGATCCGCATGTAGCCGGCCAGCATGACGTACTCGATGGCCTCTTCCTCCAGGAGCGTCGTGAGAGCCCGATCGAAGGCTTCTCGGGAGGGATAGTGGGCCGGGTCCAACGCCACCGGCTTGACGCCCCGGGCCCTGGCCCGGTCCAGGGCGGAGCCGATCTGCGGATCGTCCAGGAGCGCTTGAAGGTTGGTGCCGGCCCCCGAGGCGAGCACCGCGATCCGCGCATCCACGAGAACGGACGCTATTCGGCGCCCGGTGAGTATGTCAATTCCGCTCGTCCAGAAGGAGACAAAGGACCGAGTTCGGCCCCAGGTCGAACGCGTACCCTAGCCGCGTGCCGGATCCTGAGGAACTGACCGGCGGAAGGCCCGGCAGATGCGCCAATCACCCGGCTGTGGCCCTGGTTGGCACCTGCGAGCTGTGTGGGCGGGCGCTGTGCATCGCGTGCGCCGTCCCGATGCGAGGGCGTCTCATCGGACCGGAGTGCCTGTCCACCATCCTCGAGGACGTCCCCGCTCCGCAGCCGCCGACCCGATCGGTGCATCCGAGTGGGGATCGCCTTGCCCTCGCGGGGTTCGCCCTGGTGGTCGTCCTGTCGGCCTTCCCCTGGTCCCGGTTCGGTGACAGCTCGCGCTATTTCGGGGCCTGGAGCCTTCACTGGTCCCTGTTCGCCGCAGTGGCGGGGCTCGGGGGGCTCGCCGCCGCCCTGATCGGCCGATATCGATCCATCGACCCTCGGGTTGAGACCGCCGCCTATGCGTCCTTCGCGGTCGTCGTGGCCGTCGCCGCCGTGCTGCACTACCGACGTCCGCCATTGCTTTCCGATTCGACCATCTGGCCGTTGCTGGCGGTGGCCGCGGCCGGCCTGGCGATGGCGGGAGCTGCGGTGAAGCTCCTGGGGGTCCTCAGCGTCCGCCGCTTCCCTGGCTGACCTGCTCGAACCCCCCCAGGAAAGCCGCTCGCTTGATTCAGCCCCCACGCCGGAACACAATCCGGCCATGTCCCAGCGCCCGCCCTTCAGGCTCGCCAGGCTTTCGGCAGCCGACCGGATCCTGGTGGGCGGCTCGTTGTTGCTGCTCATCGACTCCTTCCTCGACTGGCAGGCGGGCCTCAACGCGTGGGGCGGAAGCGGCGCCTTCGCCGGAGTGCTGATGGCTCTGTTCGCCCTGCTCCTGCTGGTCGGCGAAGTCACGGCCGCCTTCCGCGTGGCCATGCCCGCGGGTGTCCCGGTGTCCACGGTCATGGGCGGACTCACCGTGGGCGAGGTGCTGTTCGGGATCATCAAGTTCCTGGTCGTCGTCGCGAACCACCCCAGGGCGGCCGCGTGGATCGGCCTCGTGCTGATCGTAGTGGTGACCTACGGCGGCTACATGAAGATGCAAGCGGAGCGGATCGGCTCGACGCCTTCCGGGTTCGACGACTAACTGAAACGCGACCTCAGGAGCTCACCGGGGTCCGGCGGCCCAGGCCTCATCCCTCGGCGGAAGGTCGAACCGGACCGGGGGCACCATCGGTAACCTCCGCGACTCCCACAGGGCTCCGATCGCGCCGCCCACCACACCCCACACCAGGGCCCCGGCGCGCCCGGGAAGGCCTGCCCGAAGCCGCTGGCCTTGGCAGTGATCGTGGAGAGGACGGCCGTGGCCAGAGACAGCAGGGCGTAGGCCAGTCCGGCCAGCGCTCCCACGCCGACGGCCTCCTGCTTCGTTCCCCCATCGGCCCGCCGGGCGGCGATGGCGCCGCCAACCAGCACGGCGACGAGGGGCGCCAGCAAGAACAGGAAGTACCCGGAAGGCGGGCTCGGCAGGTTCGGAGAGGGGGTCCTGATCCCCGCGATGGCGTGGGTCGTCGGGAACTGGCTGTAGGAGAGGAAGCAGAAGGAGCCGCTGAGGCCGAAGACTCCGCCCGAGATCTCCAGACACGATCCCATCGCGGGGAAGAGGACCCATGCGGCCATGTTCGGCAGCACGAGCAGCGTCCCGAGGATCACGGAGACGCCCCGCAGGAAACTCTGGTCGAAGGGGCGGAAGTAGTCCCTGGCCACGTCGGGGGCAAACGGCGTGAGCAGCACCAAGCCGACGAACGAGAGGATCAACCCGACGGCCAGCATCCACGTCCCTCCCCCGGCCGCCGCCCGCAGGCGGGTCCCCCAGGGAGTGGCCATGACGCCCGTGGGCGCATCCGATCGGAATCCGCCCACGAATCCGGCAACGGCTGCCAGCCCCAGCGGCCATAGCACCGCCGCCACATAGGAGGGGTGCGCCGCAGGAAAACCCGTCGAGAGACCGGCGGCCGCTTGGCTCTGAGGCACCCGGACGACGAAGGCGAGCCCAAGGCACAGGGCAGCGTAGGGCAGGGCTACCTTGGCCCCCTGGATGCCGCGCGCCAGCGAGGAGCCGCCCGCCTGGTTGGCGATGGCCCGGCCGGTGAGGGCGAGCAGCCACAGCGCGACCAGCGTGCCGGTCAGCATCGCCAGGGCCACGGTGACATTGGCCCCGATGCCGCCGAACGCGGCTCCGCCGAACCGAAGACCGACGTGATGGAAGGCGTAGAACACGAAGCCCCCGAAGCGGGCGGTGTCGGCAATCGAGGGACGGGCCTGGTCTTCGGCCGCAAACAGCAGGAAGGCCAGCGCCTCACCGATCACGCCGAGGACGAGGATCGTTCCGACCGCACCGAGCAGGGCCGGCTTCCATCCAGCGGTGGTGCTCGCCGGGGTGCGCGAAGCCTGCGGCGCCGGGGCGCCGGTGCCGACCCCGACGGTTTCCCCCATCGGTTCGCCGACTTCAAACCGAGGAGGGGCGAGGGGTGGGGGCTCGGGGTCGGTGGGCGGGGGCTGGGGGGGCAGTGGCCCCGGGGGCGGCTGGGGAGGTTGGGGGACCGGCGGTTGTGGCTGAGGGAAGGGTGGTTCCGGTCGCGGAGGGGGTTGGGGGGGAGGCTGCGGCTGCGGGGGCTGAGGAGGCTGCGGTCCGGGTTCCCGTCCTTCGCCTCCGGACCCTGATCCGCGCCCCGACCCCGGTCGCTCGTCCATGCATCTCCCCCTTCCGATGTGCCGGGTTGGTTGGAGCTTAGGTCACAGACCGGGCCGGAGCCAGCATCGGGCAGGGCGCATCGGTGGTGCCGTCAGCCCTCGAGGGCCTCCTGCATGAGCTCCGCTACTTCCGTCGGATTGCGTCCCACGCGAACGCCGGCTGCCTCGAACGCACCGGCTTTGGCCTGAGCGGTGCCGGACGAACCGGTGATGATCGCGCCCGCGTGTCCCA
>VAYG01000167.1:3279-4491 GCA_005885015.1 Actinomycetota bacterium | reverse complement strand
TTCCGGGCTGACCGCGGCCAGCCCCTGGCTCCCCTTCGGGACCCGGGTCACGGTGACCAACCTGGCCAACGGGAGGTCGGTGGCCGTGGTAATCAACGACCGTGGACCGTTCGGCGGACGCATCATCGATCTCTCCCAGGAGGCGTTCTCCCGGATCGCGCCGCTCGGCGCGGGCGTCTGCCAGGTCCGCATCGCCTGGTAGGTCCACCACCGGCTCCCTCTCGGGGATCCCGACGGACGGGGCGGAACCTCCCCGAAGCCTGGGGCGCCGCGCGCTGAAGGCGCTGGCGGCCCGGCACGGCGTCCGTCCATCGAAGGCGCTGGGCCAGCACTTCCTGGCGGACCCCAACCTGGCCCGGCGCATCGCGGTACTGGCCGGGGTCGATCGGGGGGATCGGGTGGTCGAGGTCGGGGCGGGGCTGGGCTCGCTCACGGTGGCGCTGGCCGCGACGGGCGCGGAGGTGCTGGCGGTGGAGTTCGACCGGGGGGTCGGGGCGGCCCTGCGCGAGGTGGCCGCTTATCTTCCCCACGTCCGGGTATTGGAGGCCGACGCGCTCCGGGTGCGGTGGGATCGGGAGCTGGAGGGCGGCTCCTGGAAGATGGCGTCAAATCTCCCGTACAACGTGGCGGTGCCGATCCTGTTCGGGTTGCTGGAGCGGGCGCCGCAGGTCGTCGACTACGTGGTGATGGTCCAGCGCGAGGTGGGGGAACGGCTGGCTGCTTGGCCCACCAAGCAGGCGTATGGTGCAGTGAGCGCCCGCTTGGCCTACCAAGCAGACGTGTCGGTATTGCGCCGGGTGGCGCCGTCTGTGTTCTGGCCTGAGCCGCAGGTGGAGTCGGTGCTGCTCCGCATCACGCCGCGGGAACCGCCGGTGTCCACACTGCGGGACCACCTGTTCCCGGTGGTGGACGAGGGGTTCGCCCAGCGCCGGAAGACCATGCGCAATGCTCTGGTGCGGCTGGGCCTGTCGCCGGACGACGCCGTCCGGGCCCTCGAGGGATGCGGGCTGGATCCCCGGGTTCGTGCCGAGTCTCTGGGCCTCCCGGAGTTCGCCTGTCTGGCCGAGGCGGTGTTCGGTCGTGGACCCGACCGTGGGTGAGTCGACGGACCGCGCTGAGGTCCGGGTCGAGGCTCGGGCCAAGCTCAACGTGTTCCTACGCCTCCTGGGGCGACGCGCCGACGGCTACCACGAGCTGGAGAGCCTGGTCCTG
>VAYG01000167.1:0-3225 GCA_005885015.1 Actinomycetota bacterium | reverse complement strand
GCGGGACCCTTCCCCTTCGAACCGATCGATCCGGGGCGGAACCTGGCCCTCCAGGCCGCGGAGCAGTGGGTGGAGGCCCGACCCGCAGCTGGGCAAGCCGCCGAGGTGACCGTGGAGAAGCGGATCCCCGTGGCCGCGGGGTTGGGAGGTGGGAGCGCCGACGCCGCGGCGGTCCTGCGGGCGATGAACGAACTGTGGGGGCGACCGTTCGCCCCGGAGGACCTGGCCGTGATGGGGGCCAGGATCGGATCGGACATCCCCGCGCTGCTCGACGGCGGAGCGGTGGTGATGCGGGGCCGAGGCGAGATGGTCCAGCCCGCCACCGTCGCTGAGATGTGGTGGGTCCTGGTCCCGCAGGCATTCCCGGTGGCAACCGCCGACGCGTACGGGTGGTGGGACCGGGACGGGGGGCCGACCGGAGCGGACCCGAGTCCTCTCCTCGAGGCCGCGGCATCAGGCGCGGTCGGGGAGGTGGCGACCCTGATGTTCAACGACCTGGAGGGGCCGGTCGTCCGACGCCATCCCGCGTTGGAGGACGTGCGGTCCGCGCTCCTCCGAGCCGGCGCACTCGGCGCCATCCTGTGCGGGAGCGGGGCGACGGTGGCCGGGTTGGCTCGGGACGAGGCACACGCCCGCGCCATCGCGGCCGAGATTCCCTCCGCGATCGCCGTCTCCGGTCCGGGATAATCGACCCGTCACGGTCCGGGGTCGTCTAACGGCAAGACGGGGGCCTTTGGAGCCTCAAATGGAGGTTCGATTCCTCCCCCCGGAGCGATCGGCTCCTTTCCAGGAGCGATCCGCTACCCGCGATCCGCGGTCGATGGCGGCACGCGTGTGTGATCCTGACAGGCGTGGAACTGCGCCTTCGCCTCCTCCGTTCGACCGTCGTTGCCGTCTTGCTGGTGAGCCAGGTGACGGTCGCGGCCTGGTTGGCCCCCACGCTCGCGTCGGGTTCGGTCATCCCCGCCGCGCCACCCGGACCTCGGCTGACAACAATCCAGCGGGGGCTGGAGCGCGTCACGGCGGGGGTGCGGGTCCGGACGGCCATGTGGATGGCGCTGGTGCAGACCGTGCACGGAAGACAGGACGACCTTCGCCACGCCACCGCCACCATGCGCCAGACCCCCAAGCATGCCCCCGGAACGGCGGCGACGCTTCGCCAGCTCCGGGCCCGGGTCCGGACGGACCAGCACGTGCTGAACCGGCTCCTCCCCAGCTGGCTCGCCATCAAGGCCTCCCTGCACGCGGACTACCGAGCGATCAAGGCCCTGCTGCGGGCGAGCCGGCGGGTGGTGAAGGCCACGCTGGGTGGCGGCCCCGGCGAGCGTCCCTCCGCTCCCTGGTTCGCCGCGTGGCCGGTCACCGTCCACGCCGATCGGACCCTCCAGGTCTGCCCGGTGGCCGGACCCATCTCGCTCACCGACTCGTTCGGGGCTCCCCGCCCCGGGGGCCGGTTCCACGAGGGGAACGACCTGCTGGCCGCCCGAGGCACGCCCGAGCTCGCGGTGCAGCCGGGGGTCGTGGTCCCCGATCCGAACACGCTCGGAGGCAACGCACTCATCCTTCGTTCGGCCACCGGCTACAGCTACTACGCACATCTGTCCGCCTACGCCAGGAGCGGGTTCGTCCCGGCCGGCGCCGTGATCGGCTACGTGGGAGCGTCTGGCGACGCCAAGGGGCTCATCCCGCACCTGCACTACGAATGGCATCCCGCCGGGGGCCCGGCCGTGGACCCCTTTCCCTTCCTCCAGAGCGTGTGCCCCTGATCCCAAGGCGCGTGGGCGGCCCGCTGTACGTGCCGCCCATCCCAGGGCGCGTGGGCGGCCCGCTGTACGTGCCGCCCATCCCAGGGCAGCGCGGTTCGCGGGATACAGTTGCACCCCGGCCGTGGTCCGGGTACAACAGCGCCGCTTCCCGATCCGAGGACACGTCCCATGGCTGAACGCTCTTCCCGCTCCACCGCCGTGGTCGTCCTGGCCGCGGGCCTCGGGAAGCGCCTGAAGTCCAGCCTGCCCAAGGTGCTGCATCCGGTGTGCGGCCGACCGGCGCTGTGGCACGTCCTCCAGGCGGCGAGGGGAGGGCGCCCGGACCGCATCGTGGTGGTGGTCCACCACGGCGCGGACCAGGTCGCCGAAGCAGTGCGTAGCTGGGGCATCAAGCCCGAGCCGCAGTTCGTGGACCAGGGAACGCCGCTCGGCACCGGCCACGCCGTGATGGCGGCCGACGACGCGACACGGGGCGCCACGGACGTCCTGGCCATGAACGGCGACGACCCCCTGGTCGAAGCCGAACACGTGCGCGGGCTGATGGCCCTGCATCGGCGGTCGCGGTCCGCCGCCACCATCCTGACCACCGAGGTCGACGACCCGACCGGCTATGGCCGCGTCATCCGCCGCGGCACCGAGCTGGTCGACATCGTGGAGGAAGCGGACGCGACCCCCGAGCAGCGAGCCATCCGCGAGATCTCCACGATCGTCTACGCGTTTCGCCGCCAGGACCTGTTCGAGGCCCTCCCACTCATCGGGCGGAGCAACCGCCAGAACGAGTACTACCTGCCGCAGGTCCTGAAGGTGTTGCAGGAGAAGGGCCGCAAGGTCTCCGCGACCATGGTGGACCTCGGCGGCGGACTGGGGCTGAACACGCGGGCGGGCCTGGCGACCGTGAACCGGATCATGCGCGACCGCATCATTCGGGACCACATGGCCGGCGGCGTCACGTTCCTCGACCTCTCGACGACGTACGTTGACGTGGGCGTCCGGATCGGGCCGGACACGGTCGTCCATCCGCTGACGTTCCTGGAAGGGGACACCCGGATCGGCGTCGGATGCGAGATCGGTCCGTCGGCCCGCGTTGCCGACTCGCGGATCGGGGACGGCTCGGCCGTGCAGTTCGCCGTGGTCCGGGGGGCGCGGATCGGGCGAGGAGTGTCGGTCGGGCCCTTCGCGTCACTGCGCCCCGGAACGGTCCTGGACGACGGCGCGAAGGCGGGGACCTTCGTCGAGATCAAGGCGTCCCGGGTGGGGCGGGGGTCGAAGGTGCCCCATCTGTCTTATGTGGGCGACACCACCATCGGCCGGAACACCAACATCGGAGCGGGCACCGTGACCGTTAACTACGATGGGTGGGACAAGTACGGGACGGTGATCGGGAACGACGTGCTGATTGCATCGGACACGATGCTGGTGGCTCCTGTACGGGTCGGGAACCGGGCCATGACCGGAGCGG
>VAYG01000059.1 GCA_005885015.1 Actinomycetota bacterium | reverse complement strand
TCAGCGCCGCCTCGACCGCGACGAAGACCGGCATGGCCAGGATCGAGATGATCACGTACAGCTGGTGGATCTGCTGACCCTGGACGGTCGCGCCCTGCTGGGCGCACGAGGAGAGGGCGAAGCAGACCGCGGCCATCCCCGCAGCAAGCGTCGCCCCGCGGGTCAAGACTCCTCGCATCGGATCCGGGGCACCCCCCGATCTATGACGTCACGGTGAACTGGAACACCATCCCGCGGCCGGCGTGGGCGTCGCCCTCGCCCCCGCCCAGGTTTCCCGTCTGCCAGCACGCGATGGCGTAGGTGCCCGGCGGCAGGAACAGCGTCTCCACGACGCTGGCCCCCGTGTCGGCCGCGCCGAAATCGCCGCCGATGTGGAGCCATTCATCCTCGGAAGCCGCGCCCGGAGTCGCGTCCGCCGGGCCCTTGGCGTCGTTGATCACGTCCTGGGCCGTCTTCCCGGAGGGCAAGGCAATCGGGATCATCTCGTGGGTGATGGGGAGCGACTCCTTGTTCTCGAACAGGAACTGCTGGACACCCGACTTCAAGGTGGTCGGCATGCCGTGGTAGCGGAACTTCTGCACGAATATCGTGGTCAGAGGCGTTGCCTTCGAGCCGCTGGAGCACGCGGACGCCGCCAGCAGCGTGACCGAGATGAGACCGACCAGGACGGCGGCCGGCCGGTTGGCTCGCCTTCCCTCAGCTCTGCCCATCAGATCCCCCTTCTGACGTGGAATCGGGAACCGAAGCCGACCGGACCTTAAAAAGGCCGGACCCACCGAATCAAGCGGATGACAGCACTGTCATGGTGGCCCGGCCGCTGGGGGAAGCAGGACGAGGGCATTCGGCGGGCTTGATGACAGAACTGTAATGAGCCCGCCCCGGCCCTCCCTGTTCACGACCCGGCCCTGCGGCTAAGCTTCCGCCGAAGTGGAGGTCCCGTCGGCCACCGTCGAATCGCCCGGGTCCACCCGAGAGCGGGCCGGTCGGATCCTCCTGGTGGACGACGAGCGACGGATCCTGAACTTCGTCTCGAGGGGGCTGCGCTCGGAGGGGTTCGAGGTCGAGGTCGCCTCCGATGGGCCCACAGGCCTGGAGCTCGCCCTCTCCGATCACTTCGACCTGGTGATCCTGGACCTGCTCATGCCGGAGCTGGACGGACGATCGCTGCTGCAGCGGCTCCTCGAGCGGAAGCCCAATCAAGCGGTGATCGTCCTCTCAGCGCTGGCGGACTCGGCCTCGAAGGTGAGCGTCCTCGAGCTGGGAGCCGAGGACTACCTGTCCAAGCCCTTCTCGTTCGAGGAGCTCCTGGCACGGGTGCGGGCGCGCCTCCGGCGGGTCACCAGGCCGGCGCCTGTCACCGTCGCCGCCGGCCGCCTCCGACTGGACCTGGTCGGGCGCACGGCCGACCTCGGCTCCGGCCCCATCTCGCTGGCGGAGCGGGAGTTCCTGCTCCTGCGCGAGCTGATGAGGAACGCCGGCCGAACCGTGGCGAAGGAGCGGCTGCTCGGATCCGTGTGGGGCTTCCACTTCGATCCGGAGACGAACGTGGTCGACGTCTATGTGCGCCGTCTGCGGGCGAAGCTCGGCGCCGACCTCATCCAGACCGTTCGGGGAGAGGGGTACCGCCTCGATGTCGACTGACGGCAGGGACTGGCCGCTCCGCCAGTACTGGATCGACATCGCGTGGGGTCTGTTCGCCGTGGCGAATCTCGTGGCGATGGTCCGTTTCCCGTCGTGGGAGACCGTCCCCTTCCACTTCATCTGGGTCAGCGTCACGATCCTGTACGGGTTCCGCGTCTGGAAGATGAGCTCCACGCTGGCGACGCTTGCCGCCGTCATGGTGGCCACGTCCCTGTTCATCGGCATCGACATCGTCAACCACTCCCAGCCGCTCGACGAGATCACCGAGGTTCCGCTCATGGCGTCGATGTTCTTCGCCATGGTGTGGCACGCCCGGAGGCGGCTGGCCACGGTCGAGGAGATCCGGCGGGTCTCGGAGTCGAACTTGCGGCTGCTGGAGCGGGAGCGGCGGTTCATCCAGGACGCCTCGCATGAGCTTCGGACGCCGATCACGGTGGCGCTCGGACACGCCGAGCTCATCCAGCGCACGTCTGCCGATCGCCTCCTCGCCGCGGACGTCGAGATCGTCACCGACGAACTCCAACGGCTCCGCCGGCTGGCCGACCGGCTGCTCCTCCTGGCCGCCGCCGACCATCCGGACTTCCTGCGCGCGACCCCGGTCTCGCTGGAGCCCCTGGTCCTGGAGGCCGCGCGGCGCTGGTCGCCGAGCCCTCGCCACTGGGTGCTCGGCCAGCTGGCGGAGGCGACCGTCAAGGCAGACCCGGATCGGATCGCCCTGGCGATGGACGCACTGATCGAGAACGCCGTGCAGCACACCGGGCCCGAGGATTCCATCGAGCTTAGCCTGCGGCGGGGGGAGAAGGACGCCATCATCGCCGTGGCCGACTCCGGCTGTGGCATCGACCCCGATCAGATCGACCATGTTTTCGATCGGTTCGGCCGGGTTGATCGCGACCGAAACCGGGGGAGAGGGGGCGTGGGGCTCGGCCTGGCCATCGTGAGGTCCGTGGCGGAAGCTCACGGGGGGTCCGTGGGGGTGACGTCCACCCCGGGTCATGGGTGCACCTTCGAGATCAGCCTGCCGATCGCGGCGCCTTCGGCGTCAGGGAGGACGGAAATGCCGCGTGGCGACGAAGGGATCCCGGCTCGCATGGCCCGGGCCGAATAGCGATCGGGGGCGGGGGCGACGCTGGGGCCGGTCACCCGTTCGTGGCGACTCGACCTCCCGACGATGGCCGGACTGCTGGCGGCGGCCGCGCTGTACGTGGAGGCCCTCCGCTCGTTGCGTTCGCGTGGAGTCCACATCGCCGGACTGTCCCGATCGCGGTGGTGCTTCATGGCAGGGCTGGCCGTGGTCTTCCTGGCGCTCCAGTCGCCCATCCACACGTATGCGGACCGGCGCCTCTCCGTGCACATGGTGCAGCACCTCCTGCTGACCATGGTCGCGGCCCCGCTGCTGATCCTGGGCCGGCCCATCACCGTGGCCCTCGCGGCGAGCTCGCAGGGGTTCCGCCGCCGGATCGCCCTGCCGGTCCTTCGGAGTCGAGCCGTCCGGATCGTGGCGCACCCCCTCACCGCCTGGGGATGCCTGACCGTGGTGCTGTGGGCCTCTCACTTCTCACCCGTGTACAACCGAGCTCTGGAGAGCACCTCGATCCACGCGGCCGAGCATGTCGCATACCTCGGCGCCGCCCTCCTGTTCTGGTGGCCGCTCGTCGGCGGAGACCCGATCCCCGGGCGCCTGTCGCATCCCGCCCGAATCCTCTATCTCTTCCTCGCCATGCCCCAGACCACCTTCCTGGGGTTGGCAATCTACTCGGCCGACCACGTGCTGTACCCGCACTACGCCCTGGTCGCGTCGACGTTCGGGGGTTCCGCCATCGCCGACCAGCACCTGGCCGGAGCCATCATGTGGACGGCGGGCATGTTCCTGATCGTGCCGGCTCTCGGGTACGTGTTGATGGACTGGCTGCGGCGAGACGAGTTGGAGGCCTCGCGCAGCGATCGCCGCCTCCGGGCCGGCGATCAGCTCACAGGTGCACCACCGGGCACGTCAGCGTTCGGGTGACGCCCTCGACGTCCTGGATGCCGCGGACCACGAGCCTGGCAAGCTCGTCGAGGTCGGCGGCCTCGGCCCGAACAATAACGTCATACGGACCGGTCACCGATTCGGCGGAGGCCACCCCTCGCATCGTGGAGATCTCGTGGGCGACCCGAGCGGGACCACCCACCTGGGTCTGGATGAGGATATAGGCGCTGATCACGGCCGCCTCCCCCGGGCCCGGATGGGCCTGAGAGGCCATGATTCATCTTCGACCCCGCCAAGGGCAACACCCCTCGGGGCGACCTGCCAGGGCTACCCGCCGAGGCTACCCTCCGAGCGCGGCCCCCTCCGCCCTTGGATCGGTGGCGCAAGCGTACCCGCCCTCGGAGACCAGGATCGCGTGGGCGTGTCCCATCACCGAGTCGTAGGGGGCGGTCGTCCGCACCCGGTGCCCGCGGTGCCGCAGGCCTCCGATGACGCCGGCCTCGAATCTCTCCTCGGCCGTCACCGACCAGTCGCTCGTGTCGATGACCCACCTCGGAGCGTCGATGGCCCGCTGCACGTCCTCGCCGTCGTCGACGATGCGGGCCAGGAGCTGAAGGTGGGTCTGGGCCTGGCCGTCTCCACCCATCGTCCCCCACACCAGCCAGGGCCTGCCCTCGCGGGTGGCCATGGCGGGGATCAGCGTGTGGAGCGTCCGCTTCCCCGGGCCGATCACGTTGGGGTGGGAGGGGTCGAGGGAGAAGTACTGGCCCCGGTTGTGCAGGTTGATGCCCCACCCCGGCACGGTGACCCCCGAACCGAAGCCCTCCCAGTTCGACTGGATCAGGCTCACGCACATCCCCTCGGCGTCGGCGGCGCACATGTACGCGGTCCCGCCACGTGATGGCCGTCCGGGCAGAGGGTCGGAGGCCGAGGATCGGTCGAACCTGTGGGCCCGCTCCTTCGCCCAGCCGGCGGACGCCAGGAGCTCGGGCTCGATCCGCATGGTGCTCGGGTCGGTCACGTACGCGTCGCGGTCGGCCAACGCGAGCTTCATCGCCTCGATCAGGAGGTGGTGCCGGTCGGGCCCGTCCGGGGGAAGGGACCCCAGCGCCTCGACGATGTTCAGCGCTTCCAGCGCGGTGACCCCCTGCGTGTTCGGCGGAAGCTCGAACACCTCCACCCCCCGGTACGCGGTGGAGAGTGGCGTGGCCCATTCTCCCCGGTGCCGATCCAGGTCCTCCGCCTCCAGGATGCCCCCCCGTGATCGAAGGTGATCGACGATCGCCCGTCCGATTGACCCTCGGTAATAGGCGTCCGGCCCCTCCGCGGCCAGGACCTCGATCGTCCTGGCCAGGCCGGGCTGAAGAAGGGCTTGGCCGGCTTCGGCGATCCCATAGACGGCCATCCATTCGGGTGACCACGCGTACCGGCCCGCCGCTCTCCGAAGGCTGGCCGCGCCCGCCTCCGAGAGCGTGAACCCGTCCCTGGCGTACCCCAGGGCCGGCTCGGCAAGGTCGCCGAAGGATCGGGTGCCGAACCGGTCGAGGAGGGCGAACCATCCCTCCACCGCTCCCGGCACGGTCACGGTCAGCGGCCCGAACTGGGGCACTCGATCTGAATGGGCCAGGTCGCGGAGGCGCTCGGGGGTGGCCGCCTTGGGAGCCCGGCCGGAGCCGTTGTAGCCGTGGAGGCCGTCCTTCCAGACCAGAGCGAACAGGTCGCCCCCGTAGCCGCAGAGGTAGGGAGTGGCCACGCCGAGCACCAGGTTGACGGCGATGGCCGCGTCCATCGCGTTCCCTCCGGACGAGAGGACGTCAGCTCCCACCGACGACGCCAGATGGTGGGGCGAGGCGACGCACCACGATGGGAACAGCGCGGCTCTCAACCGAGCCCCGGGGACATCACGCCGGATCTGTGTCCCTTACTCCGGCGGGGGCGGCGGAGGCACCACGGGCGGCGTGGCGGGAACGGCCGGGGCGCCGCGGGAGAGAGCGGACGCCGCATCCCATGCCTGGTTGAGGTGGGACTGGTAGTAGGGGATGTGCAGCGAGTAGAAGAAGGCACCCAGCAACCCGAGGATCGGCTCGACCGTCTTCTGGATGCCTGCCTTCTCCTCCACCCGGTCGATGCGTTGGGCCGTGCGATAGATCGAGACGAACGGGGGGACGATGAGCAGGAACCCGGGGACGATGGCGAGGACCGAGATGCCCGGCCGGATGGTCTCGTCGCCCAGGTAGCGTCGAGCTTCGTCGTTGATCTTGTAATACCAGACGATCCCGTAGATCCCGATCGTGACCAGGGAGAGCCCCCACACGGCCCATGGGCTGCGCTTCTTGAATTCCTGTCCATCGATGACGAGGATCTCGGCCATGGTTCCCCCTTCGCGCAGGCGCTTGGAATGTAGACCGGGGTACCGGCTCGGGCAAGCCCGCCATGTGCGAAGCTAGGCGGCCGTGGATCCGCAAACGTCCGAGGCGCCGGCCGAGCCGGGCAGCATGCAGCGGCTCCTGCTGTTACAGGAGCTCGATCTGTCCGTCGATCGCCTGACCTCACGACTCAACGAGCTGGAGGCTGGAGGGGAGCTTCGCGACGCGAGAGCCAGGCTCGCCGAGACGGAGGCCCGGGTGGGGGAGCTGCGCCTGGCGCTCGACTCCATCGGTCGGGAGCAGCGGCGGTTGGAGACGGACATCGACTCGATCGAGCGGAAGGCCGAAGCGGAGCGGCAGCGCCTTTTCGACGGGAGCGTGGCCAACCCCAAGGAGCTCCAGGCGATCGAGTCGGAGGTGCGGAACCTGGTCGGCAGGAAGTCCCACGCCGAGGATCTCCTGATCGAGCAGATGGAACGGGCCGAGGAGCTCGACGGCCGAAGAGGACCGCTCGAGGCGGAGGAGGCGGAGGCGCGCCAGCGGCTCGCGGAGATCGAGGAGGGGTCGGCCCGAGAGCTCGTGGAGATCGAGCAGGCCCTCGCAGAGCGCCGGTCCGAGCGGGAGCAGCTCACCCCCCAGATCCCTCCCGACATCCTCGAGCTCTACCAGGACATCCGCCGTCAGAAGAAGGGCGTCGGGGCGGCGGCACTCGTGGACGGCGTGTGCCAGGCGTGCCACCAGCAGCTCTCGCCGATGTACCTCGACCGCCTGAAGCGGACCGAGGGCGTCCGGAGGTGTGAGTACTGCCGAAGGATCCTCGTCCTCACCTGACCGTCTACTGCGACGGCGCGGCCCGGGGGAACCCGGGCCCCGCGGGCATCGGCGTGGTGATCGAGGACGCCGACGGGCAGATCCTGGCACGGGTGGGGGAAGGGATCGGCGTGGCCACCAACAACGTCGCCGAATACACGGCGGCACGCGTGGGGCTCCAGCAGGCCGCGGGCCTGGGGGCCCGGTCGGTCCTGCTGCGATCGGACAGCAAGCTCCTGATCGAGCAGCTCTCGGGCCGGTGGCGGGTGAAGAACCCCACGCTGATCCGGCTGCACGAGGAGATCCGGGCCCTGGCGGCGAAGTTCGACTCTGTGGGCTTCGAGCACGTGCCCAGGGAGCGCAACCGGGCCGCGGACCGGTTGGCCAACGCCGGCGTTGACCGGTGGCTGGCCGGCCCCGGACGCGGCTACGAGGCGCCGCAGCCCGAACCGGAGCTGTTCGAGCGGGGCTAGGCTCGGCGCCTGCGGAGAGCGAGCAGGATCGCTCCCCCGGTGATCAGGAAGAGAAGCCCGAGCCAGGCGAAGGGGAGCGTCCACGGGCTGGCCCCGGTGGCCGGGAGGGTCTGCTGGCCTCCCCCTCCGGCGCTCTGGACGATGACGGTCCCGACCATCCCCAGGTTCTGATGGAACGTGCAATGGTAAGGGAACGTGCCGGTGGAATTGAACGTATGAGAGAAGGAAGCACCCGGGTTCATGGTGCCGGAGTCCCATAATCCGGTGTTCGAGGTCGTTGTGTGCGGGGTGGTTGCGGCCTTGTTCGTCCAGACCACGGTGTCGCCCACGGCGATCGTGATGGTCGACGGAGAGAAGCTGAAGTCGACCTGGCTGACGCCCCTGGTTGCAGCTGAGGCGGGGCCTCCTACAGCCAGCGACAGGAGGAGCAGCAGGCTCGTGGAAGCTGCCAATCGCCGGTAGGTGCGCATCGCTCGTCTCCCCCTCGTATCGGCCGTGGGACAGGGTTCGCCCGCCAGGCACTACGAGCCCGTCCCCTCTGCGGATTGCACCGGGAGCCTAACTTCTCGCCCGTATACTTGGCGAGGTTGGAGGAGTCGGCCGGGCGGCCGTGGCGGAGGCCTCGAGCCCCCGTCGAGGAAAGTCCGGACTCCACAGGGCAGGGTGCTGGGTAACGCCCAGGCGGGGTGACCCGCGGAAAGTGCCACAGAAAACGACCGCCGCGCCGGAGGAGTCGGTACCGATCCTTCCGGAGGAAGCGGTAAGGGTGAAACGGTGAGGTAAGAGCTCACCAGCGGCCGGGTGACCGGCCGGCTCGGCAAACCCCACCCGGAGCAAGGCCAAGCAGGGAGCGGGCGGCCCGTCCGAAGCTCCCGGGTAGGCTGCACGAGGGTCGCGGCGACGCGGCTCCCAGAGGGATGGTCGCCACCCGCGGGCACCGGTTCGACCGGTACGCCGGCGGGAACAGAATCCGGCTTACAGGCCGGCTCCTCCACCCACTCACCCTCACCGAGCCGCGCACCGGCCGGTACGCTCGGGGCGTGAAGGGGCGGGGGATCGCGCTCGCGGCGGTGGCCGGCCTGTTGATGGTCGGCTGCTCATCGGGAAGGGGGAACCCCTTCTTCATCCGCCTGTCGGGGCCGATGCCGGCGATCTCCGGGACCACGCTGGCCGGACGACCCTTCGGCTCGGCCGACTATCGGGGCAAGGTGGTCGTGGTGAACTTCTGGAACTACGACTGCCCTCCGTGCAGGCAGGAGCAACCCCTCCTCCAGAGCTCGTGGAACGCCCTGGCCACGAAGGGCGTGTCCATGGTGGGGGTCATGTTCGTCGGCGGGTTCCCTCCCTGGCCCGACGACCGCACGGCCGCCCGGGCCTACCTCGAGAGGTTCGGGGTGACGTATCCGGCGATCGTGGACGAAGGCTCGGCCATCGCCCGGAGGTTCGGCATCCCCGGGATCCCGACCACGGTGATCGTGGATCGCACCGGGCAGATGCGCTTCCGGATCCTTGGTCGGGTCCGGCCGGGCCAGCTCGACCAGCTGATCGACGAGCTGGGCTGACGGTCAGGCCGAGGCGAGGGCCCGGGCCAGCTGGCGTCCGGCATGGTAGGAGGAGCGGACCAGCGGCCCCGCCTCCACGTGGGCGAATCCGATCGCCTTCCCCAGCTCCGCGTGATGGTCGAATTCCTCGGGCGTCACCCACCGGTCGACCGGAAGGTGGAATGCCGTCGGCTGGAGGTACTGGCCCATGGTCAGGAGGTCGCATCCGGTGGCGGCAATGTCGCGCATGGCCTCTTCCACCTCGTCCGGCCGCTCGCCCATCCCCAGGATGAGGTTCGACTTGGTCACCTGCGCGGGACGAAGCCGCTTGGCGACGCGGAGCGTCTCCACCGACCGGTCGTAGTCGAACCCGGGCCGGATTCGCGGGTGGAGCCGCCGGACCGTCTCGAGGTTGTGGGCGAAGACGTCCGGCCCCGCCTCCACCACGACGGCGATGGCTCGCTCGTCACCTTTGAAATCCGGCGGGAGGACTTCCACGCCGCAGCCGGGGACGGCCTCCCTGACGGCTCGGACGCATTCGGCCCACACCGCCGCCCCTCCGTCGGGCAGGTCATCTCGGGCCACCGAGGTGAGGACGACGTAGCGAAGCCCCATGGCCCGCACCGCGCTGGCCAAGCGGCGCGGCTCATCCGGATCGACGGCCCCCGGCCGGGCCGTCATCACGTCGCAGAACCCACACCGCCGCGTACACCGGTCCCCGAGGATCAGGAAGGTGGCCTCGCGGTCCTCCCAGCACTCGTAGATGTTTGGACAGCCCGCTTCCTCGCAGATCGTGTGCAGGTCCAGCCCCCGCATGATCGACTTGAGGTCGGTGTAGTTGGGGCCGCTGCGGGCCTTGACCTTCAGCCACTCGGGGCGCCGCCCGCCCGGCCTGGCGACCTGGGCGCAACCGACCGAGTGGCCGACGTGGTCCTCCACCGCCCCGGCGTTCGCGCCGGCCAGGGGCAGATACAGTCGTCGCTTTCGCGGGTTGTGGTCGGCGACGGGCATACGGGTCCAGTCTAAGCGGCCGGACGGGTGGCGATATCGATGCGTTCCCTCAGAACTTTGCCAGCTCCTTCATGTGCTGGTATACGTGCTCCGCGTCCGGCATGTAGAAGTGTTCCATCGGCGTGGCGAACGGCATCGCGGGGATGTCCGGGCCGCCCACTCGCATGACCGGCGCATCCATGTCGAGCATCAACTCCTCCGCGATGGTCGCCGAGATCTCGGCTCCAGCGCCGTAGGTGCGGTTGTCTTCGTACAGGACCAGCGCCTTCGAGGTCTTGCGCACCGAGTCCAGGATGGTCTCCTTGTCGAGCGGGGCGATCGTGCGCACGTCCACGACCTCCGCGGAGAAGCCTTCCTCTTCCTGGAGGCGGCCGGCCGCCTCGAGCGAATGGTGCAGCATCAGCCCGTAGGAGATGACGGAGAGATCCTCTCCCTCCCGCTTCACCTCGGCCTTGCCGATGGGGACCTGGTAGGGCTCGTCGGGGACCTCGCCCTTGATCAGCCGGTAGGTCTTCTTGTGCTCCAGAAACATGACCGGGTCCGGGTCGTTTATGGCCGCGAGCAGCAGCCCCTTGACGTCGTAGGGAGTCGAGGGGACCACGACCTTCAGGCCGGGGACGTGCCCGTAGAAGGCCTCGATGCTCTGGGAGTGGTAGAGGGCGCCGTGCACCCCGCCCCCGTACGGAGCCCGGACCACGAGCGGACAGTGCCAGTCCCCGGCGGTGCGGTAACGGATTCGGGCCGCCTCCGAGACGAGCTGGTCGAACGCGGGGTGGATGAAGTCGGCGAACTGGATCTCCGCCACCGGCAGCAGCCCGTGCATGGCCATACCGATCGCCACACCCACGATGGACGACTCGGCCAATGGGGTGTCGATGACCCGGCGCTCGCCGAACTCGTCCAGGAATCCGGCAGTGGCCCGGAAGACGCCGCCCCTCGCGCCGACGTCCTCGCCCAAGATCAGCACGCGGTCGTCGTCCTTCATCGCGTCCCACAGCGTGTCGTGGATGGTCTGGACGACGTTCTTCTCGGTCATCACCGGGGCGACTCCGAGGGCGACTCCGAGGGCGGCTCCGCGGGCGAAGCCTCGCTGCCCGTCGTCTCGAGGATGGAGGCGTCGCCGGGGGCCTCCCCACTTCCCGCCCGGCCCGTCGTTCGCCCCACCCGCTGTTCGTTGCTCTCTCCCTGGCTGAAGACGTGGTTCAGGGCCTCCTCCGGCGAGGGGTCGGACGCGTTCCATGCCGCCTCCACCTCGGCGTCCACCTGTTCCTTCAGCTCACTCCTCAGGCGCTCCAGCTCGCCGTCGTCTGCCAGCCCGAGCTCCTTCAGGTAGTTGCCGAACAGGACGATGGGGTCCTTCCGCTTGGCCTCCTCGACTTCCTCCCGGCTCCGGTACGTGCGGTCGTCGTCGGACGTGTGCGGATGGAATCGGTAGGTCTTCATCTCGATGAGCGTCGGCCCTCGCCCTTCCCGGGCTCTCTCCACGGCCGCCCGGGACGCTTCGTAACACCCGAGGACGTCGTTCCCGTCCACGACGATGCCTTCGAAGCCGTAGGCCGGCCCCCGCTCGGCGACGTCCTTGACGGCCATCTGCTTCGACAGCGGCACGCTGATCGCGTACATGTTGTTCTCGCAGTACCACACCACAGGCAGCCGGTGGATCCCCGAGAAGTTGAGCCCCTCGTGCCAATCGCCTTCGCTGGTCGCCCCGTCGCCGAACCAGCAGCCGACGACCGCATCCTCGCCCCGATACGTGATCGCGTAGGCGATCCCGGCGGCGTGGGGGATCTGGGTGGCGATGGGTGAGGAACCCGTGACGATGCCCAGGCACCGGGATCCCCAGTGGGCCGGCATCTGCCGGCCGCTCGAGGACGGATCGTCGCGCTTGCCGAACACGCCGAGGAAGACGTCCCGGGGAGTCATGCCGGCCACCAGGCAGACGCCCATGTCGCGGTAATAGGGGACGAACACGTCGTGGCTCTTTCGGTACGGCCAAGCGGACCCGATCTGGCAGCCCTCGTGCCCCGAGACTGGGACCACGAACGGCGCTTTGCCCTGCCGATTGAGGCGGAACTGGGCTTCGTCACACAGGCGCGCGGTGACCATGGTTCGGTGCATGGACAAGAGGTCCTGCTCGGACAGGCCCAGCTTCTGATACCGACTGGCTGCCTGTTCCTTCGTGCGGGTGGCCAACGGTCCTCCCGTTCCCCCTGCGTGCGCCCGGGCGAGGGCGGCGAGGCGATTCTAGCAAGGAGGCTCTGCCCGACCCGGCCGGTCAGTCCCTCGCCGGGTGCAGACGCGCGGCGGGGATCGTCGCTCGGCGTGTCCTACAGTTGCGGCGCCATGCTGGTCGATCGGGACGAATCGGTGGAGCAGGTGGTGGCCGGACTGTGGGCGGAGCTCATCGCGCGGCAGGTCACCGAAGTTGGCTCGAGGACCCACCTGGCCGACCTGGGCATGGACTCCCTGGCCCTGGCGGAACTCGCGGCCGGGATCCAGGAGCGACTGGGGGTCCGGCTGGCCGACAGCGACCTCTCATCGCTCCGGACCATCTCGGACCTTGCTGCTACAGTCCGCGCCGAGATGCCGGCCGAGCGCCCGCGGATCCCGCCCGGAACGGGGAAGCACCAGCAGGCGGGGAAATTCCTCGCGGGTTGGTTCTTCCGCCTGTACTGCCGCCTGAAGGTCCGGGGAGCCGAGAACGTCCCCCCCTCGGGTCCGGTCATCATCGCGTCCAACCACCGCAGCATGTGGGACGTGCCGATCCACGTGGTGGCGTGCCCTCGCCCCATCACGTTCATGGCCAAGCGGGAGCTGTTCAAGGGGCCCGTGCTGAGCTGGGCGTGGAGGGTGCTGGGAGGTTTCCCGGTCCGCCGGGAGATCTCCGACATCCGCGCCATCGACGCGGGGCTCGCCGTCCTGGAGCGGGGAGAGGCGCTGGGCCTGTACCCGGAGGGCACCCGGAGCAAGT
>VAYG01000165.1:3514-9692 GCA_005885015.1 Actinomycetota bacterium | reverse complement strand
ACCATTCCGCGCCTTGGATGCTCCCAGCGTGCCAGCGCTTCCACCCCCGTGAGGAGTCCCGACGTCAGATCGACCTGGGGCTGGTACACCAGGAAAACTTCTCGATCCTCCAACGCGGCCCCCAGTTCACCGATCAGCGACAACCGCGCCGGGCTGTAGGGGTCCTTGTCCGGCGCGTAGCGTTCGCAGATGCTGTGAGCCTCCTTCGCCACGTACATGGCCACGTCGGCACGTTGCAGGAGCGTGCTGGCGTCCTCCCCGTCCGTCGGGAAGAGCGAGACACCTGCGCTCGCTCTGACGTCGATCCGAAGGCCCTGGACCTCGAAGGGCGCTTCCAACGACCGCACCATCTCCCTGGCCCTGGAGAGCGCGGCCTGTGGACCGGGGATCTTCGAGAGGAGCACGGCGAACTCGTCCCCCCCGAGCCGGGCCACAGCGTGACCCTGGACGAGCTCCCCGAGCCTGCGACCCATCTCCTTCAGCAGCTCGTCTCCGTTGTGGTGGCCCAGCGTGTCGTTCACCTCTTTGAAGCGATCCAGGTCCATCAGGATCACCGCCAGGAGGGAACCGTCGCTGACCTCCTGGATTGCCTCATCCAATCGCTGAAGGAACCACACGCGGTTGGGCAGACCAGTGAGGACGTCGTGCAAGGCGAGGTGCTCGTTCGTGGCCGCCTCCTGCCGGAGCCGATCCAAGAGGCGTCCCAACTCCAACGAGTCGCTCGTATGTCGGGCCAGCGTCTCGAGCAGGTTGAGGTCCTCTTCGCCAAAGGAGGCGAGGCCCCCCATGCGATTGGCCACGAGCATGGTTCCGATCACTCGGGCCTCTGCCCGCATGGGCACCACGATCGCGTCGCGGATCCCGCTGTCGCCAAAGTGGGCCCGAAGGCGCTCGCTCCGGATGGGGCGAGGGAGGAGCACCCCCCGTTCCTCCGCAACCACGCGCGCCCACACGCCCTGCGTGGGGTCCAGCTGGACCGCGTGGCGAACGTCCCATCGGGCCTGGGGTCCCAGGATCACCCTCGAGGCGGGATCGTCGGGAGCGTCTCCGAAGAGGGTGATCTCCGCGATCTCAGCACGAAGCATGTCCCTGGCTCGAGACAGGATGGTGAAGAGCATCGACTCCGTGTCGGTGGCCGTCTCGACCGCGCGGCTCGACTCGTAGAGGACACGAAGCTTGTTGTGCGTCCGGCGGAGCGAGCCGTGCGCGTGCAGACCGACGAACACGATGGCGCCGGCCACCACGAGCAGCCAGCTGGAGACGGGGTGAGTCCACACGACGATCACGCCGAGCAAGGCGAGACCCGTGTTGGCGAAGGTGATCACCGTCCCCACCCCGAGGATTCCCCGAAGGACCATCAGGCTGGACTCCTTCAGCGCGATGACCAGGGCCACCGCGAGGGAAGAGAGCATGTCCAACGAGTGCGTGACCAGGAACGCCGCCGCCCAGCCAGCCGGCCCGAGGGGGTCACCCAGGGAAACGACTGGATGGAACAGCACCAGCGCCAGGCAGGCCTGCAGCGACAGCAGGCTCAGGTTGAAGGCCAGCTTGATCAGCTTCTGCCTGCGGCGCAGGGTCAGCGCCGCAGCCGCGCCGGTGAGCTGGCCCAGGACGAGACTTCCCGGATGGGCGAAGAAGAGACCCAGCACGAGTGGAAACTCGCTGAGGGAGAAGGAGATCGTGTCGTCCCTGATCTCGAACTGCACGACGAAGACCTCGGCGAAACCGAACATCGCCGCGAGCGACCACCAAGGCAGGAGCGGCGGGTGGACCGGCTCGAAGGAGCGGGCGATCGCCAGGTAGAGCACCAAGGAGGCGGCAGCCATGCACGAACTCACCACCCAGATGCGCTGATCACCGGACAGCCGGCCGAGGATGCGGCCACCCCTTCCCCGGTCCCGATCGGGTGACGTCACGCTGAAGGCTCCGACCGGCGCATCAGCCCCAGGTCTTGCCGCCCCAGGTCTTACCGCCCCAGGACGTTCCCCCCCAGGTCTTGCCACCCCACGTCTTGCCGTCCCATCCGACGGCCTCGTAGACGTAGGGAGCCCACGGGTTGTCGGGCCACGCCTTCGACCACGTGCTGCCCAGGAAGGCGCTGCCGAGAGCGTCCACCTCGCCCGTGACCAAGTCCAGCACACCGTCGCCGTTCAGGTCCGAGTACACGAGCGCGCTGGAGTCCCGGCTGAGCTGGACGAGCCCCAGTCCCGTCGACCCGACATTCAGCAGGCCCTTGTTCGCCGGTTTGCTCGCGTACGTACCGGCCAGGGCGGCATTGACTGCCGCAGTCGCATCGACCAGCCCGGCTCCGGCGCCGCTCAGCCCCAGGAAGCCCAGGAGGCCCCCCATGTTCTTGTTGGCGGTGCCCATGAGCACGGCCTTGAGCACGTCCGGAGTGATGGACGGTTTCGCTTGGATCATCAGGGCGGCAACCCCCGAGACGATCGCCGCAGCCTGTGACGTGCCCGAACCCTTGAAGTAGCTGTCCCCCACCCGGGCAGCAGGATGCTCGAGGTCCAGCGTGCTCCCCGGGGCTCGATTGGACACCATACCCACCCCCGGCGCGACGAGGTCGGGCTTGGTTACAAGGTCGTGGGTGGGGCCGCGGCTGGAGAAGTCGGCGACCACGTCGTCGCTGGTGCTCGCGGTTCCGACGAGATCAGCGGCGCCGACGGTGATGACGAAGGGGTCGTCCGCCGGCTTGTTGATCGTGCCCGGCAGCGAGCCTCGGTTTCCCGCGGCCACGACGACAACGATGCCGGACCGCCACATCTGCTCCACGGCGTAGTCCAGCGGGTCCAGGAGGTAGCTCTGGATAGCGTCCGTTCCGAACGACAGGTTCACCACCCGGATGTTGTAGGTGGAGCGATGCGTGACGATCCACTGCATGGCGGCGATGACCACGGACACATCGGTCGAGCCGTCTCTCCCCGCGACCTTCACCGAGACCACGTTGGCCTTGGGGGCGGCGCCTGCATACGTTCCCCCTGAGAGCGCGCCGTTCCCCGCGACCAGGCCTGCCATGTGCGTCCCGTGCCCATACGCGTCGTAGCCGTTGTGGTCGGGAGTGAAGTCGACCCGCGCCAGCACCCGGTTTCCCAGGTCCGTCACGCGGGTGATTCCCGTGTCCAGAACGGCAACGGTGACCCCAGAACCTGTGTAGGCGGATGGAAGACGGATGCTCTGCTTCCAAACCTTGTTGATTGGGAACGAATCCGCTCCGCCGAGGAGCCCTCCCAGATCCAGGCTGCTCATGCGGATACGGCCGTCTCCGGGAGTGCATCCGCTGGAAGTCGCGCCGAGAACCCACCCACCATCGGGAGCTCGTGGGCCACGGTTCCGCCCATCCCGCCGACCAGTCGCTCCGCTTCGGTGGACGATGGCTTCGCTTCCCGGACGATGACGTTCACCGTCGTTCCCTTGGGGGCCGCGCCGGGGACTGCCTGCCCGCCGAGCATCCCCTGGAGAGACAGGGTCAATGGGACGAACGCCAGCGCGACGACGATCGGCTTCTTCAGCCTCGCCATCGCTTCGGTTGGCCACTGTCGCGATCGGATCGCCACAGCCAGCACATCGCCCTCCTGACTCCAGAGAGGTCGCTCCTCTGACTAGATATCGCCGAGGAGGGCTCTCTCCGTATCGCCCGAAGGCCCCGAAGGCGGCGGCAAGCGGCTGGAGTTTGGTGTGAGGGCGGGCTAGGCCTCGGTTACATCGATGGGCTGGGTCTGCTTCGGCCGGGTGAGACTCCCGACCGAGCGTGGGCCGACCCGGCCAGACTCATCGTTCGGGCGCCCCCATGATCGGAAGCTCCCCCCTCACGCTGGTGCCCGCTCCGGGGGTCGACCGGAGATCCATCTCCCTGCCGAGCGCTGAGAGCCGGTCGGCGATGCCTTGGAGCCCCGTGCCGTAGGTCGCTTCACCAGCGTCGAACCCCACCCCGTCGTCCACCACTTCGAATCGGACCCGGTCGTTGCCATCGGATATGCGGACGCTGACTCTGGATGCCTGCGCATACTTCGCGATGTTTTGGAGGGCCTCCGGCAGGAGAAGTAGACGGCCGCTTCGACATCACGGGGGTAACGCCCGATCCCATCACCCTCGATCTCGAAGGGAACCAGCGACCGCCGAGCCTGTGACTCCAGAGCGGCCACGAGGCCCTTGTCGGCGAGCAGCGGCGGATAGATCCCCCGGGCGAGATCGCGCAGATCCTCGAGCGCATCGCCGATATCGGTCTGGAGGGCCAGGGCAGTCGACTTCGCCTTCTCCACGTCCACATCGATGACGTGAGCAAGCAGCTCTCTATCTAGGACGCGCCATTCGAATCGCCTGAGCTCGCGTTCGTGCGTTCCTCGGGTACTGAGACGTGACCAGCTACTCCCGTCCGTCCACACACCGTCCACAAGCGTGGATCGACGACTCTCCGGCTTCTCGCCGAGGCCTACCCTGTTAGTCCCCTAACTCCGCAAAGTCTGGGTCCTGAGCCCGGTCTTCAAGGCCGGCCTGTCGGCGAGAGCTTGGACGCCGGTTCGATTCCCGTCCGCCTCCGCGAAGGGAGGCTGATGAGGAGCCGTCACACGTCGACGAGCAGCGTGTGATCGTCGAGCCAGATCGCCGCTTGCCCGTTGGCGACGATCGTGGCCGCTTCCGTCGCGATGTCGACGACCATGATGACGCTGGGGAGACCGTCGCCCCCGTCCATGACGACGATCCGGCTGCCATCGGGGGACCAGGTTCCCGCAGGACTCGACACCCATCCGGGGATGACGCGCAGTTCGGTGCCGTCGGCGTTGGCCACCCACCGGCACGGCCCGCAATGCTCGACTTCGCCCGATGTCGGGGAGCCGCCGCCAAGGAAAGTCACGAGCGAACCGTCGGGGGACAGCGAGCCGTTCCCCGTGTCCTCCAGTCCCCCGTGGAGGCGGAAAAGGATCTGGGTCCTCCCTCCGGCGACCGGCACGGTGACGAGCAACGGCTCCTGATTGGTGCCGTCCGTGTACAGGAGCGACGAGCCGTCCGGCGTGAACTGGGGATTCCCTACGTTCCTGGGTCTGTCGGTGACCTGCCTCGTTTCGCCTGTGGCGACCTCGAGGACAAAGAGGTTCCGAACGTCCCCGCTGCCGCCCGCGTAGGCGATCATCATTCCGTCCGGCGACCAGGCCGGCGACTCGGCACCCGTCGGATCGTGCGTTATCTGGCGGACGCCGCCGCCGTCCATCCCCGCGACGAAGATCTGGGGGCTGCCATCGTCGCCAGTCCCGACGTAGGCGAGGGTCGAGCCACCGGGCGAGGCGGCGTATCGGCTACCCATGACTGCCGGAGCGAGTGAATGAATGATCGCCCGGCGGAGCGGGGTCATCTCACCGGTGTTCACGTCGATCACGTAGTCCACCTCGGGCGTCGCGGTCGTCGTGACCCACGGGGCCGTCGTTACGGCAGGCGCGCCAGGAGGCGTGAACCAGGGGGCGTTCGTGGCGGACGGCACGACCGGAGTGTCGGTCGTACCCGAGGTCGCCGGCTGCCGACCGCCATCTCCCTCCGATAGATAGACCGCAAGGAGCGCCAACACGACGATGATCGCGGCCGAGGCCGCAAGGCCCCCGAGCTTCCGGTTCATCTCGTGACGCATCTGCCGCTTCCGCTGGCGCTCGACGGCGTCTGGCTTGGGCGGTGTCCGTTGGGTGACCATCTCCTCGACCTCCTTCAGGGCCGGCATCGCGGCCTCCTCACCTCGCTCCAGCGCCGGCGGCCCTGCGGTTGCCCGGCCACGTCGGCGGCTGCTGTCTGGCAGGATGCGGTCGCCGGGTTTCAGGCCCGTTTCAGACCAGCAACAGCTATCAGCGTCCTGAGAGGCAGGCAGATGGAGTTCCGGATCCTGGGTCCGCTCGAGGCGTGGGACGAAGGCGGCGAGGTTCCCCTGGGGGGCCCAAGCCGCGTGCCCTGCGGCGGCCGAATGAGCGCGACGCAGCGTGTCCGCAAGAGCGGGAAGTTGGTCATCCTGTGGCAGTATCAGAAGAGCCGGTCCCGTCTCCACGACGACCGTCTTATGGAGCTCGTCGTGGACGTACCGTGCTCCGAGCTCCTGGACGCGCTGAGGGCCGGCACGCTCGAACGGCAGCTGAGCAGTGCCTTCCGGGACCGACAGAAGGCGAGCCTGAAGGGACGCACCCGATTGGGGGGC
>VAYG01000165.1:2883-3396 GCA_005885015.1 Actinomycetota bacterium | reverse complement strand
CGAGCAGACGCAGCTCGCCTCCCTGGGGAGGTTGAGGCAGGCGGGACCCGAACTGAGTGCGGCTCTGCTCAGCGGCCCCGACGAGCTCCGTCGACGCATCCCGACCCGCCTCGTCAAGAGCGTGACGTACCACAAGGAGGATCGAAACATCGAGGTAGTCCTGGTTCTGCCTCATCCCGACGTGCCGCTTAAGCTCGTGGCACCGGACGAACTGCGTGCTCCCCGGACCCCCGAGAAACGCGTCCTAGATGGAACAGTGCCCGGGCAGTGCCCGGGGCCGGACGCCGACAGAATCCACACGAGTTGATATGGGCTTTGACGTGCTGGTTCGCATTCCGTGGACGAAGTCCCAGCGGGATCAGCGAGGCTGAGGGTCGATTCCTGCCGGGGGCACCGATCCATCCGGTGGTGGAAAGATCGGCACCCTGAACACCGGCTGGATCCGGCTCCGATCCCACACTCGGATCTCGTCAACGAGCGTTTGCATGAGCGCCTTGCGCTCTGGAATGGGAC
>VAYG01000165.1:0-2812 GCA_005885015.1 Actinomycetota bacterium | reverse complement strand
CTCCACTGTCAGATGCTGCTCGTTGGAAATGTGGCCTCTCTCGAGGAGTGGAGGTGGCAGAGAGGAGGAGGATTCGCCGCTATGCGTTACATCGAGGTTGGAGGCGTTCGGGTCTCGGCCCTTGGGCTTTGGTTGCCCTCCCTCCAGGCGGGCGAGGGCGAAACAAGAAGGGCCGCGAGCCGGTATTTCTCGAGGGATTACGAGGGTACCCTTCGCGACGCCCTCAGCCTCGGGATGAATCTGATCCAACTGTCCAACTTCCCCGATAGGTACTATCGACCCCCCTTGGCGAAGGCTATCAGGGGGTTCGTTGCGACTCCGATGCCGTTGCTGTTCCGGCAGCGCCAGATGCGCCGCTGGGCCGAACGATTGGGAAGAGATGCGATCGTTGTGGTACAGACAGGGGGAAGCCGTCGCGAGATCGCGGCCATGCGACAGCTTCTTGACGCCGGCCTCGTGGGCTATGTGGAGGGTTTCTATCTCTCCGTGGACAAGTGGCAACATGCAGAACGGGCGCTCGGTTGGCCCGTTCTATTCAACCTGGCCAATTTCGATCCATTTAAGGGTGCACCTGGTAGGGACTTGGTCGCCTATGCACGCGATGCTGGACGCATCATTATCGCGCACCCCTTCGGTTGGTCGAAATATCATGGCATCGTTTATAGGGGAAAGTCCAGCCCGTGGGAAGATGGCCTGTGGCGTGATGAAGGGCCTTGGAAACGCGACCTACGAGCAGCTATCCAAGGGATCGCTCGCGACCACGGCACCACTCCCGATCGGATCCTGTTCGCTTGGCTAACCCGCTTTCCGGTTGTAGCCCTGACGTTGTCCCCCGATGCAGCAGCGGTCGATCTCGAACTGTCCGATTCAGAGCACTCGACGCTCACGGAGTTGATAGGACACAAATGACGCCTATTTGCAACGAACGCAGCTAGGACCTTGAGGGGCGAGCCGTCGGGGAGGCGAGCCTCCATCACGTCGCTCCCGCTTCGGAGCGAAGCGAGAGCTGGAAAGGGGGGAGGAGGCCCTCGGTGAACCCTCCTCCTATGGGACGGCAGGGATGTCGATCGAATTGGGCCATGGGGGGGTGTCGTCGCTGATCAGGGGATCCTGGCCAGCAGGTCCTCGCTCCGATAGCTCTTCCCATCGGGGCATGGAGGTCCGAGGCTGAGGCCAAAGCCCGGTCGGTCGCACTCTCCGCCTAGCCCGCAGCGGCTTCCTGATCCCTCTCCGTTTCCTTCCCCCTTCCTGCTCCGTCCGGCCGATACCTCCTCGGCAGTTCCCGGGAGTCCTCTCCGAAAATCCCCCGAAACCTCTCCCGCTCCGATGACCATGTTGGGCCCTTCCGCTCCCCTTTGTAGAGGTGGATGAGATGGAACACAGACGGGGGGCGGCTCTGCGCCTTTGGTCCCAACGAGGCGGCTTGAGACAAGGAGAAAGCCGCGGCCGGGGGACGATACCCTCAGGTCGATCACAGCACCACCGGCGCTGTCCCATTCACAGGGGCCCACGACTTGCTTCGACCCACCACAGGTCGCCGCCCGGAATTCATGAGTCGCAGCATCCCGCCGCCGGCGCCCACACCATCGCCTTCCACCTCACCGAGCGTCGGGGATCCTCCCCTGCCGTGTCCACCATCTGGCGAGTGCTCACCCGCCGTGGCTTCGTTGCCCCTCAGCCCCAGAAGCGTCCGAAGAGCTCGTTCGTCCGGTTCGAAGCCTTCCAGCCGAACGAGCGGTGGCAGGCCGACCTTACCCACTGGTCCCTCGCGGGCGGAGCCGACGTGGAGATCCTCAACATCGTCGATGACCACTCCCGGTTGCTCGTGGCCTCGGAGGCTCGGCCCACCACCAAGGCCGCCGACGTCGTAGCGAGCTTCCATCGGGGCTTTGCGGCGCATGGGTTCCCGGCCTCGGTACTCACCGACAACGCGGCCGTCTTCACTGCGGCGCCCAGAGGGGGCGGCCGGTGCGCCATCGAGATCGAGCTGGACGCCTTGGGCATCGCCCTTCGCCACTCCAGCCCCTACCACCCCCAGACCTGTGGGAAGGTCGAGCGCTTCCACCAGACGCTGAAGAAGTGGCTCGCCAAGCAGCCGCGGACGAGGAGCCTCGAGGAACTGCAGGGCCAGCTCGACTGGTTCTGCGACTACTACAACACGATCCGCCCCCACCGAGCCCTGGGCAGGCGGACACCGGCGAGGGCGTTCGCTGCGAGGCCACCGGCAGCACCGGCCCTGCCCGGCCTCGTGGTGCCGGCGCACTACCGGGTACGAAGGGACCGCATCGACTCCAGCGGCAAGCTGACCCTTCGCTACAACAGCCGGCTACACCACATCGGGCTGGGCCGTCGACACGCCGGCGTTCGCGTCCTCGTCCTCGTCGCAGACTTGGACGTGCGGATCCTCACGCAGGAGGGCGAGCTACTGCGGCAACTCATGCTCGACCCAGCGCGGGACTACCAACCTCAGGGGAGCTGAACGTGGAAGGATGTCCCAAGACACGTGTGTTCGATGTCTCGAGACATCACAGCGGTGCCCGGGGCGGGATTCGAACCCACATGGTCCCGAAGGACCGGCAGGGTTTAAGCCTGCCGCGTCTCGCCAGATTTCGCCACCCGGGCTACTTCAGGATATCCACTCGGTGCCGATGCAGGGGTCATCGGACCCGAAGTACCGTCGAGCATCCCCCACCGGTGGCCGCGCCCGTGCTAGAACCTGAAGCCCCCGGGGTGCGTCGAATATAGGGGCCGCGGTCGGGTTGCTGGCAGGGGTACACTTCGTCAGAAGGAGCGGTGACGATGCGAGGGAGAA
>VAYG01000164.1 GCA_005885015.1 Actinomycetota bacterium | reverse complement strand
TGCTGACCCTGGCCACCACCCCGGTGTACTCGCAGCTGACCAGGAGGTATCGGCCGTTCGCGGAGAAGTCCATGTGGTCGACCCCGCGGCCGGGGATCGGCACGACCTTCAGGACTCTCCACGTCCTCCGGTCCCGGAACACGAGCTGCTGCGCGTACTCGGCCACAACGATGGCCTTGGTCCCATCCGGGGTGAAGTAGAGGTTGTACGGCGTCCGGGCGGCGATCGTGGGGCCGAGCGCGGCCGTCCTCGGATCGATCTCCCGGAGCGACCCGCTTCCCGGGTTGTCGATATAGAGGTGCTTCAGATCCCAGGAGGGCGTGATGTGGTGGGCCCGCCCTCCGACCTGGAGCGTTTTGATCACCTGATAAGTCTTCGGGTCGATCACGCTGATCGTGCCGCTCGACACGTTCGGCACGTAGACGCGCTGCGGGATCCCCGCCACCGCGCGGCTGAACACGCCGGACGCCGGCGCCGCGTACACGTTCACCGGCCCGCGGGTCGCGGCCCGCGCTCCCGTTGCGACCGGTGTCGAGGGAGCCTGCGGCGGCGCGGTCTGGCTCGGAGAGGGTGCGGAAGTCGCCGAACGCGAGCTCGCCGCGGAGCTCACCGGTGACACCGACGGATGATCGGGCGGGTCGAGCGCGGCCGCGGCAATGGCGCCTCCGCTGACCAGGAGCAGGCCAACCAGGACCGCCACGAAGCTCCCCCGCGAACGGGGTGGGCGATGCTTCGGCGTCATCGTCCGGATCGTACCCAGGTGGGGCCCGAAGTCCGAATCGGGGTCTGTCCCGATTCGATGGAGGTTCGGGTCGCGTGCCGGCAGGCCACAGGGGCAAGATGACGCCGTGCCCACCCCGTACGAGCGGGAGATCATGGCCTGGCGGGTCCACCGGACGGCCCGCCTCACCGCCCCCGACGGGTGGCTCGCCGTCGTGGGGCTGGCCTGGCTCGCAGAGGGCGAGAACACGGTCGGCTCGGATCCGTCGTGCCGGGTCCGCCTTCCGGGTGATGACGTCCCAGGTGTCGTCGGGTCCATCATCCTTCGAGGCGACGCGGCCACGTTCACCGCCCGCCCCGGATCCGGCGTCACCCACCAGGGACTGGCCGTTGCCGAGCTCCCCCTGAGGGACGACCTGGCCGGCGAGCCCACCCGGCTCCGCGTGGGCAGCGTCGTGTTCCACTTGATCCGGCGCTACGACCGGCTGGCCGTGCGGATCCGCGACGAAGAGAGCCCGGCGCGGGCGGCGTTCAAGGGCATCGACTACTTCCCCATCGATCGACGGTGGCGGGTCCAGGCGCGGTTCGAGCCCCACCAGCCGTCGCGGGTGAGCAGGGTCCCCACCGTCCTCGACAAGGAAGAGACGTACGACACCCCGGGCGCGGTGGCCTTCGAGGTGAAGGGTGTCTCGTGTCGACTCGAGGCGTTCTTGGAACCTGGCGAGACCGACCTGTTCATCGTGTTCGGCGACCAGACGAACGGGTCTGAGACCTACGGCGGGGGGCGGTACCTGTACACGCGGCAGGCGGACGCAAGCGGCCTGGTGATCGTGGACTTCAATAAGGCATACAACCCGCCGTGCGTGTTCACGCCCCACGCCACGTGCGCCCTGCCGCTCCCGGAGAACCGGCTTCCGGTGCGCGTGGAGGCGGGTGAGAAGAGGTACTCGTCAATGTGACCTCGCCTCTTGCGCCGGCGCGGGGGCGAGGGTAGGGTACCCGCCCGCAGAAGAGCACCGTCGCTGGACCCGCCGCCACGGCCACCGGTTCGTAGAGAGGGGGGATGTATCGCTTCAGGTCGAGGACGGTCGGGACCGGCCTCTTCATCGCGTGATTCGCGGACGCTTGCCAGCGCCGCATCGTCCAACCGGAAGGGAGAGTCCATGAGTGTGAGTCGCAAACGGTTCTTGCTCGCGACCGTCGCTACGGTGGCGATCATCGCCGGTGTCGCCACTGGGGTAGAGGCGGCAGGGGGGAGGGTGTCCGGCGGCGCGGTCGTCGGTACACCAGGGTCCTCAATCGCGATCTCGAACTGCAAGACGCCGAAAACAGACTTCATCACGAACGACACGACGGGTCTCAGCACGGCCTCCACGGCCTATGTTGCGGTCCCAGGGATGACGAAGTCGGTCGCGGTCGGCGGGTCGGCTCCGACGTGCCTCGTGGTCCACGTGGCGGCGTTCAGCTTCGCGACGGGCAGTGGAAACCTCGTGTTCGTGTCGGTCGGGCTCGACGGAACGACGGCCAACTGCAATCCGACCGAGACGCAGTTCTCGGCGCAGGACGTGACCTTCGCGCAAGCGCACTCGTTCTTGTGCGCCTTCGCGAACGTGGCGTCCTCTTCAGAAGCCTCAGCGGCAGCACGGTGTTCCTCCATCGGCCATCGATGTCGATCGAGCACAAGTAACAATTTCCAAGGGGAAGAGGGCCCGCCCCTAATCGGGCGGGCCCTCTTCCTACGATTGCAGGGTGCGGGGGGACTGGGATTCGAACCCAGGAGGGACTTGCGCCCCTGGCGGTTTTCAAGACCGCCGCCTTCGGCCGCTCGGCCATCCCCCCGGCCGAGTGTAGCTATCGGGGCCCTCGCTCCGCCTCGATCCGCGGGAGGCGCCGGCGCGCCTTCGGCGTGGCCAGGCCTTCGATCTGGGTCCACAGGAGCCGGTCGATCACCTGATCCTTGTCCGGCCAGGGGAAGTCGGGCTTGGAGATGAACAGGGACGTGATCCCGTGGACCGCCGCCCACAGGCCGATCGACACGATCGTCGGGTCACCGGCCAGGTCCCCAGCGGCGATTGCTCGCACCACCGCCTGGACCAGGTGATCGAACGCCGCGCTCTGCAGGATCCGCTCGGGGGGGAAGTTCTCAGGCGTCGCGGTGGGCTTGCTCATGAACAGGATCCGGTAGGGCTCGGGGTTCTCCACGCCGAACCGGATGTAGGCCCGCCCGCGCAGGAGGAGGGACTCGATGGGATCGGCGATCCCCGCGGCCGCCTGCTCGATCACCTCGTCGAGCGCGGCGAAGTGCCGCTCGCACACCGCCCACAACAGCTCGTTCTTGTCGGCGAAGTGCAGGTAGATCGAGGGAGGAGAGATCCCCACCGCGTCGGCGACGGCGCGGATGGACACGGCCTCCAGGTCGCCGGTCTGGACGAGCAGGCGTTCGGTCGCGGCCAGGATCTCGCTGCGGAGGCGTTCCCCCTCCCCGCGGCGGGCCCGGGCCCGACGCGGAGAGGGGGACGTTCCGATCTCGGACAGCGTGGCGTCCCTCCTCACCGATCGCTCCCACCGACCGTCTCGGGGACGAGGGCCGGCTGGCCCTCGGGGATGACGAGCGCTCCATGTTCCACCTCGCTGATCCCGACGCGCTCATGGATCCGGCGCAGCCACCCGGGCGCCCACCAGTTCGCCCGCCCGGCCAACCGCATGAACGCCGGCACCAGGACGCCCCGGATGAGCGTGGCGTCCATGATCACGGCCAGGGCCATCCCGATCCCGAACATCTTGATGAACGTGATGCTCGAGGTGGCGAAGGCGATGAACACCACCGACAGCAGGGCCGCGGCCGCGGTGACGATCCGGCCGGTCCGCTCCAGGCCGACCGCCACCGACCGCGTGTTCTCCCCCGTGCGGTCGTACTCCTCCTTGATGCGGGACAGCAGGAAGACCTCGTAGTCCATGGACAGGCCGAACGCGATGCAGAACATGAGCACCGGGCTCGTGCTGTCGATCGTACCGGTCGGGGTGAAGCCCAGGCTGGACGCGAGGTGCCCCTCCTGGAAGATCCACACCATCGCTCCGAACGTGGCGGAGAGGCTGAGCACGTTCAGAACGATGGCCTTGAGCGGGACGACCACGCTGCCCGTCATGAGGAACAGGATCACGAACGTAGTGAGGGCGATGATCAGCGCGGCAAGCGGCAGGCGCCCCCCGATGCTGGCCTTCGAGTCAACCAGCTGCGCCGACGGCCCCGTCACCAGGACGGCGAAGGGCGCCGGCGTGGCCCGCACCGCCTTGACCAGCCGCTCGCCGGCGGGCGACTGGGGTTCCACCGAGGGCACCACGGACAGCCACGTCCCCGACGGGTTGGAGAAGCGGACCGAGGCCGGGTTCGGCCCGGCCACCTGCCGCCCGGCGATATAGGAGCCGGTCAGGGCGTCCACTCGGGCGGCGCCGGGGAGCGAGGAGAGGCGGATCGCGTAGGCCTGGACCGCCGAGTCCCGCGTGGCCGAGGGCGGTCCCGCGGTCGGCGCAACGACCTCGAGGGCGGCCGCCTCCTGCGAGGGGAAGTTCGTCCGGATCTGGTCCTGGACCTGCCGGCTGGAGGCCGACGCCGGGAGGACCCGGTCGTCGGGCTGGCCGAACTTCACGCCGAGGAACGGCGCCCCGAGGATCAGCAGCACCGCGATGACGGCGACGGCGTACGGGATCGGCCGGCCCATGACCGAGGTGGCCAGCCGGTGCCAGAACCCCTCGCCGACCTCTTTCGCCCTCCGGCGGAACAGCACGAACCGGTCGATCCGGGTGCCGACCACCGCGAGGAGGGCCGGCAGCGAGACGATCGCCGCGGCCGTCGCCAGCGCCACCACGGCGATCCCCGCGTAGGCGAAGGACCGGAGGAAGTACAGAGGGAAGATCATCAGCGCCGCCAGCGAGATGGCCACGGTGAGGGCGCTGAACAGGACCGTCCTCCCCGCGGTCTGCACGGTGCGGACCACCGCGTCGCTTACTCCGAGCCCGCCCCGAAGCTCTTCCCGGAACCGGGAGACGATGAACAGGCTGTAGTCGATCCCGAGCCCGATGCCCAGCGCGGTTGTGAGATTGATCGAGAAGATCGACACGTTGGTCAGCCGGGTCAGCAGGTTGAGGGCCAGGAACGTTCCGACCACGGCGAACGCACCCACCGCGAGTGGCATCCCCGCGGCGATCAGGCTCCCGAACACCAGTACCAGCAGCAGGAGCACGACCGGGAACGTGATGGTCTCGGCTTTCCGGAGATCCTGCTCGACCTGGCTCCCCACCTGGCGGAAGACCTCAGCCTGGCCGCCGACCTGGACGGTGATCGGACCGGTTCCGTCGGTTCGGGTGTACCGGGGAGAGAGCTCTTCGACGCGGTTTCGCACCGTCTCGTCGTCGCCGCCGATGCGGGCCAGCACCATGGCCTCCAGGCCGTCCTTCGACCGTAGGGGCTGCGGCGAGCCGAGGGTCCAGTAAGAGAACGCCTGGTCGATCCCCCGCTCGCCCGCGAGCCGGCGGGTCAGCGCCACCCCGGCCTGAGCCACCGCTGGATCGTCGACCGAGCCCTGCCGGGCGGTAACCAGGAGCACCAGGTTCGGCTCGCCCGCGTGGAACGTGCGCTCCAGGATGGCCTTGGCCCGCTCCGATTCCGACCCCGGGTCGGTGAACCCTCCGTTCTTCAGGTTCGAGAAGACGCTGCCCCCGAAGGCCCCAGCCGCAACCAGGGCGACCAGGGATGCCAGGAGCACCATGCGCCGTCGCTTCACCGTGAACCGTGCCAGACGCCCCAGCATGTTCGGCCTCCTCGAGATCGTCGCCTCTCGGCGATAGCCTATCGTCACTAACTTAGGGACGGTAAATTAACGCCGATCGCCGAGGGTGTCAAGTGGCACGGGCAGGG
>VAYG01000048.1:30194-30588 GCA_005885015.1 Actinomycetota bacterium | reverse complement strand
GGATGGGCACGTGGTCGTGGTCGGCAGCGTGGCCGGGTTCGAGCTGTACGCGGGAGGGGCCGGCTACACGGCGGCGAAGCACGCCGAACGGGCGCTGACCAGGACGCTGCGGCTCGAGTTGCTGGGCAAGCCGATCCGGGTCACGGAGATCGATCCGGGACTCGTCGGAGGCACGGAGTTCAGCCTGGTCCGCTTCAAGGGCGACGCGGACCGGGCCCGCAAGGTGTACGAGGGGCTGACCCCACTGGCCCCCGAGGACGTGGCGGACTGTATCGCGTGGGCCGTGACCCGCCCCTCCCACGTGAACATCGACGAGATTGTGGTCCGTCCACGCGACCAGGCCAGCGCCACGGAGTTCAACCGCCGCCCGACGTGAGCGTGCCCGACTTCGTCA
>VAYG01000048.1:22732-30189 GCA_005885015.1 Actinomycetota bacterium | reverse complement strand
GTTCTGGTACGCGTCCATCGAGGTGGGCCAGACGACCACCCGGACGCCGTGGGGCGCCGTGGCCACCGATGACCGCTTTCCCCTGGTGTGGGACGCCAACAACGCGGCCGTGCTGGAGCCCGCGCCCGGCCTCACCACGAGCGATCTCCGCGGCGCGCTGACCCCCGCCCTGCGGCGCGCCGGCGCCCTCTACGAGCACGTGGAGTTCTGGGAAACGGGGAACGACAGCCCGGCGCTCGACGAGTTCCGGCGGGTGGGACAGCGGCCCGACCCCGACGTGGTCATGGTCTTCGAGGGTTCGAAGCCGGCCCCGTCCCCGACCGGCGACCCGGCCGTCGAGGAGCTGACCGAGCCGGACGCGTCGTTCTGGGCCTGGTACCGGGAGAGCCTGCGCGAGTTCGGCACCGAGCTCTTGTCCGACGACGTCCTCGACCAGCTGGTGGCGAGGACTCGAAAGGTGTTCCTGCCCTGCGGGCTGCGCTGGTTCGTCGGCCGGATCGACGGCCAGCGGGCGGGGTACACGAGCCTCCTCGCGTTGGAGGGCGTCGGCTATCTGGACAACGTGGTGACCATGCCCTCGGCGCGCCGGCGGGGCGTCGCCACCGCCACGGTCACCGCCGCGGTCCGGTCGAGCCTCGGTTCCGGCGACCGGCATGTGTTCCTGCTGGCCGAACGGGGCGGAGCGCCGCAAAACTTGTACGAGCGCCTGGGGTTCCGGGTCCGCTCCCAGGTCGAGAGCTACACCCGCCCCCTCTCGCCATGAACCTCCGCCAGGTCGTGGAAATCGCTCTGGCCGAGGATGCCCCGGCCGGCGACGTGACCACGGTGCTGACGATCCCGGAATCGGCCTGGTGCCGGGCGGAGATCCGGGCGAAGGCAGAAGGGGTGGTGGCCGGCAGGGGCGCCGCCCAGATGGTCTTCGGGATCGTGGCGGACCAGGACGGGCTCGGCCCCGTGGACGTCGACTGGAAGGTCCGGGACGGCGACCAGGTTCGGCCGGAGGACGTGCTCGCCTCGGTCCGGGGGCCGGCTCGATCGGTGCTGCGAGCCGAGCGGGTGGCCATCAACTTCCTGGCCCATCTGTCCGGCGTGGCCACGCTGACCCGGAAGTTCGTCGAGGCGGCGCGGCCCGCCGAGGTCCTGTGCACGCGCAAGACGACCCCGGGCCTGCGGTCGCTGGAGCGAGGGGCGGTGGCGGCGGGGGGAGGGTCGCTCCATCGTGCCTCCCTGTCCGACGCGGTCCTGATCAAGGACAACCACATCCGCGTGGCGGGCGGCGTGGTCGAGGCCGTGCGCCAGGCGAAGGCCGGGGGCCTCCCCGTCGAGGTCGAGGTCGACACGCTCGACCAGCTCGACGAGGCACTGGGCGCGGGAGCCGACCGGATCCTGCTGGACAACCCCACCCCGGACCTGGTGCGGGCGGCGGTGGAGCGCGTTGGCGACGCGCGGAGGCTCGAGGTCTCCGGGGGAATCACCCTCGATTCGGTACCATTGCTCGTGCAGGCGGGTGCGCGGGTCATCTCCGTGGGTCGGATCACTCACTCCGCGCCCTCCCTGGACCTCTCACTCGAGGTGATCGATGTCCACTGAGTTCGAACGATGGGCCCGGGAGGTGCGCCGGCTCGCCGCCGAGCGCCGCGCGGTCATCCTCGCCCACAACTACCAGGTGCCGTGGATCCAGGACGTTGCGGACCATGTTGGCGATTCGCTCCAGCTCTCCCGGCAGGCCGCGGAGACCCAGGCCGACACGATCGTCTTCTGCGGGGTCCACTTCATGGCCGAGACCGCGAAGATCCTGTCTCCCGCCAAGACCGTGCTGATCCCCGACCTCGATGCCGGCTGCTCGCTCGCCTCCTCGATCACCGCCGAGGACGTCCGCCGGTGGAAGGACGAACATCCGGGGGCCATGGTCGTGGCCTACGTGAACACGTCGGCCGCGGTCAAGGCCGAGTCGGACGTGTGCTGCACCTCCTCCAACGCGGTGGAGGTGGTCCGCTCGCTCCCCGCGGACCAGGAGATCTTGTTCCTCCCCGACATGTTCCTCGGCGCACATGTCGAGCGGGAGACCGGCCGCAAGCTGCACCTGTGGCTGGCCGAGTGCCACGTCCACGCCGGCATCGGGGCCCAGGAGATGCGGGCCAAGATGGAAGCCGATCCCGACGCCGAGCTCATGATCCATCCCGAGTGCGGATGTTCGACCGCGGCCATGTACCTGTTGGGCGAAGGCGAGCTCCCCGGCGATCGGACCAAGGTCCTGTCCACGGGGGGCATGGTCCGGGAGTCGAAGGAGTCCTCCGCATCCCGCTTCCTGGTGGCCACCGAGACCGGTATCCTCCATCAGCTCCGGAAAGCCAACCCGGACAAGGACTTCCAGGCGGTGAACGAGCTGGCCATCTGCCAGTACATGAAGCGGATCACCCCGGCGAAACTGCTCCGCTCGCTCCGCGAGGGTGTCTTCGAGGTCACCGTGCCCGAGCCCATCCGCCGGCGGGCCGCCCGGGCGGTCCAACGCATGGTGGACATCGCCCCCCGCTCCCCCGTCGGGGCGGGCGCGCCGTGAGGGGAATGAGCTCCGGGAGCAACGCCGAGCAACTCTCTCTCGCCCTCCTCGGTTCCGGTGAGTTCGAGCCGTGGACGGAGGAGGTGGATCGCTGGCTCCTCGGCAGGGCCACCGGCGACGGTTCCGTTCTCGTCCTTCCCACGGCCAGCGCGCCCGAGGGAGACCCGATCTTCGACGGATGGGCGAACCTGGGGCTCGACCATTACGCGCAGCTGGGCATCCCGGCCCAGGTGGTCCCACTGAAGACCCGAGAGGACGCCGATCGATCGAGCTTCTCCAAGCCGCTGGTCAACGCCTCGATGGTGTTCTTCTCCGGCGGGAACCCCGCCTACCTCGCCGGCGTGCTCCGTGGATCGCGTTTCTGGAGCGAGCTGCTCCCGGCGATGCGCCGCGGGCTCGCATACGCCGGATGCAGCGCGGGCATCGCCTGCCTGGGCGAGGTGGCCCCCGACAGCGCGGCCCACATGCGCGGTGTCCGCGATTTCTGGAAGCCCGGGTTGGCGCTGTTCCCCGGCGTCCACTTCGGCCCGCACTGGGATGCCTTGGACAGATTCGTCCCCGGGCTCAGGGCGATGATCATCGCCTCCGTCCCGGTCGACCGGAAGCTGGTCGCCGTCGACGAGCACACCGCGATGGTCGGCGACGGGAGGGAATGGCGGGTGATGGGCGCGGGGAAGGCGTCCGTGCGCGAGAACGGCCAGTGGCGCACGTATTCAGCCGGCGAATCGTTCGCCGAGCCGCTCGACGTCTCCATCGAACCAGCCCCGGCTCAGGCCTGAGCCGGGACCCCACGCGGTCAGCTCCCCCGCCTCGCCTCCTGGAGGAGCCCGGCCACCTCGTCGCGGTGGGCGCCGAAGGGAGCGGCGCTCAGGTAGGCCTGGAACGCCGTGGCGGCCTCCGCGGGTCGGTGCAATCCGCGGAACAGGATGATCCCCTCGTAGTACAGCGCCTGGGGGTAGGTGGGGTCCCGGTCGAGGGCCTGCTGCACGGCCCTGAGCCCATCCTGCGCGCGGCCCGCGCGATAGAGGACGAACCCCAGCTCGGCGTGCGCTTCGGCGTTGGCCGGGTCGAGCCTCAGCACCTCCAGATACTGGGACACGGCCGACTTCGGCTCGCCGATCTCCAGATACCGATCGGCCAGGTCGAGCCGGGCGGCCACGTCCGTCGGGTGCTGGGCCACCCGCTGCTCGAAGAAGGAGAGCGGCCCCGCCGCGGCGGCTCCCCCCGTGATCGGCTGGCCGGCCTCCCGGTTCCGCAACGCACCAAGCAGGAGCGGCAGTGTCACGGCCACGGCCACGCCGACCGCGGCCACGATCAGCAGGACCCTCCGTCGATCGGTCCCCCCGGGCGTGGCGCGGCTGGTCCCGTTTCCATCGGGGCCGGCCCTGAGCGCCTTCAGCCCGGCGCCGAGGTCCCCGGCTCCGTCCCGGGCCTCGAGCGCCCGGAGGACCGCCACGGCCCGCGACTCGGTTTCGGAGCGGAGGGCTCCGTAGACCTCGTCGCCCAACTGGCCGGTCGCCCGTTCCTCATCCAGGTCCAGCAGCGTCCGAAGCAAACCACGCCGCTCGTCGTCCAGCGGATCGGCCAGGCGTTCCAGCGTCAGGGCACGGGGGGCGGCGAAGGGACGCAGGATGCCCGCCGCGGCCACCGCCACCAACGCTGCCGACGCCGCCACGATGACCCAGGTCATTCGGGCTCCTCGTCGGACACAGATCTGATGGCCCGCTCCAACAGGACGCGATCGCCCGGCGGCAGACCTGGGCCGGTGGCGGCGTTCGACGCGATGGGGGCCGGCACGCTGCCTCTGGTCCACCGGACCACGGCCAGGCCGGCCCACGCGGCGCCCCCCGCCATCAGCAGGATCGGGATCAGCCAGGCGACCAGGTCGATCCCGCGCTTCGGCGGGGCGAGCAGGATCCATTCGCCGTAGCCGGCCACGAACTCTCCGCGTATCTCATCCGGCGATCGGCCGGCCTGGAGCTCCTTGGCGATGGTGGAACGCATCTGCTGGGCCAGCAACGACGGCGAGTCCGCCACGGACAGGTTCTGGCAGACGGGACAGCGAAGGGTGGAGGCCACCGCATGCACCCGCCCCTCCAGCGTGCGGGGACTCGGCTCGCCCCGCGCCGCGACCACCGCCAGGGCCGCCCCGGCCACGATCACCGCTCCGGCGAGGGCGGCCGTCGGCCACCGCATCCCGTGCCGGGCGCTCACGTCGTGGCCACGAGGCGCTCGATCTCGTCGGTGAGGGCCCCGTAGTTCACCGCCCCCACCTGCTTGAACATGACCCGGCCGTCCGGGGCGACCACGAACGTCTCCGGCACCCCGTACACGCCGTAGGCCAGCGCGGTCCGCTCGCCCGGGTCGCTGAGCTGCGGCCACCCGCCGCCGAGCTCGGAGAGGTAGGCCCGCGACGCCGAGGGGCGGTCCTGGAAGGCGATCCCCAGGACCACCACGCCCTGCTCTCGATAGCGATCCCAGGTGGCCGCGAGTACGGGGTGCTCCACCCGGCACTCGGCGCACCACGACGCCCAGAAGTTGATCACCACCACCTGCCCCCGGAGATCGGACAGCCGGATCGAATCCGTCCCGTCGAGGGCCCGGAGCGAGAAGTCCGGAGCGGGCCTGCCCAGCAGCGGAGATCGGATGAGCGTGGGGTCGCGCGACAGCCCGAAGCCGAGGAGCACGCTGAGCAGCGCCACGCCGCCGAGCGTCCCGGCCAGGACGACCCAGCGCTTCCGGCGCCTCGTCCACCGGCCGGTCGCCTCGAGCCCCGATGGGTGGCTCGCCGGTCCCCGCGGATCCATCGCCTAGCCCACCTCGGCCAGACGGCGCTCGGCAGCCATCGGCGGCGGCACGGGGAGGCGGCGCCGTCCGGGCCACGCGGCCACCAGGCCCCCGATGGCCACGATCGCACCACCCACCCACAACCACATGACGCCGGGGTTGTCGAAGAACCGGAACGTCGCGCTCTCGCCGTCCAGCCCCTCGAACGCGATCACCGAGGCATACAGGTCTTTGGTCACACCCCACCGGATCGAGGGCGTCCCGATCAGCTCGTTCCCGCCCGGATACTGGTTGAGCGAGGGCGTGACCCCGCCCACGGATCGCCCCCCGCGAGACACGGCGACGTCGGCCACGAGGACCGTGCGCTGCGGCTGGCTGAGGACGCGCTGCCCCTCGTATCGGAGGACGTAGCCGGCGAAGGTCGTCTGCTCCCCCCTGGCCAGGGTCACCTCGGTCTGGCGCCCGAACGAGCTGGAGACGGTGATGGCGATGGCCGCCACGGCCACTCCGATGTGGACGACGAGCCCGCCGTACAGCCGGCGGTTCCGGGCCACCGCCTCGGGGATCGCTGGCAGGAACCTCTTCGACGTGGCCCGGGCGAACGCCCGGACCCCCCGCCAGAGCTCCGCGACGTTGGCCGCCAGGACGAACGCGGCCAGGCCCAACGCGGCCGCCGCGGCCACGCCGCGCATGCCGGCGGCCGCCAGGATCGCAAGGGTGACCGCTCCCACCGCGGCGGGGCCAGCGGCCCGTCGGCGCAGCTGAGCGGGGCTGGCCCGCCGCCAGGGCAGGAGGGGTCCCACGCCCATCAGGAACAGCAGCAGGATCAGCAGGGGGGCGGTCGTCTGGACGAAGTAGGGACCCCCAACGGTCGATTGCCGGCCGGTGAGCGCTTCGAGGGCGAGCGGGAAGATCGTACCGAGCAGAACCACGAACGTGATCCCCAACAGGACGAGATTGTTGCCGAGGAAGGCCGACTCGCGCGACAGCGCGGAGTCGAGCCGGGCGGCGGACGCGAGACGCCAGGACCGCGCGGCGATCAGCCCGAACCCGACCACCAGGACCGCCACCAGGAACCCCAGGTACATCGGCCCCACCAGCGACTGGGCAAAGGCGTGGACGGAGGAGAGGATGCTGCCACGGGTGAGGAACGTCCCGAACGTCGTCAACGCGAACGTCCCCACGACGAGGCAGAGGTTCCAGACCTTCAGCATGCCTCGGCGCTCCTGGATCACCACCGAATGCAGGAACGCCGTGGCCATGAGCCACGGTAGGAGCGCCACGTTCTCCACGGGGTCCCACGCCCAGTAGCCGCCCCATCCCAGGACCCCGTAGGACCACAGCGCTCCGAGGACCAGGCCGATCGTGAGGAAGATCCAGGCGGTCAGCGTCCACCGGCGGGTCAGCCGGATCCACTGGTCGGAGAGCCGCCCCGACAACAGGGCGGCCAGGCCGAAGGCGAACGGGACGGTGAACCCGATGAACCCCAGATACAGGAAGGGCGGGTGGACGGCCATCAGCGGGTGGTTCTGGAGCAACGGGAGAGGCCCTCGGCCGTCGGCCGGCGCCACCGACAGCCGCTGGAACGGTGAGGTCGGGCCGAGGACCAGCAGGAGATAGAACGCGGAGACCCCGTACATCACCGCCAGGGCCCAGGGAAGCGTCTCCGGGCGGCGCCGGCGGAACCGGAACGCGACCGACGCGATATACCCGGCCAGGACGAGGTTCCACAGCAGGAGCGATCCCTCGTCGGCCGACCACAGGGAGAGCACCTTGAAGAACGTCGGCGTGGCCCGGCTGGAGTTCTCCGCGACGTACTTGATCGAGTAGTCGCCGGCCAGGATGGCCGCGAGCATGGCCCCGTTTGCCGCGGCGACCAGCCCCAGCAACGAGTAGGCCGTGGTTCGGGCGCTCTCGACGAGCAGGGGGCGTTCCCTTCGCGCGCCGATCACCGAGGCCACCAGGCCGTAGACGGCCAGGACGAGACCGAGGAGCAGGGCGAGGGTCCCCAGCCGGTCCACTACGAGCACCTCTCGTCCGGGTTGTAGGCCGCGGGCGTCGTCCCCGGAGCGGGCGGCCGGTAGCAATCCGAGTGCTTGACCAAGACGGT
>VAYG01000048.1:0-22695 GCA_005885015.1 Actinomycetota bacterium | reverse complement strand
CGACCGTCACGGAACAACGAAGGAACCCCTCCCGTGTCGACCACCGTCATGCGGGTGGTCCCGTCGGTGACCACGAACCGGACGGTCGATCCCGATCGCTCCACCGATCCAGGCTGCACGAGCCCGCCCAGCCGCACCCGGTCGCCCACGGCGGATGACCCCTGTTTCAGCAACTCGGTGGGCGTCAGGTAGTAGACGAGATTCCCGGAGAGTCCCTTCGCCGCCACCCAGCCGAGGCTCGCTCCCACCACCGCCAGGACGAACAGGAGCCGGCCCCGCCTCATCTCTGCGGGCCGGCTCGCCGCGCAACCATGGCCGCCGCGCGGGCCCGAGCCCGCCGGGCCCGGTGGAACAGCAGACGCGCATAGGCGCCCAGGCCGACTCCCGCGATGAGATACCCGGCGACCACGTATCCGGCGTACCGGGCCGCGGCGAGCGTCTCAGCCACGGGCCGGCTCCTCCATCAATGCTTCGGCGGGCTGCCCGATCCGGGGCGACAGGGCCTCCGCCACCACCCGCTCCTCCAGTCGGCCCACCCGAAGGCGCAGGGCCATGAAGTAGAGGTAGACGAGGGTGAACGCGATGAACCCGACGCCGAGCGCCACCCCCATGGAGCCGGAGACATCGGGGACGCCGATCAACCGGGCGGGGGCCTGATGCAGCGACCGCCACCACCGGACCGACAGATGGACGATCGGGACGTCGACGAACCCGACGATCCCCACGACCGCGGCCCACCTGGCCCGCCGGGCGGGGTTGTCCGGGAGGCGGCGAACCGCCAGGTAGCCGACGTAGATGACCAGCAGGATGGCCGTCGTGGTGAGGCGGGGGTCCCACGTCCACCACGTGCCCCACACCGGCTTGGCCCAGATCGACCCCAGCACGATGGTGAGGGCGGTGAACAGGACACCGACCTCAGCGGAGGCGGCGGCCACCCGATCCCATCGGGTCTTCCGGGTCCGGAGGTAGGCGACGCTCGCCACGAACACGACGGCGAAGGCGAGGTACGCCACCCAGGCTGCCGGGACGTGGACGTACATCAGCCGGATCAGCCCCCCTTGCTCCGCGTCGGGCGGCGACGCGACCAGGGAGAGCACCGCGCTCACGCCCACGGCGCCCACGGCGAGCCAGGCGAGGACCCTCTCGCCTCGACGGGCCGTGAGGGAGGACATCAACCGTTCGGCCGTGCTCATCAATCCTCCACGAGGTACACGAACAGGAGCGACCCCACGCCGGTCACCACCACGTCGAAGGCCAGGAGCAGGCCGAGCCAGGATCCGGCCTGTCCCGCGGGGCCGGTGGTGGCGAGCTCGGTGGCCTTGACGCCGGCGACGAGCACGGGAGTGCAGAGCGGGAGCACCAGGAGCGGGAAGATTGCCTCCCTCGTCCGCGGCATCTCGGCGAGGGCGCCGAACAGGCTTCCCACCACCGCCAGGCCGATCGTCCCGAGGACGAACGCACCGGCCAGGACCACCGGGGCGTGACCGACGGGGAGATCGAACAGCACGACCACGAGCCCGACGACCACGGCCTCCAGGGCAAGCAGCTCCACGACGACGGCCGCGGCCTTTCCCAGGAAGACCGACGCCTTGTCGATGGGCGCAAGGATCAAGCTCTCGAAGGCCCCGTCCTCTCCTTCGGCCTGATAGGCCTGCCGAAAGGCAAGGACGGAGGCGAACAGGACCGCCAGCCACAGCAGGCCGGGGGCGGTCTGTCGAAGGAGGGATCGTCCGGGCCCGAGGGAGAGCCCGAAGGCGATGAGCAACGTCCCGGCGAACGGGAGGATGGTCCCGGCCACGTGGCGTCCTCGGACCTCGATCCGCAAGTCTTTCTTCGCGATGGCCAGCGCCTGCCCCAGCGCGCTCATCGGGCCGCCCTTCGCAGCTCCGGCAGCAACCGGCCTCCGTCCATGTACAGGGACCGGGTGGCGGCCGAGCCCCGGGTCGGATCGTGGGTCGCCACGATGACCGTGCCGCCTCGCGCTCGCGTCGCCCGGATCTCTTCGTCGACGAGGTCCTTGGCGGGGTCGTCGAGGCCCGCGTAGGGCTCATCCAGCAGCAGCAGATCCGGCGACCGGAGGAACGCCCGCGCCAGCGCCACTCGCTGCCGCATGCCCTGTGAGTAGCCGCGCACCCGGTCGCCGGCCACGGGGGCGAGCCCCACGCGCTCGAGCGCGGGGTCCACCCGTCGCTCGTCCGCTCCATGGAGGGCGCAGACGAACCGGAGGTTCTCCGTAGCCGAGAGGTCCTCGTAGAGACGCGTCCGGTGTCCGACGAGCTCCGAACGCCGCCTGATCTCGTCGCGCCCCGCGACCAGGTCCAGGCCGAACACCGTTCCCGACCCGTACGTCGGCGAGATGGCCGTGGCGATCACCCCCAGCAGCGTGGACTTCCCCGCGCCGTTGGGCCCGCGGAGGAGGAGGACCTCCCCGGCCTCCACCCGGAGGTCGACCCGGACCAGGGCGGGGGCTACGCCGAACACCCGGGTGATCGCCCGCAGCTGCACGGCCGGTGCGGCCCCGGTGCGGCCGGCATCGGGCTTGTGTTCGTCGAGGAGGGCGTCGGGATCCGTGAGGGAAGCCACGCGGCCTCAAGGCTACCTCAGGCCGTGCTGGTTAGAGCGGGTCGCTGCACTGCCGGAGGAAGTCGTCGACCCCCGTTCCCTCCACCAGGCGGACGGCGATCCCATCCCGGTCGAGGAGGCTGGACGCCAACGCGGCCCGGTGGCCGGTGGCGCAGATCGTCCAAACCTCCCCATCCCGGGGGACGTCCCCGAGCCGGTCGGGAAGATCGCCCACGAACACGTGCGTGCTGTTCGGGATCCGCCCACGGTCCCACTCGACCTCCTGCCGCACGTCCAGCAGATGGGCGACCCGTCCCGCTCGACGGGCTCGGCACAGCTCCTCGAGCCCGGCGACCCGATAGGAGGCAACCGGCCGGCCGGAGTCGCGCCACGCGCCGATGCCGCCGGCCAGGTATCCCTCCACCCGTTCGTATCCGACCCGAAGGAGCTGGGTCGTGGCCTCGCCCAGGGACTCATCCACCGGGTCCGGCAGGACCATCAGGAGCGGCGCCGCGAACGGCATGACCCATCCCACGTAGCTGCCGAACGTGTCGTCCAGCTCGACGTTGATCGATCCGGGGATGTGCGCGCGGGCGAACGGCACGCGCCAGCGGCCGTCCACGACCCACGCCCCGCCGTCGCGGAGCCGGGCGACCTGGTCGGGGGAGAGCGGGCGGGGGGGCTGGATCGCCGAGACGAGGCCGGGGCCCGATCGGTTGATCGGGGCCATGTGACGGTAGTAAGCCGGGTACGCCATGAGGTCCGAGAGCTGCTGGCGAACGAACGCGTCCTCGCTCCCGGCGGCCAACGCCCGGTTCAGCCGTCGCTCGGTTCCGATCGTGGAGGTGCGCTCTCGGGGAGCGGGCCCCGTGCCGCAGAAGCTGCCCGCGCCGTGGGTCGGATAGACCTCCACCTCGTCGGGCAGGTGGGCCAGGCGGTGGAGCGTCCGGTATTGGGCGCGGGCAAGCTCGTCCGCCAGACCGGCGCCCAGGAGGTCCGTGCGGCCGGCCCCACCCACCATCAGGCTGCCCCCGGTGAACACGGCGGCCGGCGTGTCGGCCGCGTCCTCGAAGACGAGATACGAGAGATGTTCCGGGGTGTGGCCGGGCGTCTCCATGGCCACCAGGCGAAGGTCTCCCACCTTCACGTCGTCGCCGTCGGACAACCCGCGGATGGGGAACTCGTACCGCCCTCCGGCCGGACCGGCGAGGTCTGCCCCCGTGGCCGCTCGGATCTCCAGCGCCCCGGAGACGTAGTCGTTGTGGACGTGGGTCTCGAGCACCTCGCGGATGACCACGGACTTCGATGCGGCCGCGGTGAGGAAGCGTTCCACGTCCCGCTGGGGATCGATCAGGACGGCTTCTCCTCCGGAGGAGACGAGGTAGCTGTTGTCACCGAGCCCGGGCGTGACCAGCACCTCGACGTCCATGCGGTCCTAGCTTGCCCGTCCTCAGGACGGGCCGCAACGCTGTCAGCGTGCGTCGCGGATGGCCCGCCACACGCGCTCGGGCGAGAGCGGCATGTCGATGTGGCGGACGCCGAGGTGCGACAGGGCGTCGATCACCGCGCTCTGGACCGCTGGGGTCGATCCGATCGTGGCGGACTCGCCGATCCCCTTCGCTCCCAGGGGGTTGGCAGTGGTCGGGGTCACCGTGTGAGCGGTCTCGAACGACGGCAGCTCGGCCGCGCTCGGGATCTCGTAGGACATGAGATTGCCGGTGAGGGGAGTCCCGCTCTCGTCGAACAGGACTTCCTCGAAGAGCGCCTGGGCGATCCCCTGGGCCAGCCCGCCGTGGACCTGTCCCTCGACCAGCAACGGGTTGAGGATGCGGCCGCAGTCGTCCACGGCGACGTGCCGGAGCAGGCGAACCCTTCCGGTCTCGGTATCGACGTCCACGACGGCGACGTGGGCGCCGAACGGGTAGGTCCCGTTGGCGTCCTGGGAGAAGGTCTCATTCGAGACGAGCCCCGGATCCATCCCCTCTGGGAGCCGCGCCGGATCGGACGCCGCCTGGGCCAGCTCGGCCCACGTGAACGCCCGGTCGGGAACGCCGGCGATCCCCACGCGCCCGTCGTCGGATACCACCACGTCCTCGGGACCCGCCTCCAGGAGATGGGCAGCGACCCGCCGCGCCTTGTCCAGGACGGCCTCGGCAGCCCGGACGACGGCGCTGCCCCCAACCTGGCCGGATCGGGAGCCCATGGTCCCGTCTCCCCTCGGGATGAGCGCCGTGTCGCCGTGCACAACCGTGATGGCCTCGATCGGAACGTGCAGGAGCTCGGCGGCGATCTGGCTGAAGGCGGTGGCATGGCCCTGGCCGTGCGGTGAGGTCCCCGTCTGCACCGTGACCGACCCGTCGGGATGCACTTCCACCGCACCGAGCTCCGAGCCCAGGCCGTACGCGGTCACTTCCACGTAGCAGCTGACCCCGATCCCGAGCTGGACTCGATCCCGGCGGGCCCGGCGTTCCGTCTGGTCCTTGCGCAGCCCTTCGTAGCCGGCCAGCGACAGCGCTTCGTCCAGGGCCCGCTCGTAGTCGCCCACGTCGTACGTGGCCCCGCTCGCCGTGGTGTGGGGGAAGTCGTCCGCCGGCACCAGGTTCTTCCGCCGGACCTCGACCGGGTCCATGCCCAGCTCCGCCGCCAGCAGGTCCACGGAGCGCTCGATCATGGCCGCGGCCTCGGGGCGGCCGGCCCCGCGGTAGGCGTTGACCGGGGTCGTATTCGTCGCCACGCACGTCAGCGTTCCGCCGATCTTGGGGATCCGGTAGACGCCGGAGGCCATGAGCTGGGTCAGGAGCAGGAGGAACGCGGCCTGTCCCGGATACGCGCCCCCGTCCCCGACGATCCGCAGGCGCAGCCCGGTGATATCGCCGCCGCGCGTGCCACCGATGCGGACCTCCTGGACCTGTCCGCGCCCATGCGTCATGGCGGTCATGCTCTCCGAGCGCGTTTCCGTCCACCTGACCGGCCGGCCGAGCCGGCGAGCCAGCGCCCCCACCACCACGTGCTCCGGGTAGACGTCGATCTTCGCGCCGAAGCCACCGCCGACGGCAGGCGCCACGATCCGCAGCTTCGACTCATCGACCCGCATCGGTTCCGCCAGCCCCGACCGCGTGTAGTGGGGAGCCTGGCAGGAGACCCACATGGTCAGCCCGTCCTCGTCGCCGCCGGGCACGGCCAGGACCGAGTTCGTCTCCAGGGGCACGGGGGCCAGGCGCTGATTGACGAATCGGCCTTCCACGACCACCTCAGCTCCCGCCAGCGGGTCCGGGTCGCCGAAGGAGCTCTCCATGGCCACGTTGCTCCCGTGATCGGGGAACAGCACGGGCGCGCCCGGCTCGGCGGCTCGGATCGGATCCACCAGGGCGGGAAGCGGGTCGTAGTCGACGAGCACCGCCTCGGCCGCGTCGGCCGCTTGCACCCGCGTCTCCGCCACGACCACCGCGATCGCCTCTCCCACGAACCGGACCGTGCCGGAGGCCAGCACCGGCTGGGCGAACGCATCCGGCACCATCCCCGAGCCGAGCGAGCCGAGGCCCAGATCGGCCGACGTGAAGACCCCGACCACCCCCGGCATCGCGGCCGCGTCCTTCCCGTCGACGCCCAGAAGGCGGGCGTGGGCCACCGAAGAGCGCACGAAGGACGCGTACAGGGCTCCGTCCGCGGGGAGGTCGTCGACGAAGCGCGTGGCGCCCGTGATCAGCCCGGGGTCTTCGACCCGGAGGACGGGATGGCCGAGGATCGATCCTGTGGGCAAGGTCGGCACAGCCTAGCGGCAACGGCGAGTTTGACACGGGCGTCGGGCCGAGTCCATAACGAAGCAAGCGCCCTTCCGTTTCCGCCGACCGCCTCCGGGTAGGAAGGTTGCCGGTGCACGCGCCTCCGACACGACGGACCGCCCTGTCCGCGGGGTCCGTCGTCCTTGCATTCATGGCAACCGCAGGGTGCGCCAACGCTCCCTCCACGCTGGACCCGCACGGACCGGGAGCGCACCGGATCGCCACGCTGTGGTGGTTCATGTTCGCGGTTTCGGCGGCGGTCGTGCTGGTGGTCGGTGCGTTGCTGTTGGTGGGGGCGGTCCGACGGGGCCGGCGGGGAGGGCCCGGCGAGGAGCCCAGGTGGGCCCACGCGCTGATGTTCGGCGGGGGCGTGGCGTTCCCCGTCATCATCCTCACCGCGCTGTGGATATGGACCCTGCGCGACATCGCGGCCCTGTCCCAGCCGGCCGGACCGGACGCCGTGACCATCGACGTGATCGGCCATCAGTGGTGGTGGGAGGTCCGCTACCCGAGGGAAGGGATCGTCACGGCGAACGACATCCACGTCCCGGTGGGTCAGCGCGTGCGACTCCGGCTGACCACGCAGGACGTCCTGCACAGCTTCTGGGTGCCCCAGCTCACCGGCAAGACCGACTTGATCGCCGGACGCACCAACACCATGACCATCGAGGCCGACCGGCCGGGCGTCTACCGGGGACAGTGCGCGGAGTTCTGCGGGCTCCAGCACGCCCAGATGATCTTCTACGTCGTGGCGGAAGCGCCTCCCGACTACCAGGCATGGGTGGCCCGGGAGACCGCCACGCCCACCTCCCCCACCGACCCGATGGCGTTGGAGGGAGAGCAGTTGTTCGAACGAGCACCGTGCGCGGCCTGCCACACGATCCGGGGAACGTCGGCGCGGGGAACGCTCGGCCCGGATCTCTCCGACTTCGGAGCCCGGCTGTCGATCGGGGCGGGGACCGTGCCGAACACACGGGGGAACCTGGGCGGCTGGATCGTCGACTCCCAGTCGCTCAAGCCGGGGAACCTCATGCCGCCCATCCAGCTCGATCCGCGGGAGCTCCAGGCCCTGATCGCCTACCTGGAGAGCACGAGGTAGCCACCGGTGGCGACGCCGCTCGCCCTCCGCCTGTCAGAGCGCCTCGAGAAGACCTGGGAGGAGCCTCCCGGCCTGGGAACGTGGCTCGACTCGGTCGATCACAAGAAGATCGGCAAGCACTACATCTACACGGCGTTCCTTTTCTTCACCGCGGGAGGGATCGAGGCCCTGATCATGCGGGCCCAGCTGGCCCGTCCGAACGAACGGCTCCTCAACCCCGAGGCGTACAACCAGCTGTTCTCCATGCACGGGATCACCATGATCTTCTTCTTCGTCACGCCGATGCTCTTCGGCTTCGGCAACTACTTCGTCCCGCTCATGATCGGGGCGAGGGACATGGCCTTCCCCCGGCTCAATGCGTTCGGGTACTGGATCTTCCTGTTCGCCGGGATCTTCATGTACTCGAGCTTCCTGATCGGCCGGGCTCCGGATGACGGCTGGTTCAACTACGTGCCGATCGCCGGGGCCAGGTTCACGCCCGGGCTGAACATCGATTACTACACGCTCGGGCTCGCGTTCCTCGGCATCTCCACCACCGTTGGGTCCGTCAACTTCATCGTCACGATCTTCAAGCTGCGGGCGCCGGGCATGTCGATCGCCCGCCTGCCGCTGTACGTGTGGGCCATCCTGGCCACCTCGTTCGCCGTGGTGTTCGCCCTCCCCTCGCTCACCATCGCCAACGTCATGCTCGAGCTGGACCGCCGGGCGGGCTTCAACTTCTTCGAGGTGGCCAAGGGCGGCGATGTCGTCCTGTGGCAGCACCTGTTCTGGATCTTTGGCCACCCGGACGTCTACATCATCTTCCTGCCGGCGGTGGGGATCGTTTCCACGATCATCCCCGCGTTCACCCGCCGGCGGATCATCGGCTACGTCTGGCTGGCCCTCGCCACCATGGCCACGGCGATCATCGGCTTCGGGGTCTGGGTCCACCACATGTTCGCGGTGGGGCTCCCCAACCTGTCCATGGCGTTCTTCTCGGCGGCAAGCATGCTCATCACCATCCCCTCGGGTGTCCAGATCTTCGCCTGGATCGCCACGATCATCTCGGGGCGCCCCGTGTTCAAGACTCCGATGCTGTTCATCATGGGCTTCGTCTTCGTCTTCGTGATGGGCGGCGTGACCGGCGTGATGTTCGCCTCCGTGCCCTTCGACCAGCAGATCACGGACAGCTATTTCGTGGTGGCGCACTTCCACTACGTGCTGTTCGGCGGGGCGGTGTTCCCCATCTTCGCCGCGATCCACTACTGGGCGCCCAAGATGTCCGGCCGCATGCTGCACGAAGGTTGGGGCAAGGTCTCCTTCTGGCTGATCTTCCTCGGATTCAACCTGACCTTCTTCCCGATGCACATCGCCGGGCTGCTGGGGATGCCACGGCGGATCTACACCTATCACGGTGGGCTCGGATGGGACGTGTGGAACCTGCTGTCCACGATCGGAGGCTTCGTCCTGGCAGCAGGGCTCCTCGTGGTGGTGCTCAACTTCCTGTGGAGCCTCCGGGCGGGAGCGCCGGCCGGCTCGGACCCGTGGGGTGCCCCCGACCTCGAGTGGGCCACGAGCTCTCCTCCGCCCCACTACAACTTCCTGGAGATCCCCACCGTTCGCAGCAACACGCCCCTGTGGGACCAGCCCGAGCTCCGAGAGATGGGCCGGCGGGTCCACGACCTGCAACGGACCATGGCGGAGGGGCACGTCACGATCGGCACCACCGTGGTCGACGCCGAGCCCGAGGCCATCCTGCCCATGCCGGAGAGCACGTTCGTGCCCGTGGTCACCGCGATCGGCGTGACCGGCATCTTCGTCGGGTTCCTCACCCTCATCTACCCGGTGATCGTGATCGGCGGGGCCATCGCCATCGGCGGGCTGCAGGCCTGGGTCCGGCCCAAGGAGATCGTCGGGTGAGCTCGATCGAGGCGCCCCGCGGGCGGGCCCTCGCCTGCACCGAACCCGCCCTCATCCGCGGGCCAGCCGGGTTGCACCGGGGGAAGGCGCCGGGATGGTGGGGCATGGTCTTCCTGATCGCCACCGAGGCGATGTTCTTCACCATCCTGTTGACCAGCTACTGGTACCTGCGCTTCCGGCACGGGCCGGTGTGGCCCCCGGACGGGATCGCGAAGCCCGAGCTCTTCCTGGTCTCGGTGATGACCCCGATCCTGCTGGTGTCCAGCGCCCCGATGCACTGGGCCGAGCTGGGGATCAAGAAGGGACGGATCTGGCAGCTCCGCCTGGGGCTCGCCCTCACCTTCGCCTTGGGCGGGACGTTCCTCGGGCTTCAGGCCGTCGAATACCTGACCAAGGTGAAGGAGTTCACTCCGACCACCGACGTGTACGGGTCGCTGTTCTTCGCCATCACGGGCTTCCACGGCTTCCACGTCTTCGTGGGGTTGCTGATGAACCTGTGGCTGCAGTACTACGCGGGGAAGCGGCGGTTCGACGCGGAGCACTTTCTCCCCGTCGAGGTGGTCACCATGTACTGGCACTTCGTCGACGCGGTGTGGGTGTTCATCTTCGCCACGATCTACCTATCGCCTCATCTCTGGCCATGATGCAAGAGCGCGGCGCGTCCGATGTCCTGTCCAGCCGGTCGTTCGCGCAGTGGTTCGGGGTGCTCGGCCCCCCCCTCGCCTGGGGGGCCCATCTGGTCCTGGGCGACCTGATCTTCGAGCTGGGGTGCGCCCCGGGGGTCGGCCCGAAGATCCTGGGCCTGCGCCTGGAGACGTGGGCGATCATCGAGACGGTGGCCGCGGCCGCGCTGATCGCCGCGGCCGGCGTGATGGCATTCGGCGCCTGGCGTCGTCTGTCGAGGATCTCGGACGGTACGCGGTGGAGCCGAGCGCACGCCATGGCCATCGCCGGGATCGCCTCCTCGGCGATCTACCTCCTGTTGGTGGTGTTCGGCTTCGTGGCCCCGCTCTTCCTGCGGACGTGTTCGACATCGCTATGACCGACATCGGCGTGACCCCCGCGGACCTCTGGAGCTCCTGGAACCTGCACCCCGTGGTGCTGGCCGCCATCGCGGCGGTCGCCGGGTTGTACTGGAGCGGCGTGCGGGCCCTGTGGAGCCGGGGTGGCCATCGAGCGGGGCGGGGCGTGGGCCGGCGGCAGGTGGTCGCGTTCGCGTGCGGCCTGTTCGCCCTGTGCATCGCCTTGATCTCCCCGGTGGATGCGCTGAGCGAGTCGCTGCTGTCCGCGCACATGGCTCAGCACCTCCTGCTCCTCGTGGTCGCCGCGCCGCTCATCGTCATCGGGGCGCCGGCCCTGGTCGTCGGCCAGTCTCTTCGCGGAACGTGGACGCGGCGGCTTCGTCGATGGGGACGCCGTCCCGCACTGCGGTGGTTGGGACGGCTGGCCGGGCATCCGGTGTGGAGCTGGGTCGTGGCCACGGGGGTCCTGTGGGCCTGGCACATCCCGTCCCTGTATCAATCCGCGTTGGAGAACCCGCTCGTGCACTCCATCGAGCACGCCGGCTTCCTGGCGGCCGGGATGCTGTTCTGGTGGACGGCGCTGCGACCGGCCGGCCCGCGGAGGCTGCCGCGGGGCGCGGACGTCGTGTACGTGTTCACCGGCGCGCTCCAGAGCGGAGCCCTTGGGGCGCTGCTGGTCTTCGCCGCCGCTCCGATCTACCCGTTCTACGTCGGCCGGACCTCGGCGTGGGGGCTGACCCCGTTGCAGGACCAGCAGCTGGCGGGGGTCCTGATGTGGGTGCCGCCCTTCGTGATCTACCTCGCCGCGGCCAGCGCCCTGTTCGTTCGGTGGCTGCGGGCCGCGGAGGCCGAGTCGCGGCGACACGAGGCCCGCGCCGCGGGGCAGGTGGGGAGGGTCCCGCACCCATGATCCTCATCGCCCGCATCGCCCAGCGCCGACGCCCGCGCCGCTGCCCGGAAGCCGCCGTAGCGGTGGCAGTGGCGATTTCACTCGCCCTGGTGGCGGGGTGCGCTTCCACGCCGACCCGAGAGCCGCCTCCGCAAGTTCCGGGCGGGGATCCGCAACGGGGGGCCGTCGCCATCGAACGCCTCGGCTGCGGGTCGTGCCACGTGATCCCGGGGATCAGCGGCGCCTCGGGAACCGTGGGGCCGCCGCTCACCGACTTCGCCCGGCGCGGCTTCATCGCGGGCGAGCTTCCGAACAGCGGGCCGAACCTGATCCGGTGGATCATGGACCCGCAGGGGGTGGAACCGGGCACGGACATGCCGAACCTGAACATCGGCGAGGGCGAGGCCCGGGACATCGCCGCCCCTGACCGGCCTGCTCAGCGCCGGCCTGCTGCTGGCCGGCCGGTCCACCGGGCGGGCCCAGACCCCGACCGCGTCGCCCCGCGCCTCGCCGTCCGTCGTCGCGCCCACCTCCTCGCCCACCCAGGGGCCGGGCTGGTCCCTCTATCAGGCGGACTGCGCATGGTGCCACGGTGCGCGGGGAGAAGGAACGACCCGCGGCCCGACCCTCACCGGGGTGGGCGCGGCCTCGGCCGACTTCATGCTTCGAACCGGTCGGATGCCCATCGGCACTGTGGAGAAGCAGCCCCGGCGGACCACCCCTCGGTACGACCCCGCGCAGATCAGGGCGCTCACGGCGTTCGTCGCCTCGCTGGGGCCCGGGCCGCCGATCCCTTCGGTCGATCCAGCCGCGGGCGACCTCGGCGAGGGGGCGTCGCTGTACGCGATCGACTGCGCGGAGGAGCGATGACGAACGGGCTCCAGGCGCCGGGACTCCAGCGCGCCACGGCCACCGAGATCGCCGAGGCCGTGCGCATCGGCGGAGCCGGTGTCCGGAGCGGGAACATGCCGAAGTTCGGCTCCGACGTCATCGATCAGCACCAGCTGGACTCGGTGGTTCGCTACGTCCTGTATCTGCAGCATCCCCGGGATCGCGGGGGCCAGCCGTTGGGCCACCTGGGGCCGGTGGCCGAGGGCCTCGCGGCGTGGGGCGGAGCCCTCCTGCTGACCGTCGCGTTCGTCCGATGGATCGGGAAGCGATCCGAATGAACCGGCCGGCCCGGGATCAGCGGAGCTTCGCCCGGGCCATCGGTGGGGCCTTCGCCCTTTCCGCCGCGGCCAGCATCGGCCTCACCGTGGTCTACGCTCTGGGCGGCCAGCCCCAGATCGAGGGAGCGCTGATCGGAGCGTCCCTGGGCGGGCTCGCCCTGGGGTTCGTGTGGTGGGGGACGCATCTGCTTCCCCAGGGACCCTTCGTCGAGGAACGCGAGCCCCTGACCTCGGCCCCCGCCGAGCGCCTGGCCTTCACCGAGGATTTCACCCGGCTCGCGCAGGAGACGCCGCGCCGGAGGTTCCTCGGCCGGATGCTCCTGGTAGCGGTGGGCGCCCTGGCCGCCGCGGCCGTGTTCCCCATCCGCTCGCTCGGGCCCGGCCCGGGGCGGTCGCTGTTCCGGACCGCGTGGAGGCGAGGCTCGAAGTTGGTCACGGAGGAGGGCGGCCCGGTCGCCGTGGGCGACCTCCCCGTGGGCGGCGTGGTGACCGTGTTCGCCGAAGCGAGCGTCGGCGTGGCCGATTCCCAGACCATCCTGGTTCGCGTGGACCCGGCATCGTTCCGGCCCCTCCCCGGACGGGAGACCTGGTCGCCCCAGGGCTACCTGGCGTACTCGAAGATCTGCACGCACGCCGGCTGTCCCGTCGGGCTGTACGAGCAGTCCACGAACAGCCTGTTCTGCCCCTGCCACCAGTCCGTGTTCGACGTGGTCGACGGGGCCAAGCCGGTCGCCGGGCCGGCCACCCGGCCCCTCCCGCAGCTTCCGCTGGAGGTCGGACCCGACGGACTCCTCCGGGCCCAGAGCGACTTCACCGAGCCGGTCGGTCCGGGCTATTGGAACGAGGGGTCGTGATCACCAGGCCGCTGGCCCGGTGGTTCGACGACCGGCTCCGCGCGTCGAGCTTCGCCCACCACGCCCTGAACAAGGTCTTCCCGGACGACTGGTCCTTCATGCTGGGGGAGATCGCCCTGTACTCGTTCGTGATCCTCGTCCTGACCGGGACCTTCCTGACGTTCTTCTTCACCCCGAGCTCGAAGGAGATCGTCTACCAGGGAAGCTATGCCCCGCTGCGGGGAACCCGGATGTCCGAGGCGTACGCCTCCGTCCTGAAGATCAGCTTCGACGTCCGCGGGGGCTTGGTGTTCCGCCAGATGCACCACTGGGCGGCGAACCTGTTCGTGGCGGCCATCGTGATCCACCTGGTGCGCATCTTCTTCACCGGAGCCTTCCGCCGCCCCCGCGAGCTGAACTGGCTGATCGGGGTCACGCTCCTCGCCCTGGGCATCTTCAACGGGTTCACCGGATACTCGCTGCCCGACGACCTGCTGTCGGGGACGGGGCTGCGGATCGCCTACTCGATCGCCCTGTCGATCCCCGTGGTCGGTACGTGGACCGCGTTCCTGATCTTCGGCGGTGAGTTCCCGTCCCAGGACATCCTCCGCCGCCTGCTCATCACGCACATCATGATCGTGCCGGCCCTGCTGGTCGCCCTGATCTCCGCCCACCTGGCCATCCTGTGGCGCCAGAAGCACACCCAGTTCCGGGGCCGGGGCCGGACCGAGACCAACGTCGTGGGCTCGAAGCTGTGGCCGACGTACGCGGCGAAGTCCCTCGGCCTGTTCTTCGGGATCGCCGCGGTCGGGGGACTCCTTCAGATCAACCCGATCTGGCTGTACGGCCCCTTCAACCCCTCCACCGTGACCTCGCCGGCGCAGCCCGACTGGTACCTGGGCTGGGTGGAGGGCGCCCTGCGCATCTTCCCTCCGTGGGAGTTCCGATCCTTCGGCCACGCAGTGCCGAACCCCTTCTACCCGGCCGTACTGTTGCCGGGCGTCACGTTCCTCATCCTGTATGCATGGCCCTTCCTCGAGCGATGGGCCACCGGAGACCGGGCCGAGCATCATCTGCTGGATCGAGCCCGGGACCATCCGGCCAGGACCGCCATCGGCGCGGGCGCCTTCACCTTCTATGTCGTCCTCCACTTCGCCGCCAGCAACGACCTCCTGGCGAAGACCTTCCTGGTCTCGGTGAGCGCGGTGACGTGGGCCTTCCGGATCCTGGTGGTCACCCTGCCCGTCCTCGTGGGGGCGATCACCTATGCCTGGTTGAGCGCCGTTCACCGGAGCGAGGCCGAGGGGGTCCTCCGTGTCCCCCTGGCGGCGTTCGTCCCGGTCGAACCCCCACCCACGGACGACGAGGGCGAGCACGTCGAGCCGCCTCCCGGCCACGGCCTGTACGACCCCCGCTCCACGGCGCCGTGACCGCGCCCCACAGGCTCTCGCCCCGGCAGGAACCGCCTGCCCAGCCCGGCGCGGTGCAGTTGTGGGAAGGCGCTGACCGGCTCTGGCGGTACCGATACGTGCAGTCAGGGAGTCCCCGCCCCATCCTCAGCAACCGGGGCTACCCCAGCAAGGAGGAGGCCATCCAGTCCGCGGAGCTCGCCTACCCCGGCGTCCCCATCAGCCAGTTCCTCGCGCCGCCCGAGCGAACCGGCGGTCGTCGCACCCTCCGTTCGATGGCCAAGGCGGCGGCGGTCGGAGGGGGCGCCACACTGATCCTCGTTGGAGTGACGAAGCTCGCGCTGGCGATCCGACGGACGGCCCGGCGGGTCCGCCGGCTGACCGGGGTTGTGCGGGTGGCATCGACCTTCCTCGCGCAGCGGCGGGGAGGCCGCGAGGAGAGGCCTGGAGGCCGCGAGTAGGCGAGCCGGAGGAGGCGATCGATGGACGAGTGGATCGACGCGTTCGCGACATCGCTGGGCGAGGAGCCGAGCTCTCCGCGGGAGACGGGCGCGGTGTTGAAGCTGGCCCGAGAGGTCGCCCACCGCGTGGAGCGGCGGCTGGCGCCGGTGTCGAGCTTCATCGCCGGTGTGCACGTCGGCCGCGTGGCCGCGGAGGGCGGATCGAGGGAGGCCGCGCTGGCCGAGGCCCTGGAGGCCGCGCTGGCCATGCTTCCGCCGGAATCCGGCTCCACCGGGTAACCACGGGCGGCCGTGGACGAGGTCGCCGCGGAGAAGGCGGCGCTGCGAGAGCGGATGCGCCGGCTGCGCGAGGACATCTCCCCTATTGAGCGCACCGCCCGGTCGGCGGAAGTGGAGCGGCGGCTGTTCGACCTGCCCGAGCTGGCTGAGGCGCGAACGTTCCTGGTCTTCGCCTCGTTCGGTTCCGAGGTGCCGACCGCGGCCATCGCCGCCCGCCTGGCCGGGGCGGGGCGAAGGGTCCTCCTTCCGTTCGTCCGGGGCCGGGATATGGAAGCGGCCGACATGGGACCGCCCGGATCGCTGGTGGCCACCGCCTACGGGCCTCGGGAGCCGGCCGAGCGGGTGGCGGTGGATCCCGGGGGGATCGACGCCGTGGTGGCGCCCGGCCTCGCCTTCGGCCGGGATGGGTACCGCGTCGGATACGGCGGCGGCTACTTCGATCGGTACTTGGCCAGGATGAGCTCGAAGGCCGTTCGGGTGGGGATCGCCTTCCACGAGCAGCTGCTCGACTCCGTCCCCCACAGCTCCCGCGATGAGCCCCTCCACTACGTGGTCACCGACCGGGAGACCGTCGACTGCCGGCCCGGGATGCCTCGACCTCTCCCCGGGCAATAATGGTCGGATGCAGCCGGCCCCTTCCCTGCGGCGAACCGTCGCCTCGGCGCGCACGCTGACCGTCCAGGACGGAACCAGGTTCGAGCGGGCCGACCGTCTGGCGGCAGAGGAGCCGATGGAGATCCGCGTCGGCGGCCCCGGGCAGGACCCGCTCAGCGTCGCGGTAACCATGCGGACGCCGGGGAACGACTTCGAGCTGGCCACCGGCTTCCTGTCCACGGAGGGACTTGTCGGGTCCAGGACGGAGCTCGTCTCGGTGGCGTACTGCGAGCTGCCCGCCGAGGAACAACAGTACAACGTGGTGACGGTTCGGCTGACACGGCCCTTCGATCCCGGGGCACTCCAGCGGAACTTCTACGCCACCTCCAGTTGCGGCGTGTGTGGGAAGGCGTCGCTGGACCAGGTGCGGACGAGCTGTCCCAGGCTCGGACCCGGGCCGACCGTGGCTCGATCGGTGATCCCTTCCCTCCCCGAGTCCCTTCGCCGGTCGCAGCGGATCTTCGAGGAGACCGGAGGCCTCCACGCGGCCGGCCTGTTCGACCGGGCCGGCGTCCTCCTGGCCGCCCGGGAGGACGTCGGACGCCACAACGCCGTCGACAAGCTCGCCGGCTGGGCCTTCCTCCGCGATTCCCTTCCGCTCGGCGAACAGGTGCTGATGGTGTCGGGACGCCTCAGCTTCGAGATCGTGCAGAAGGCGGCGATGATGGGGGTGCCGATCGTGTGCGCGGTCTCCGCCCCCTCCAGCCTGGCGGTGGAGACAGCCGATGCCGTGGGCATGACGATCCTGGGCTTCGTGCGCGGGGCCGGGTTCAACCTCTACACCCGTCCCGACCGGATCGACCTGGATACCTGAGGGGCACCAGTGCGAGGGGGTTGGAGGATCGGACGGATCGGGGGGGTCGAGGTTCGCATCGAGTCCTCCCTGCTGTTCCTGGCCGGCCTGATCACGTACGACCTCTGGCTGTTCTTCTCCGATGACCGGCAGTTCCCCGAGCTGCGCTCGCCCATGGCACTCGTCCTGGCCCTGCTCACGGCGTTGCTGTTCGTCGGCTCGATCCTCGCCCACGAGCTGGCCCACGCCGCCGCGTTCCGAGCTCGTGGCATCGAGGTCCGCGGGATCACCCTGTACATGTTCGGCGGGCTGACCGCGGCCAAGTCGGAGGCCCGGCGTCCCTGGGACGAGTTCCTGGTGACGGTCGTGGGGCCGCTGACCACCGCGGCCCTGGGATTCATCTTCCTCGGGCTGCACGTCCTGGGCATGACGACCATGAGCCGCGCGTGGCGGGCGATGTTCGGCTACCTGGCCCTGCTCAACCTGGCCATGGCCCTCTTCAACGTCATCCCGGGGTTCCCGCTGGACGGCGGCCGCCTGCTCCTCTCGCTGGTCTGGCGGATCACCGGGAGCCGCATCCGGGCGATCCGGGTGGCCGCTCGAGTGGGCCAGGGGATGGCCCTGCTGATCGTCGTCGGCGGCCTGGCCGCCGTCGTCGCCAGGGGGGAACCCTTCGGGCTGGGACTGTGGCCGGTCCTGGTGGGGGCGATGCTCTATCAGGGTGCCTCCGCCGCCCTGGCCGACGCCGACCGCCGCACGACGCTCGGCTCGGCGACCGCCGCCGACGTCATGTCCCCGCCTCCTCCGTCGGTCCCGGCCGACATCACCGTGGGACTGGCCACCGAGCGGTTCCTGGCCGGTCACGAGGGCGAGGTCTTCCCGGTCGTCGATGATCGCGACGGCGGTGGTGTGATCGGCTTCATCTCGGCCCGGATGGCCTCGGCCGCTCCGCCGGACCGGCCGGTGCGGGAGGCCATGATCGGGACGGAGGCCGTGGCCACGGCCGGCCCGGGCGAGACCATGACCGAGGTCGTCGAGCGCGTCCGTGATCGCGGGGCCCAGATGGTCCTGGTGGTCGACGACGGGCGGCTCGTCGGGGTGATCGAGCAGGAGGACCTTGCCAGGTTGTTCCGGGGGGCCAACCGGCGGCGCGGAGGCTCGGCCCCACCGCCTCCCCTCCCCCGAGGACCGGTGGGACTTCCGGCGCGCCCGGACCAACCCCAGGAGCAACGCCCAGCCCAAGACGAAGGAGGGAAAGCGTGAAGACGTTGCTGTCGGGAGGTCAGGTGTTCGACCCGTCGAGCGGGAAGCTCTCCGCCGCGGACGTGGTGATCGAGAGCGGACGGATCAGCGACGTGGGTTCCGGGCTCGACGGCGACGAGTCGGTGGACGTCTCCGGCCGGACGCTCCTGCCGGGGTTGTTCGACTGTCACACACACGTGATGTTCAAGGACATCGACATGTGGAAGCACCTCCAGCAACCGTTCTCCCTGATGTTCTACCTGGCCGAACGGAACCTCCAGGCGACGCTGGACGTGGGTATCACCACTGTCCGCGACGCGGGTGGCGCAGACCTCGGCGTGAAGACCGCGGTCGAACACGGCCTCATCCGCGGTCCCCGGCTCCAGATCTCGATCCGGATGCTGTCGCAGACCGGGGGACACGGGGACGAGTGGATGGCCTCGGGCGTGCACGTGCCCCTCTTCATGGAGTACCCGGGCTCTCCGAGCGCGCTGGTGGACGGGCCCGAGGAGATGCGCAAGAAGGTCCGCGAGCTGATCCGCGACGGGGCCGACGTGATCAAGGTCGCCGTCAGCGGCGGGGTGCTCTCTCCGCGCGACGACCCGAGGCACCCGCATTTCCGGATGGAGGAGCTGGAGATGCTGGTCGGCGAGGCCTCGGCGGCAGGCCGATGGGTCATGGCCCACGCCCAGTCCAGCGACGGGATCAAGAACGCCATCCGGGCGGGCATCCGTTCGATCGACCACGGGGTGTTCCTCGACGACGAGGCCATCTCCATGATGCTCGACCGGGGGACCTACTTCGTTCCGACCCTCGTGGCCCCCCAGGGTGTGATCTCCGCGGCAGAGCAGGGTGCGCAGATCCCCGAGGAGAGCCTGACGAAGGCCAAGGAGTTGGTGGAGATCCACCGCGAGTCCTTCCGCACGGCGGTGGCGGCGGGGGTCAAGGTCGCCATGGGCACCGACAGCGGGGTCACCCCGCACGGGGAGAACCTGCGGGAGCTCGAGCTGATGGCCGCGGGCGGCATGAGCCCCGCCCAGGCCCTGACCTCCACCACGCTGGTAGCGGCCGAGCTCATGGGACTCCAGGACGAGCTGGGCTCGATCGAGGCCGGCAAGCGGGCCGACGTGGTGGTGGTGGAGGGCGACGTGTTCGACTTGAAGACCCTGCCCGAACGGATCGAAGCCGTCTACAAGGACGGGGAGCGAGTCGTGGACCGAACGGGATCCTGACGCTCAGGTTCCCTCGACGTAGGCGCGACCCGCGTCGCAGAACGGCAGGAAGTCGCACCAGTGGCACTGTTCGCCCGGCGTCGGGGTGAACTCTCGCCTGGCGATGCCTCCGAGCGCTTCGGCCACCCGGGCTCGGGTGGCGTTGATGCCCGCGGCCGGTCGTGAGGTCTCCTCGCCCGAGGCCAGATAGAAGTAGGTCAGGGTGAGGTCCTCGGGACGCTTGCCCCAGACCTCTGTGCAGGCCAGGGCGTACAGATCCAGCTGGAGCCAGGCCAAGGGGTCGTCTTCGGCTGGCTTCCTCCCGGTCTTGTAGTCGACGACCTCCCATCGTCCCTCCGGCGTCCCGAAGATCGCGTCGATCCGGCCGCGCACGACGAAACCCTCCACGTAGAGGAGAAACGGACGCTCGGCAAACAGGGGCGGGCCGCCGGCGAAGCGGCTCTGCTGGAACGTCTTCTGGAGCCGGTCGATCTTGCCCGGCTCGCCGGCCAGGTCCTCGGCTGTGAGGTCGGGGGGCTCGTCCAGCTCGAGCAGCGACACCTGCCCGCTGCTCTGTCGTTCGATCCAGGCGTGGATCTGCGTCCCCACCCGCGCGGCCGGGCCGCTGAACCGCGGCAACGGCCGCACCACAGACCAGTAGAAGCGCTTGGGGCACCGGGCGTACTCCGCCACGTCGCTGACCGAGACGGCGGCCGGAAGCGCCGTGGGCGCGGGGGCGGCCGACGCCCGCTCGTTCAGGTGGGCGGCCAGCGTCGACAGCTCCTCCGCCTCCTTCTGGTAGCGCTCGCGGTCACCCGGGGGGAGCTCGCCGACCATCCGCGCCAGCATGGCAGGATCGCGCTCGGCCTCGGCCGCCGCCCGCCGCCATCCCCGACCGAACAGGTCGTCGGCCTCCTCGCGGAGGGCCGGCCCCGGCCAGTCGCGCACGAAGCGCTCGCGGTAGCCCACCAGTGGGTTCTCCTCGGTGCATTCCGGCCCCCGGTCGACGGCCGCCCCACCGGTCCGCTCCGCCCACTCGCACAACTCCTCGAAGAACGCGCTCGGCTCTTTCGGCTTCTGCCCCTCGCCGTACCAGTGCGCCCCCGTCACCACCAGCCGGCGCTTCGCTCGGGTGAGCGCGACGTAGCACGTCCGACGCTCCTCCATCTCCTCGTAGTCGCGCAGGGCCTGCCAGAACTGCCTGAGGTTCCCCCGGTAGGCGGGCAGGATGCGCGCGTCGCCGCGCAGCTCGAAGTCGAGCGACTTGCCCCGCTCGGCTGGATTCTGCTGGACCATGAGGTTCGGGAGGAGGTCCTTGGCGAATCCCGGCACGAACACCGTCCCGAACTCGAGGCCCTTGGCCTGGTGGATGGTCATGACCTTCACCGAGTTCTCCGCGGAGGGCTGGACCGGTGACCATTCCTGTTTGTCACCGGCCAGGGTGGTGTCCACGTAATCGAGGAAGGCCCGGAGGGTCAGCTCCCCCTCCAGCGGGGAGAACGCGTGGACCTCGTCCAGGAACGCGGCCAGGTTGCGCTTCGTGGCCTGGGCTCGCTCCACCTCGAGGCTGGCGTCCACCTCTGCGAGCAGCCCGGTCCGCCGGATCACCTCGGCGAGGAACTCCCCCACGGGCCGCCTGGCCTCGCCTCGAAGCGCGGCCAGCTCGGACCGGAACTCCTCCAGGCGGGCCCGGCCCTCCTCCGACAGGTACTCCACCTCATCCAGGTGCTCCAGCGCCTCCGCCCACAGGAATGGAGGCACGTCGTCCCGGTCCTCGCCACGGAGCGGATAGTTCTTGTTCTTGCTCCACGCGGCCACCCTGGCCAGGTCCTTGAACCCCACCCGGTAGCGCGGGCCAAGGAGGATGCGGGCCAGGCTGACGCTGGCGAACGGATCGGCCACCGCCCTGGCGTAGGCCAGGACCTCCACGATCTCGGGGAGCTGGAGCAGGCCGGCCAGCCCGACGATCTCGACCGGTATCCCCTCCTCGGCGAAGGACTCCTGGAGCGGAACGAACAGCCGGCTGGACCGGCACAGGACGGCGAACTCCGACCATCGCGGTTCCGTCCCCGAGTCGTGGAGCTGACGGACCCGGCCGGCGACCCATCGAGCCTCGGTCCACTCGTCGGAGAACCGGCGGACCTCCACCTCGCCGTCGCCGTGGGGCGGCCACGGCGCCAGCTTCTTGTCCGGGTCGGGGCGCTGGTCCGCGGGGATCGCCTCGATGATCCGGTCGGCCGCGGCGAGGATGCGCGCCCCGGACCGGAAGTTCGTGTACAGGGGGAGCTTCTGGGCCGGACGCCCGTCGGCCCTCCGGAACTGCTCCTGGAACTCCAGGAGGTTGTAGAGGCTGGCCCCCCGCCACCCGTAGATGCTCTGGTCCGGGTCGCCTACCGCCGTCACGGGGAAGCCCGCGCCGAACAGCCCGTTGATGAGCGCGGCCTGGGCCACGTTGGTGTCCTGGTACTCGTCCAGGACGACCGCGAGGTAGCGCGACCGGTACTCCTCGGCGACCTGTGGAAAGCGCTCCACCACCCGGAGGGCCAGCGTGATCTGGTCGCCGAAGTCGATGACGCCGAGCTGCCGTTTCAGCTCCTGGAAGCGGTCCACGGCCGCGGCGAGCTCGATCCGCTCCAGCGCCGACTCGTAGGCCCGCTCGCTGCGCTGCCCCGCCAGCTCACGGAGCCGCTCCCGGTTGAACTCGATGATCCGCCCGGGCTCGACCCGATGATTGGCGGCCTGGTCGGCCAGCTCGAGGATCTTGCTGATCAGCGAGGGCTGCCACTCCGCGCTGGCGTGCTCCGGGGTGAGCACCCGCTGCCCCGGCTCGATCCCGGCGAGAAGGCCGTGGCGCTCGAGGATCTGGGCGGCGAACCCATGGTAGTTGGCGATGGTCGGTTCCTCCCCCGCCGGGAGGTCCAGCCCCGAGAGGGCCCGGCGAACGCGCAGCACGAGGTTCTCGGTGGCCTTGTTCGTGAACGTCAGGCACAGCACGTTCCCCGGAAGGACGCCCCGGTGATCCGCCGCCTGCCGCCCCAGTGCCACGAGCGCGAGGTAGACGACGCGGGCGGCGATCACCGAGGTCTTCCCCGAGCCGGCGCCGGCAACGACCACGTAAGGCTCGAGCGGCATCGAGATGGCCCGCCACTGCTCCGGCGTGGGGTCCGACCCGCCGACCACCTGGCGGATCTCCTGCGGGTACAGGTCCGTGGGCGGCACGGCCTGCCTGGTGCTCATCGACGAGCTCCCTGCACGGCCGGAAAGAGCTCCCGCCCCTCCGGCCACAACGGGCAGATCGTCTTGAAGTCGCAGTAGTGACAATTCGCCTGCGGGCTCGGGCGGTAGGTCTCGGTTCGGTACAGGTCGCCGATCTCCCCGATCAGGCCGGACA
>VAYG01000047.1 GCA_005885015.1 Actinomycetota bacterium | reverse complement strand
CAGTACTCGGCCAGCCGCGGAAGGAAGCCGGGCGCCGGGACGATGAACCCACCCTCACCCTGGACCGGCTCGACCACCAGACAGGCGATGTTCTCCGGGCCGATGTGCTTCTCCATCTCATCGACCGCGTAGCGGGCGCACGACTCCGCGCATTCCTCGGGCGTGGCGCCGCCGGTGGGGCACCGGTAGGGATAGGCGAACGGCAGCCGGTAGACGTCGGGCGCCTGGGACATGAACCCCTGCTTGTACGGCATGACCTTCGCCGTCATGGTCATGGCCAGCAGGGTCCGCCCGTGGAAGGCGTGGTCGAACACCACGACGCCCGGTCGCTTCGTAGAGTACCGGGCGATCTTCACTGCGTTCTCCACAGCCTCCGCGCCCGAGTTCACGAGGATGGTCTTGCGATCCACATCGCCGGGGACCAGCTGGTTCAGGCGCTCCGCAAGCTCGACGTACGGCTCGCCCATGGTGACGTGCATGCACGTATGGGTGAAGCGATCGAGCTGGTCCCGAACGGCCTTCACCACGGCGGGCGCGTCGTTCCCGACGTTCAGGACGGCCAGCCCGGCGCCGAGGTCGATCAGGCTGTTGCCGTCGACGTCGCGGATGATCGCCCCGGACGCGGCCTCGACGAACACGGGTGTCGTGTAGAACACGCCGCGGGGCACGGCGGCCTGGCGCCGTTCGAGCATGGCCCTGGACTTCGGACCGGGGATCTCGGTTACCAGTCGTCGTTCCTGCGGAATCTCCATGTCGCCCTCCAGTGTGCGCTCCGCCCCGAAGGCCGGCTCAGGGCCGGGCCGGGGAAAGGCCGCCGGGCCGTTTGTACGCTCCGGACAGAGGTCGGATCACCGACGCCGGGGTGGCCACCCAGTGCCGGCACGGAGTTGCTCTTGTACGAACCGTACAATGCCGAGATGGCGCTGACCGTGGGCGATCTCCTGAAGACCCCCGGGCTGGACATCCGCCTGATGGCCGGCGCCTCGGGAACCTCCGGTCCCATCCGCTGGGTGCACGTCAGTGAGCTCGAAGATCCGACGCCCTGGCTGAAGGGTGGGGAGATCCTGCTCACGACCGGGATGGGCATCGGGAAGACGCCGGCCCGCCAGCGAGCATACGTCGATCGGTTGCGCCGCGCGGGGCTGGCCGGCCTCGGCTTCGGCACCGGGTTCTCCTTCCGATCCATCCCCAAGCCGCTCGCCGACGCCGCGGATCGGGTGGGGTTCCCCGTGTTCGAGGTTCCCTACGCGGTCCCGTTCATCGCCATCACCGAGGCGGTGTTCACCCGGCTGGTGGCCGAGCAGTACGACCTCCTGTCGCGATCATTGGAATCCGAGCACTCGCTGACCCGGGCGGTGCTCGAAGGGGAAGGGATCCACGGGATCATGGGCGCACTGACGAAGGCAACCCACGGGTGGGCGCTGCTGCTGGACCTTCACGGCTCGCCGGTGGCGGCGGTCCCGGCATCGGCCCGGTCCCACCTCCCCCTCGTCCTCGCCCAGCTCCACTCTCCTCGGCCCGAAGGGTCTCGATTCAGCCTCTCGGTGGTCGAGCGGCGCCAGCACGTGGCGATCCAGCCCGTCACCGCCCAGGGCCGCATCGAGGCGTTCCTTGCGGTGGGCAAGAAGGAGCCGCTCGGGCAGTTCGACCGGATCGTGTCGAGCCACGCTCTGGCCCTCCTGGCGCTCGAGCTGGCCAAAGCGAGAGCGGTCTCCGAGGCCGAACGGCGGCTGAAGGGAGACCTGCTCGACCAGGTCCTGCGGGGGGCGATGGCTCCGGGAGAGGCCCGGCTCGCCCTGGAGCGCGTCGGGTTCGACCTCGGCCGGCCGCTGGCGGTGGCGGTCTTCGCCGGGCCCACGCAGTCCGCCGAGTCGCTGGCCCTGGCGGCCGAGGAGGTCCTGTCCCGGCTGGACGGGGCGTTCCTGTCCTCTGCCCGCGATGACGTGGTGATGGTAGTGATGCAGCCGGAGGGACCGGGCTTCCTCACGGAGTTGCGGAGCGACGTGGCCGCCCGGTCCTCGGGGGCCGTCCTGGCCGGCGCGGGAAGCCTCGTTCCGTTCGAGCAGCTCCTCCAGGGGGTGCGCGAAGCGAGGTACGCCCTGCAGCTGTGCCGGACGGAGGGGCGCCTCCAGGCCGAGTTCGCCGACCTCGGCACGTATCAGCTGCTGCTCTCGCTCCAGGATCCGGAGGCCCTCCGCACCTTCGCCGACAGCGTCCTCGCCCCCCTCGACCGGTACGACGAGGGCCACGGTGGTGACCTGGTCGACTCGCTCCGCCGATTCCTGGAGCGCAACGCCAGGTGGGAGGCGGCGGCCAAGGACCTGTACGTGCACCGCCACACCCTCCGATACCGCATGCGGAAGGTCGAGGAGCTGACCGGCCGCCGGCTCTCATCGGCTCGGGACCGCATGGAGTTCTTCCTGGCGCTCCGGGCCCGCGATCTGCTCCTCCCCGGGTCGTTGAAATCCGGTTTCCCCGGGCTAGAGTCCTGACGCGGAACCAGGCCAGCGGACGGGGACGCTCTCTCGTTCCTGCCTTCCCCAGACCAATCCAGGAAGGAGGCTCTCATGTCCACCGCCGATCTCGAGCTGTTCGGCCCCCCCGATGCCGAGAGCGTCTATCCGCGCTTCACCACGGTCCTGCGCGGCTACGACCCCGACCAGGTCCACGAATACATCATGGCCCTGGTGGCCAGAACGGAGTCGTTGGAGAACGAGCTGGACGAAGCCCGGGAGCAGCGCGACTCGGCCCGGCGCCGCTATCAGATGGCCCGGGACGACGCCTACAACCAGTTGGGCGCCCGGATGGCCGACTTCATCAAGCTGGCCGACCAGCAGGCCGATCGGATCCGCCGTGAGGCCGACGACGAGGCCAAGCAGCAGGTCTCGGAGGCCCGCGACCTGGCCCAGCAGATCCGGCGCGAGGCGGAGGAGGAGGACGAGCGGATCCGGCTCCAGGCCGAGGAGGTGCTCCAGCACGCCGTGGCCGAGCGGGACCGGCTGCTCGGCGGGCTTTCTCTGAGCCGGGAGCTGGCCCTGGCCGAGCTGTCGACCGCCCGGGACCACCTCAGCGGGATCGTGGCCCAGCTCGAGTCGGCCATGGAGGTCGCCCGGAGCGCCCACATCGGCGAGCCGGCAGAAGCCACGGCCGAGGGTCCCGGGGAGTCGCCGGCGGAGGACCTACGGGCCGAAGACCTTCTCGAGCGAACCGAGGGCTTCGACATCATCATGCCCGAGTTCCTCCTCCGGGAGGAGGGCGGGGACCAGGAGGGCTGACCCGCCCGGGTTGTCCGGCCCGTACAACCGACCGGCCTCGCTTCGCAGGTTTGGCCGTGCACGTCCTGGCAAGGGAGGACTAGCCTGATCCTCGTTCCCGGGCGCCAGGAGGGCGAGGATGGCCACCGCGGTCAAGCAGCGTCAGATGTTCATCGGCGGGGAATGGGTCGACAGCACCTCGGACGAGCGGCTGCCCGTCGTCAATCCCGCCACCAACGAGATCATCGCGGAGATCCCTCGGGGTTCCGAGGAAGACGTGGACCGCGCGGTGAAGGCCGCCCACGGGGCCTTCGACGAGGTCTGGTTCGACAGCACCCCTGGGGAGCGCCAGGCGATGCTGCTGAAGCTGGCCGACGTCATCGAGGAGAACGCCGAAGAGATCGGCCGGATCGAGTCCGAGAACGTGGGGAAACCGTTCGCTTCGGTGATGCGCGACGAGATGCCGGTGATGACCGACCACCTGCGCTTCTTCGCCGGCGCGGCCCGGGTCATGGAAGGCCGGGCGGTGGGCGAGTACTTCAAGGTGGACTCGACGTTGTATACGAGCATGCTCCGGCGGGAGCCCATCGGCGTCGTCGGCCTCATCGCTCCCTGGAACTACCCGCTGTGGATGGCCATCTGGAAGTTCGGGCCCGCCCTGGCCGCAGGCAACGCGGTGATCATCAAGCCGTCCGAGTGGACGCCGCTCTCGCTGCTCCGGGTGGCCGAGCTGTCCGCGGATGTCTTCCCGCCGGGTGTGTTCAACGTGGTCCTGGGGGACGGGGTCCCGACCGGGGCGTCCCTCGTGAAGCACCCCCAGGTCGGCATGGTCTCCCTCACCGGCGAGGTCACCACAGGGAAGGAGGTGGCCCGGACCGCGAGCGACACGCTCAAGCGGGTGCACCTGGAGCTGGGCGGAAAGGCCCCGGTCGTCGTGTTCGACGACGCGAACCTGGAGTCCTCCGTCGAGTGGATCAAGGTGGCCGGGTTCTTCAACTCGGGCCAGGACTGCACGGCGGCATGCCGGGTGCTGGCCGGCCCGAAGATCTACGACAACCTCCTGTCCGCGCTCGTGCCCGCCGTGGAGGGACTGGCCGTGGGGGACCCGATGAAGGAGGACACGGAGATGGGCCCGGTGGTGTCGAAGGAGCACTTCGAGCGGGTCATGGGCTTCCTCGACCGGGCGAAGAAGACCGACGCGAAGATCCTCACCGGCGGCGAATCCATGAAGGGCCCTGGGTTCTTCGTGAAGCCAACGGTGATCGCCGGGGTGGGCCAGGATGCCGAGGTGGTGAAGAAGGAGATCTTCGGGCCGGTCGTGACCGTGCAGCGGTTCGACGATGACCAGCAGGCCCTGGCATGGGCCAACGACGTCGACTACGGGCTCGCGGCGTCGGTGTGGACCCGCGACGTGGGACGTGCGCTGAACGCGTCCCGCCGGCTCAAGTTCGGGACCGTGTGGATCAACACCCACATCCCCCTCACCCCTGAGATGCCCCACGGTGGGTACAAGCAGAGCGGGTACGGGAAGGACATGTCGATCTACTCGATCGAGGAATACACGAACATGAAACACGTGATGGCGGCGATCGACTAGATGACCGCGAGACCCTTCTACGTGGCCGGCCGGTGGCGGACCGGCCGGGGCTCGCTCTCCGTGAAGAGCCCCTACGACGGTTCGGTGGTGGCGGAGCTCGGGGTGCCCACCGACGAGGACGTCGAGGACGCCGTGGCGGCCGCGGTGGAGACGTTCAAGGCATCACGCCACCTCCCCATCCATGTGCGGGCGGAGGGGCTGGCGGACATCTCCCGAGGCATCGCCGGCCGCGTCGACGAGCTGGCTGAGCTGGTGGCCCGGGAGGGGGGGAAGCCCCTCAAGTGGTCGAAGGTCGAGGTGACCCGGGCGGTCTCGACGTTTCGGTGGGCCTCGGAGGAGGCGAGGCGGTTCGGCGGAGAGTTCATGCGCCTCGACACAGAGGCCAGCCTGGGGAGCCGGGCCGGGATCATCCGCCGGTTCGCCTACGGCCCCGTCCTGGGGATCAGTCCGTTCAACTTCCCGGTGAACCTCGTCGCGCACAAGATCGCCCCGGCGCTGGCCGTGGGTGCGCCGATCGTGGTCAAGCCCGCGGGGGTCACGCCGCTGGGGGCGCTGGCCCTGGCCGAGCTGTTCGACGAGACCGACCTGCCGAAGGGCATGCTGTCGGTCCTGCCGATCTCCTCCGACCGGGCCCAGAAGCTGGTGGGGGATCGCCGGTTCAAGAAGCTGTCGTTCACCGGCTCGGGCATCGGCTGGAAGCTGAAGGCCCTGGACCCGTACAAGCACGCCACGCTGGAGCTGGGCGGCAACGCCGGCGTGATCGTGCACTCGGACGCCGATCTAGATCACGCCGCGGCCCGGGTGGCCGTGGGCGGCTACTACCAGGCGGGGCAGTCGTGCATCTCGGTGCAGCGGGTGTTCGCGCAATCCGAGATCTACGACGACTTCCTGACCCGGCTGGTCAAACAGGTGGAGAGCCTCAAGGTCGGCGACCCCATGGATCCCGCGGTCGACGTCGGCCCGGTGATCGACACGGCCTCGGCCGAACGGATCGAAGCCTGGATACACGAGGCCGTGGAGGGAGGGGCCCGAGTGTTGACCGGCGGCACCCGTGATGGGTCCGTCATCCAGCCCACAATCCTGGTGGACACCAGGGCCGACATGAAGGTGTGCAGCCAGGAGGTGTTCGGCCCGGTGATCACGGTCGAGCCGTATCAGACCTTCGAGGAGGCCATCGCCAAGGTGAACGACTCACCGTATGGGCTGCAGGCCGGAGTGTTCACCAGGGACATCGAGCGTGCCATGCTGGCCCATCGGGAGATCGAGGCCGGTGGGCTCATCGTCAACGACGTCTCGGCCTTCCGGGCGGACCAGATGCCCTACGGCGGCTCGAAGGAGTCCGGCTACGGACGGGAGGGGCTGCGCTACGCGATGGAGGAGATGACCGAGCCCCGGATCATGGTCCTCTCCAACGTGCCCCTGTAGGTGGTCGTGGGGCCGGGCGGAACGCCCGGCCCCACGCTGATCCGAGCCCAGCCTCAGCCAGAGGTCCTGTAGGCCTTGATCGCGTTGACCACCCCCCACCCCCACAGGTTGTTGGGGTGCCCGCCGCTGCTGCTGCACTCCGACGAGTCGTGCTGGGTGGCCGAGTGGTTGAGGAGGTGCTCGATCGCTTGCACGTTGCCGATCAGGCTCGGCCTCGCCGAGTCGATGAGGGCGATGACCCCCGCGATGTGCGGGCTGGACATGCTGGTGCCCGAGAGGGTGGCATAGCCGCCCCCGGGGACCGATGACCGGACGTTCACACCCGGAGCGACGATGTCAGGCTTGATGAAGGTCCGGTCCTTGAAGGTCGCCGGGCCCCGGCTGCTGAAGCCAGCCAGGGTGTCGCTGATTGTGGAAGCGCCGACGGTGTAGGACTGGTTGTACTGGGCCGGCGGGCCGTCGATGCCGACGGTCGAACAGGCCGACCCGAAGTTGCCCGCGGACACGACCGGCACGATCCCGGCGGCCACCACGTTCTTCACCGTTCGATACAGCGCCGTCTGAGTGCACCCCTCCATCGAGATGGAGCAGTACCAGGAGTTGCTGATGGCCACCGGGGCCAGCGACGGGTCCGGGTTCTTGTGATCGAGGTTCCACGGGGCCAGCATGAACTCGAAGCAGGTCACGTAGGTGTCGATCGTTCCCGCTCCGGTCGCGTCCATCGACCGGCAGCTGAACCACTTGGCGCCGGGGGCCACCCCGATCTGGTTCGTCCCGCCGTCGTCACCGACCATGGTGCCCGCGGTATGCGTGCCGTGGCCGAACGGATCGAGGGGTGCCCGGTTCGCAGGGTTCGTGGCGTCGTACCAGTTGTAGTTGTGATCGGCTATCTGCCCGTTCCACCCACGGTAGTGGGGCTTGAGCGCCGGATGGTCCCACTGCTGCCCGGTGTCGATGTTTCCGAGCACGATCCCTTGGCCCGTGAACCCCTTGGCCCAGACCTTGGGCGCCCCGATCTTCGTCACGTTCCATTCGATGGTCTGGGTGCCCTTCGGCGCGGCCACGGCCCGGCCAACCGTGAGGTTCGGCCTGAACCACACCACTGCGTCGATGCGGGCCACGTCCGGCCTGGCGGCAAGGGCGTCCACGACCGCACGGTCACCGTGAACCCACAGCATGTTGACCAGGAAGTGGGAGCGATACGACGCTCCCATGCGTTGGAGCTCCGACACGATCGGAGCCTGCGTGCGTTGCGCGTACTCCACGAGCGTCTGATAGACGAAGAGCCCCTTCTGCTCCTTCGTCCGGAGCACCGAGGCGGAGCTCACGTCCGACTGGGACTTCAGCAGGACCAGGAAGCTGGCCGAGCGTCCGTCCGCCGTCTCGCTCCATACCTTCGCCCCCACCTTGGACGGGGCCTGGCTTCCGGAGGAGGTCGCAGGGCTGGCGGCCGTCACGGACAGGCCGACAGCGAGAACGATCAGGAGGCTGATCCGAGCAGGTCTGGATTTCATTGGGCTCCTCTCCCCCCGCTCTGCCGATCCCGGGGCCTCGAATGGTCCGCGTATGCTACGCCCGAACGCCCCGGCGAGGAAGAGGCCGGCCGGGAGGCATCGGTGTCCGGCGTGTACAAGCCGCGATGGGACCTTTTGCCCCTGGGGCCGTGCCGAACGGCCGTGGCGGCCCGATAGGTTCCCTTCATCGCCACTCTGCGCTCCGCCGTGCGAGAATCGACCATCCCTAGCAGCCATCCCACGAGAGAAGCGCCCTTGGCTGACATCGACGTTCGGATGGACCAGGTGAGCAAGCAATTCGCCGAGGTCACGGCCGTGGACGAACTGACCCTGGAGATCGACCGGGGAGAGTTCTTCAGCCTGCTGGGCCCTTCCGGATGCGGGAAGACCACCACGCTGCGCATGATCGGCGGGTTCGAGGAGCCCTCGCGCGGGCGGATCTATCTGGGGGGGAAGGACGTCACCACCATGGCGCCCTACCGCCGCAACGTGAACACGGTCTTCCAGTCCTACGCCCTGTTCCCCCACCTGACCGTGTTCGACAACGTCGCCTTCGGGCTGCGAAGGAAGAAGGTCCAGAAGACCGAGGTGGGCCGGAGGGTTGGGGACGCATTGCGGCTCGTCGATCTGCCGGGGTTCGAGCGCCGGAAGCCGTCCCAGCTCTCCGGCGGCCAGCAGCAGCGGGTGGCCCTGGCCAGGGCCCTGGTGAACGAGCCCCAGGTGCTCCTGCTGGACGAGCCGCTGGGGGCGTTGGACCTGAAGCTCCGCAAGCAGATGCAGCTCGAGCTGAAGCGCATCCAGAACGAGGTCGGCATCACGTTCCTGTACGTGACCCACGACCAGGACGAGGCCATGACGATGTCGAACCGCATCGCCGTGATGCGCCACGGCCGGATCGAGCAGATCGGGGCCCCCGAGGACGTGTACGAGGCTCCGGCGACCGAGTTCGTGGCCGGCTTCCTGGGCGCCTCCAACCTCCTGGACGGGGAGGTCAAGGACTCCGACGGGTCGCGGGCGACGATCCGACTCCGGACGGGGGACGCCATCACCGTGCCCGCCGAGCGGCTGGACGGACCGGAGCGCAAGGTCAAGGTCGGTGTCCGCCCGGAGAAGATCAAGCTGGAGCAGGACTCCGAGCCCCTCGCAGGCGGATGGAACGCCATCGAGGGGACACTTCGCATGGCGACTTATGTCGGGGTGAGCCACCAGTTCACCATCGACGGTCCGGGGGACCGGCCCCTCACCGTCTACGCGCAGAACCTGGGGGCCGAGACCATCCCCGCCCCGGGTCAGCGGGTCCGTCTGGTGTGGCGGCCCGAGCACACGTTCGTCGTGCGGCCGTCCGAGCCGCTCGCCGACTGGGAGGAGGAGACGTGAGCAACGATCAGCGCCCTGACTTCATCGACCCCGCGTTGCTGCGCGGGCTCACCCAGCGACGGGTGTCGCGCCGAGACGTCCTGAAAGGCATGGGCGCGGGAGCGGGCGCCATGGGGCTCACCGCCTTCCTCGCGGCGTGCGGGGTGTCGGGAACGAGCAAGAGCTCGCCCCCTCCAAGCGGGAGCCCCTCACCCGATGTCCTGAAGAAGATCTATGGGAACGGGACGCCCGCCGGCCAGCTGAACTTCGCCAACTGGGAGGCGTACATCGACGTGAACTCGAAGGGCAAGAGCCCGACGCTCCTGCAGTTCACCAAGGAAACCGGCATCAAGGTCAGCTACAAGACGGTCATCAACGACAACGATCCCTTCCTGGCCAAGATCATCCCGGTGCTGCAGTCGGGAGGCGACACCGGATACGACCTCATGGTGATCACCAACGGGGGGCCCGTCGAGCGGATGATCAAGCTGGGATTCCTGACCCCCCTCGACCACCAGTACCTGCCCAACTTCGAGGCGAACGCCAGCGACGCGGTGAAGAACCCGAGCTACGACCCGGGCAACAAGTACAGCGTGGCCTGGCAGTCCGGATTCACGATCATCGGGTACAACTCCAAGGCCGTGAAGGACAAGCCCACGAGCTTCGCCGACCTGCTCAACCCCAAATACAAGGGCAAGGTGGGTATGTTCGGCAACAACCAGGACCTGCCGTGCGCTGCCCTCGTCTACCTGGGCAAGGACATCCAGACGTCGACCCCGGATGACTGGAAGAAGGCGGCCGACGTCCTGATGAAGCAGCGAAACGACGGCATCCCGCGCTCTTATTACGACCAGAGCTACCTTCAGGCCCTGGAGAACGGCGACACCATCATCTCCCAGGCCTGGTCGGGAGACCTGTTCATCGCCGCCGCCCCGAAAAGCTACGGAGGGGACGGCTTCCCCGAGATCAAGGCGGCCATCCCCGGCGAGGGCGGGATCCTGTGGACGGACAACCAATGCATCCCACTCAACGCCAAGCACCCGGTCGACGCCATCAAGTTCATGGACTTCGTGTACCAGCCGAAGATCGCTGCGCAGCTGGCCGACTTCATCTGGTACGTCAGCCCGGTCCCTGCGGCCAAGGACATCGTGCTGAACGACATCGACGATCCCCTCGTGGCAAAGAGCCCACTGGTCTTCCCGTCGGCCGATGACCTCGCCAAGTCCCACAAGTACAAGGTCTTCAAGGATCAGGCAGAAGAGGACGAATGGAACAGCATCTTCCAGCCGATCTACACGTCGTAGGTCAGCACCGGAGCCGTCTCTGGAAGAGGCTGGCGCCCTATCTGATGGTCCTCCCGGGGGGTGCCTGGCTGTTCGTCTTTTTCCTCGTCCCGATCTTGTTCCTGGCTTCCGTGTCGCTCCAGACCGGTAACATCTTCGATGGATTCCGGTTGACGTGGCACTTCCGGAACTATGTCGACGCCGTCCAGCTATACCACGTTCAGTTCCTCCGCTCCCTCCGGTACGCCTCGATTGCAACGGCGGTCACCATCGTCGTTTCCTATCCGCTGGCCTACTGGATCGCGTTCCGAGGAGGACGTCACAAGACGACGTTCCTGTTCCTGCTGCTCCTGCCGTTCTTCGTCTCCTTCGTCATCCGCACGCTGGCCTGGCAGTTCATCCTGGCCGACGACGGTATCGTCCTGGGTCCACTGAAGAGATGGCACCTGCTGCCGCAGAGCTTCCACGTGCTGGCCACCTCGACGGCCGTGATCGCGGGCATCGCCTACAACTTCCTGCCATTCATGGCCTTGCCGTTATACGTGTCGCTGGAGCGAATCGACCGGAGTGTGGTCGAGGCAGCCCAGGATCTGTACGCGAACAAGTTGGAGGTGTTTCGCCGGGTGATCTTCCCCCTGTCCATCCCAGGTGTCTTCGCTGGGGTGCTCCTCACGTTCGTTCCCGCGATGGGCGACTACGTCAACGCGTCCATCCTCGGGGGCACGAAGACCACGATGATCGGCAACATCATCCAGCTCGAGTACCTCACGAACTTCCACTACCCGATCGCGGCCGCTTTGTCGTTCATCCTCATGGCTGTTCTGCTCCTGGGAATCTTCGTGTACGCCCGGGTCCTCGGTACCCGTAGCATCGAGGAGTACGTCTAGATGGCGGTTGCAGCTCCCGAGATTCCGCGCAAACTCCCCACGATCACTCAGCCGCGGCCTCCGCGACGACGGCGGTGGACCCGATGGGTCCTCCCTTCCTACACGGCGCTGGTCATGCTCTACCTGGTGTCGCCGATCCTGGTGATGATCCTCTACAGCTTCAACAACTCGGGCTTCAAGAGGGTCAGCTTCAAGTGGCTGGGCTTCACCACCCAGTGGTATCCGAAGGTCTTCGACAAGCCCGACCTCACAACCGCGCTCAAGAACTCCCTCATCGTGGCGACGATCAGCACCGTGATCGCCACCGCCTGCGGGACGCTGATCGCTCTTGCGCTGGTACGCTACAGGTTCAGGGGGAGATCTGCGACCGACTTCGTCCTGTTCATGAACATCTCCGCGCCGGAGATCGTGCTTGGGGGATCCCTCGGGACATGAAGACCATCGTCATCGCGCACGTGATGTTCAACATCGCGTACGTGACGGTTACGGTCCGGGCCCGACTGGCCGGCTTCGAGCGGTCCCTGGAAGAGGCGGCCCAGGATCTCGGGGCAGGCCCCTGGACGACGTTTTGGAAGGTGACCTTCCCGGTCATCTTCCCCGGGATCCTGGCGGGGGCGCTCCTAGCGTTCGCCCTCTCGATCGACGACTTCGTCATCACGAACTTCAACGCCGGGGCAGTTCAGACGTTTCCGCTGTGGGTGTACGGCGCGGTGAAAGTAGGCATTCCCCCACAAGTGTTCGTGATGGGGACCATGATCTTCGCCGGCGGCGCCCTGATCGCGATCGTTAACATCGTTGTTCAACGCCGGAAGGCCTGACCGTAGTGGACAGGCCACATAGGGAGGTTTCGTGAGCATCGACACCGATACCGAACGCCTGACCGCAAGGGCCCGGGAGATCTCCGCCCGGGAGCACGAGCGGTTGCTCGAACGCACCCGGGGGTCGGCCCGGCTGTACGAGCGGGCCGCCCGCGTGCTCCCCCTCGGGGTGGCGTCGAACTTCCAGGCGAACGACCCCTACCCCATCTACCTCGACCGGGGATTGGGCTCACACGTGTGGGACGTCGACGGGAAGGAGTACGTGGACTACCACGGGGGCTTCGGCGTCAACGTCGTGGGTCACGCCCACCCCAAGATCGTCTCGGCGATCGAGCAGGCGGCCAGGAGGGGCATCCATTTCGCGGTCACCACCGAGCCCGCGGTTGCCCTGGCCGAGGAGCTGTGCCGTCGGTTCCGCCTGGAGCGGGTCCGCATCGTCAACTCCGGGACCGAGGCGACGATGGACGCGATCAGGGTGGCCCGAGCGGCTACGGGCCGCGAGATCGTGCTGAAGATCGAGGGCTCCTACCACGGCCACCACGACACGGTGCTGTTCTCGGTGGTGCCGGAGGCGGACGTGTTGGGCCTCCGACAGACCACCAGCGGCGAGGCCGCCGACAGCGCCGGCGACGTGTACCGGACCATCCCCACCTCCAAGGGTGTCCCGAAGGTGATGGCCGAATACACGTTGATCGTGCCGTTCAACGACGCCGCGGCGCTGGAGCACGTCCTCTCCGAGCGAGGCGACGAGATCGCCGCGCTGATCATGGAGCCGATCATGATGAACATCGGCATCGTGGTCCCCCAGCCGGGGTACCTCGAGGCCGTACGGGACCTGTGCTCCAAGCACGGGGTCGTGTTGATCTTCGACGAGGTGAAGTCCGGGGCCACGGTGGCGCCGGGCGGCGCGATCGAGCTGTACGGCGTCCAACCCGACCTGGCGTGCTTCGCCAAGGCCATCGGGGGCGGCGCCACGATCGGGGCCTTCGGCGGCCGGGCGGACGTGATGGACGTGGTGACCCGCGGAGCCGCCCAGCAGGGAACGTTCAACGGCAACCCGCTGACCGCTCGGGCCGGCCTGGTCGCCCTCACCGAGGTCCTGACGCCGGACGCGTACGAGCACCTGGCCAAGCTCGGCGCCAGGCTGGCGGGAGGGTGCCGGACGGCCATCGAGGAGAACCGCATCCCGGCCCATGCGGTCGACCTGGGGGCGAAGGGGTGCGTGTCGTACCGGCCCCAGCCGCTGCAGAACTACCGAGACTTCCTCGACTGCAACGCCGAGCTGTTCACGGCGTCGTGGCCCTGGCTGCTCAACCGAAGCATCTTCATGACGCCCGGGGACGAGGAGCAGTGGACGATCGGCGTCCAGCACACCGACGAGGACGTCGACCGCTACGTCGAGGCGTTCGCGGAGTTCTGCTCCGAGCTGGAAGGCTGACCCCGTTCCGGCGCGGGCTCCCGGTCCAGCCGTCTGAGCGCCAGGCCCGACAACGCTTCGAGGACCAGCCGGTTCGCCAGGAACGCCGTGATGTCGGCGTGGTCGTAGGGCGGGCTCACCTCGACCACCTCCATCCCGGCGAAGCCGACCTCCCAGGACAGGCGGCGGACGGCGCGAAGCGCCTCCCGGGCGGTGATGCCTCCCGGCTCGGGCGTGCCGGTGCCCGGGGCGAACGCGGGATCGCACACGTCGATGTCGAAGGAGAGGAACATGTGGTCCCATTCCTTGGCCGCCGCGACCACGTCGTCCATCACGGCATCCATCCCCCGACGGGAGACGTCCTCCATCAAGTGCCACCGGAAGCCCTGGAGCCGAGCCCATTCGAAGTCTTCGGGATCGGGCCAGTAACCGCGCAACCCGACCTGGACGATGTCCTTCCCCCGAAGCGAGCCCTCCTCCACCAGGAGCCGCATCGGCGTGCCGTGCGAAAGGGTCACGCCCCACAGATCGGGGACATTGTCCGCGTGTGCGTCGAAGTGAACGAGCCCCAGCGAGGCGGGCTTGAGGTGGGCCGCCACCGCCCCGACGTCGGGATGGGCGATGGAGTGGTCGCCCCCAAGGACGATGGGGATGGCCCCCGCGGCGCAGATCGCCCCGACCGCGCGACGGATGGCCTCGTGGCTGCGTTTCGCATCGGCGGGGACGACCTCGGCGTCGCCGTAGTCGACCACGGTGAGCACGTCGAAGGGATTCACGCCCACGTCCATGTTCGGACGCCGGGTCCCACCACCCACGTCTGCCAGACGGATGGCTCGCGGCCCGAAGCGTGCGCCCGGCCGGTACGTCACGGCCTCGTCCACGGGAGCTCCGACGATGGCGACGTCCACGCCGGCGAGGTCCTCTGGATCGAGGACGAGCGGCAGCTTGGAGAACGTGGCCCCCGCGCCCGCGTACGCGGGTTCGGAGTCCCGGCTGACCGGCGTGCCCGGCATCAGCTCGAGGCGCGGTCGGACCCCGCGCCGGCGCCGGTCTTCCGCTGGAGGTGGGCCTGAACCACCGTGGTCCCCACTGCCCGGGCCACCAGCACGGGCTCCTCCAGCACGTCGGCCGCCGATTCGCCGAGGTCCTGACGGGTGGTGACGACTTTCCACGCCTCGGCGGCGAAGGTTCGGGAGGTCTTGCCCTCGCGGATCATCCGAGCCCGACATTCCAGGAAGTCGCCGGGCCGCACCGGCGCCAGGAACTCCACGCTCTCGTAGGCGCGAAGCAATCCCTCGTCGCCGTCCCGCCGAACGGTGATCTCCGTCGCCAGGTCTCCGAAGAGCTGCATGACGAACGCACCGGCCGCGATGGTCCCGTAATGCGCGTCCTCCGACCCCACCCGCACCCGCAAGAACGCCTCCGTCATCTCGATCCACCTTCCTCTGTGGTCACGACCAACGCGTCGGCTGCCCACAGTCCCTGGGCCGACGCGAACAGCGGGTTCACGTCGACCTCCTCGACCTCGGCATGCTGGAGCGCCAGCCACGACAGCGCCTCGAGGACCCCTCCGATCGCAGCCCGATCGGCCCCGACCGCGTCGATCACCGCCCCCGCGGAGCACTCGTCCAGCAGCTCGGCCAGGTCCTCCGGAGACGGCGGGCAGAGCCGCACCGCAACGTCGTGCAGCACCTCGGTCAGCGTCCCCCCCAGCCCGATCAGCACCGCCGGCCCGAACACCGGATCCCGGCGCATGCCGCAGAGCAGCTCCGCTCCGTGGACGGTGGCCTGGACGAGCGCTCCTCGCCAGGCGATCCCCGCGGCCGCGGCGGCCTCGCGGAGCCGGCCGAACGTCGCTTCCACGGCCTCGGGCGAGGCCACGTCCAACGCGACCAGGCCGGCCGAGGCCTTGTGGGCCACGCCCGGCGCGTCGGCCTTCATCACCACGGGGAAGCCGAGCCGCAGCGCCACCGCCACGGCCTCGTCCGCCGTCGCGGCCTCCTGGCCGGCCACCAGGGGGATGCCGTAGGCGTCCAGGACCTCCCGGCTGGCCCGCTCGGAGAGGATGCGGCCCTCCGTCAAGGGTACGACCGGGTGGGGGTGGGCCGGCCGGGCCGGCGAGCGCGGCCGCCACTGGGCCCACCACCACGCCCCCCGGACCGCCGCCAGGGCGGGGCGCAGCCCGTGCAGCAACGGGACGCGGGCGGAGCGAAGGGGCTCCCGGACCTCCTCCACGGCGGGCCCGGTCGCGTGCACGGTCAGGAAGACCGGCATCCGATCGGTCCCGGTCGTGGCGTCCACGAGCGCTCGGGCCGCCACCACTCCCAGGTCGGTCTCGTTCTTGCCCGCCCATGGCGTGACCTTGTCGAGCGCCATCGCCACGACGTCCACGTCTTCCCCGGCCGCCACCGTCAGAATCTCTCCGTACAGCGCCCGGTAATCGGGGTCCACTCCCCACGGGTCGATCGGGTTGCCCAGGAAGGAGAAGTTGGGCCACCGGCTCTGGAGCCGGTCCTTCATCGGTCCGGACGGAGGGGGGAGCTCCAGTCCCAGCTGCCGGGCGTGGTCCGCGACGAGGTTCGCCTCGCCGCCCGAGTCGGTGACCACGAACAGCCGCCGGCCGCGCGGGAGGCGCCCATGTCCGAGCAGCTCGCTCACCTCGAAGAGCTCGTCCAGGTCGTCCAGGCCGATCGCCCCGAGGTGTCGCAACGCTCCGGTGACCACCTCGCTCGCTCCGGCCAGGGTCCCGGAGTGGGCGGCCACTGCTTCGGCCGCCTGCCGGGTCCGGCCCGCCTGGAGCACCGCCAGCGGCTTGCCCGCCTCGCGGAGCGCCCTGGCACCGGCCAGGAACCCGGAAGGGTCCCGGAACCCTTCCACGAACAGCGCGACCACGCCCGTTCCCGCGTCGGTGGCGAAGTGGTCCAGGTACTGGCCGACGGTGGTGACCGTCTCGGTTCCGCATGACACGATGGCGGAGAAGCCCACCCTAGGGCCCATGTTGACCGCCGCCTCGCACACCGACCCGCTCTGGGAGACCAGGGCGACCCTTCCGGGGAGCAGGCTGTCGGCCAACGTGCCGATGTACATGGCGGACCGGAGTGGCGGGGCGATCACGCCCATGCAGTTCGGACCGGCCACGGCCATACCGTGCTCGAGCGCGACCGTGCGGATCTCCTCGTGCAGCTCGAGCGCCCGGGGTCCCGTCTCCGTGTACCCACCGCCGGGGACGACGGCCGCCCTGGCCCCGCGCTCGGCGGCCGCGCGCAGCGCGCTCGGGACACGCTCCAGCGAGACGGCCGCGACCACCGCCTCGGGCGCTTGGGGGAGCTCCTCCATGGAGGGGTAGCAGCTCCAGCCGAGCACGTCGCGATACTTCGGATTGATCGGATAGACGGTCCCCGGGTACCCGATGGCCCGGAGGTTCTCGCAGAGCACGCGGCCCACGTAGGACGTCGGCGAGGCCCCGACCACGGCGATCGAGGCGGGTGCGAGGAGGCACTCGATCGGAGACCGGAGGCTCACCGACCGGATTCTCCGCGCCGGAGGCGCTCCGCCTCAACCCCCTCCGGCACAGCCACGGGCTGGCCCTTGTCCAAAAGGATGCCCGCCAGGGTGGCGGCGTCCGTGGGGGCCCTGGCCATCTCGTCGTTGTTGAAGAAGGCAAACGTGTCGCTCCCGCCGAGCTCGACGATCCGATCGGCCCATCGGCGCAGCTTGTCGCGGGCGTAGCCCGGGTGGACGGGCCGGCCCTGGTGGAACCGGATGTAGGCCCAGCCCCCCGTGATGATGGCGGGGACCTTCAACCCGGGCCGGTCCGCCAGCACCCACGCCGCGCCGGCCCGGTCCAGCAGCTCCAACACGTCCTCGCGCCGCCACGAGTCGTCGCGGAACTCGAAGGCTGCCTGCATGGACCGGGGGAGCACCGCGAGGAAGTCGGCGAGCACCGCTGGGTCGGCCCGGAAGTTGGGAGGAAGCTGGAACAGCACGGGCCCCAACTTGTCGCCCAGCGCCGAGGCCCGCGACCAGAACAGATCGACCGAGTCCTTCGCTTCCCGGAGGCGGCGGATGTGCGTGATGTACCGGCTCGCCTTGACCACGAAGAGGAAGTCCTCTGGCGTTTCCTTGCGCCACCGTTCGAAGGTGGACTCCTTGGGCAGCATGTAGAAGGAGTTGTTGACCTCGACCACGGGGAAGCGGGTGGCGTAGTAGCCGAGCCAGGCCCGCTGCGGGACGCCCTTCGGGTAGAAGCGGCTCCTCCACCAGGAGTACTGCCACCCGCTCGTGCCGACGTGGATCATCCCGGCTCATGTATTCCCGGACAGCAGCGTAGACTTGCCTGCGTCGAAAGGGACGGATGGCCCTGCTTCTCTTGATCCTGCTGATCGTCCTGGCGCTCACCGGCAGCCTGCTGTTCGTGCTGAAGGTTGTCCTCGGTGTGGCCCTCGGCATTGTGCTCGGGGTGGTCTTGATCGCGGCCCTGGTGGGCTGGCGGATCCGCCGGGCCCTGCGAGGCCCCGGTCGCCGGTGGCAGCGGGCCCGCCCTTCGTCCCGGATCGAGGTGCTCGACCCGGGCGAACCCCCGCCCCGCTCGCCCTAGCGTCCGGGCGCGCCGGGAGCGCCTGAAAGTGACCGCTCCATGATTCCTTCTGTGGAGCCCGACCCAGCCCTGAGCCGGACCGGCGTGGTGATCCGCGACCCGCTCCCGTGGCACCAGGTCACCCAGGTCGTGGCCACCGCCGAGGACACGGGCTATGACGCCGTGTTCGTCCCCGAGATCGCCGGACGGGAAGCGTTCTCCACCCTGGCCGGCTTCGCCCTATCGACCCACCGGATCGGCCTGGGGACGGGTGTGGTGACCGTTCGGTCGAGGACTCCGTTCGCCCTGGGCATGGCCGCGGCCACCGTCCAGGAGCTCTCGACCGGCCGGCTCGTGTTGGGGCTCGGCGCGGGCCCAGGAGGCCCGGGTGCTCTGGACATGGTTCGCGGTTGCGTTCGGATCCTCCGTTCGCTCTTCCGGGGCGAAGCGGTTTCGGCGGACGGCCGCCGTCGATCTGGCTTGCCGCGCTGGGCGACCGCATGGTGGCGCTGTCGGGGGAGATCGCAGACGGGGTGCTACTCAACTGGTGCACGCCCGAGCGGGTGGCCGCGGCGCGAGCGACCGCGTCCGAGCGAGCGGCAGCGGCCGGCCGCGACCCCGCGCGGATCACGGTCGCCGTGTACGTCCGGGCGTGCCTGGGGGTCGACGAAGACGTGGCGTTATTGGCGCTCAAGGAGATGACGGGCCGGTACGCGTCGCTCCCGCACTATCACCGCCAGTTCGAGGCCATGGGACTGGGCGAGGAGGCCGCCCTGGCCGCCAAGGCATTCGATGGCGGGCGGATCCACGACGTCCCGGACGGGCTGGTTCGGACCCTCACCGTGGCCGGCGGCCGGGCAGAGGCGTTGGCCAGGTTCCGGGAGTTCCACGAGGCCGGGGCCGACCTGGTGCTGTGCTACCCGGTGGCCGCCCTCGACCCCTTCTCGTCGATCCTGGGGACCGTGTTGGGGGCGGCCCCACATCCAGCTCTAGAGCGGTGAGGAGTGGCCCCCCCCGTGGTTGCGGTGGCTCTACCGACGGGTAAACTATATTTCCACGGTCAACACGGTGGAAAAGGGGTGAATCTGACGTGACGTACACGATCTGCGAGCCCTGCATCGACGTGAAGGACCGCGCCTGCGTCGATGAGTGCCCTGTCGACTGCATCTACGAGGGCGGTCGCATGCTCTACATCCACCCCGACGAGTGTGTGGACTGCGGCGCCTGCGAGCCGGTCTGCCCCGTCACCGCCATCTTCTACGAGGACGACGTTCCCGCCGAGTGGAAGAACTACACGCCGATCAACGCCGAATTCTTCAACGAGGACGTGAGCGGCATCGGTTCGCCCGGTGGCGCTGCCCAGGTTGGTCCGGTCGACAAGGACCACTCCTTCGTGGCCAACTTCCAGGCCCCCGAGTAGCCGCTCTTCTCCCGCGGCGGGGCCGGGCCAGCCCGATAGCCATTCCCATCGGGGCGGAACCACCTGACCGTTCCGTCCGGATTTCGCCGGATGGACCACCCGTACTCGTGAACCAGCTTGTGATGGAAGGTGCACACCAGCACCAGGTTGTCCAGGTCGGTTCGCCCTCCCCGCTCCCACCACACGATGTGGTGAGCCTGGACGAACCGCCGCGCCCCACATCCCGGGAACCTGCATTCGACGTCCCTGTACCGAAGCTGGCGCACCATCCACGCGGGTGGTTCCCTGCTGATCCTTCCGATGTGCACCGGCTGGCCGGCCTGGTCCTCGATCACCCACTGGATTCGACCCGAACAGGCGAGACGCCTTGCGGTCTCTGCATGGATGACTCCACCATCTTCCAGTTCGGCGCCGCCGCTCTCTGAGACCAGGGCATCGATCTGCGCGTGGACGACCACCGTGGCCCGGTCGGGGTCGCCGTGCGCGCCGAGTTGATTGGAGGCCAGTGCGACCAGCGCGTCGGCCCGTCTCGCGTCGATCGAGCATGCGTCCTCTTCGCCTGGCATCACCGGGAGCTGCTCGGCCAGCCGATCGAGGGCGCGAGCCACGGCCGCGCCTTGAGCCGCGGGCAGTTCCGCTTCGAGGCCGAACCGCCTGCCGTCGTCGAGGTACCACCAGGATAGCG
>VAYG01000163.1:5149-6450 GCA_005885015.1 Actinomycetota bacterium | reverse complement strand
CCAGGCCTTGCCCGCCAGGCTCGGGTCGTACAGCACGTTGCCCGACCGGATTTCCTTGTCGAGCTCCTGGACGGCAAGCCGGGCCTGGTCGTTGCTCTGGCTCCGGTCGCTCTGCCGTCCGACTGCCCGCTGGACGCCGGACATCACGGTGCCGAGGATCACGAGCACGATGCCGAGGATCAGGAGCACCATCATCAACTCGAGGAGGGTCATCCCGGCCTCGGACCGGAAACGGCGGCGGAGCGACTCAAGAACCACTGGGAGCGGGCTGGTAGGTGTTCTGGGCGAGCATGGTCCCCAGGTCCACGTGCACCGTCATGTTGGCCTGGATCTCCCCGTCGTAGATGACCTCGTACTGGATGTCTGCCATGAACGGGGAGTTCGATTGGGCCGAAGCTTGCGTCCGGGTGTTCGGGCAGGGCGGGTTGCAGCTGAGCCCGGTGGAGGAGGTCGTGGTGCCTCCCGTCTTCGGGCACCCCTGGACCCACACGGCGCAGTTGATGTTCGGCGCACCCTGGAGCCAGATCTCGAGCGTCTTTCCACCGACGGAGGTGATGACGTGCACCGACGGGATGGCGATGTTCACCGACGCGCCGGCGGTGATGGCCCGGCTCGTGTACCCGGCACCGTTCCAGTAGGTGAGCGTCCCGCCGGCGGTCACCGTCGGGGCGGCCGTGTTGGTCCCGCCTTCCGCCGTCACGATGTCGGTGAAGTTCGAGATCTGCACGAGGGATCCGGTCCAGCCGGCAGGGATCGCTCCCGCCGGCAGGTTCGACGGCAGGCTCCCGATCTGCACCAGACCGAGGCTGCGGGTGGCCTCCGAGTGGACCAGCCCGTCGGCCCCCGCCTGGATGTCGCGGTTGGTGAACGCCGTCCCCGCCGCCGGCATGGCCGCCATCGAAACCAGGGTGGACGTGCCCAGGTCGAGCTTCTTCTTCAGGTCGAGGGTCGCGGACTCCGCGTTCACCTGCCGCTCGGTGTCGCTCCCGCAGGGCTGCTGGTCGTTCTGACTCCCCACCAGCGGGCAGGGGTGGACGGGGTTGGCCAGGCTGGCCGAGGTCGTGCTGATGGAGGCCCCGGGGTCGCCCCCGCTGGGGGTCAGCGTCAGCGTGTTGGACTGCGCGCCGCCGCTCGACACGGAGATCGCGCTCCCCGTTCCGTTCCCGTTGGCCGTCGTGTAGTCGTTGCCCGGCTGGGCCGGGTCGTTGTCGGCCGTGCTGACGACCTGCTGGTAGCCGGAGGTGGTGGGCGGACCCAGCGTCGTGATGCTGGCGCCGGAGGCCTGCGCCAGGCCCTGGACA
>VAYG01000163.1:0-5018 GCA_005885015.1 Actinomycetota bacterium | reverse complement strand
GCCGGACAGGCAACCCGTCCCCGAGTAGGCGATGGTCTGGCTCTGGACGGTGCTCGACACGCCCTTCCGTGCCGGGTTGGCCCAGCTCACCCGCACGCTCAGTCGGTACGTGTTGTTGGTGGTGATGTTGTTGTAGTTGGTCACGTAGGCCCGGACCGTGTACGTCGTGGCGCCGACCTTGAGGGTCTGCGTGTGCGGGACCAGCGGGACGACGTTCGGGTTGGCGCCCCGAGGGATCTGCTCACCGCCGTAGCAGTAGACCGTGGGCGGACCGCAGGTGTTCAGGGTGATGTTGGGGTCGGAGCCGGAGCCGAGGTCGGCGTTGGAGAGACCCTTCTTCAAAACGTCGAAGGGGAGCGCCCGGATCTGCTCGATCGTCTGGTTGGCCAGCCCGGTGGCGCCCTGGCGCTGGCGGGCCAGGGCGATGTCGGAGAAGCCGATGGTCGCCGTGTAGGCCATCGCCAGGAGGGCGAGGAGGATCACCCCGAGGGCCACCATCAGCTCGACCAGGGTGAAGCCCCCCTCTGGGGCGAGGCGAACCCGAATCCTCCGCAGGAACCCGATCGTCAAGCCAGCCATCCCCTTCCGATCAGTTCTCGACCGCATCCCGAATTTCCTTGAGACCGGCACCCGCCGGCATCACCAGCCGCCAACGCACTCCGCCTCGGTGTCGACGTCGGCGAAGTTCGTGCCCTTGCCCTTGGTGGTGACCGGGCTCCCCGGGATCTGGGCAAGGCAGAAGTAGGTTCTGGTGGGGCTGAACGCGATGAGCAGGAGGTTGCCTCCGTTCGCGTCCTCGATGTCGATCTCACCCCGCTGCGGGGGTCCCGGCGACACCCACAGGATGGTGGGCTCGATGGCCTTGGCCTGGTTCACGTCGAACCCTGTGTAGCTGCCCGGCTCCGCGTAGTAAGTCACTGCGGCGGCCAGGCTGCTCCGGAGGTCTGCCTGGGTGGCCCGGTCGCCGGCCCGGTCCCTGGCCCCGGCGAACGTGGGGAGGGCGATCGCCACCAGGAGCCCGATGATCAGCACGACGATCATCAGCTCGATGAGCGTGAAGCCCGACTGATCACCGGACCGGAGCCGCGCGGCCCACGGCCGGCGCCCTCCGCGCTCCCCTCGGTTCGACCTGTCCCTCTGCATCGCTCGCTCGTTCTCTCCATCCGTTCGTTGATGCGAACGGGGGGCGGGTCCCTACGGGCCGCCCCCCACTCGCCTTGTTCCGTTCTGGCCCTGTCTGTCTCTACCAGCTGCCGTCGTTGGCGCGCTTGGCAATGGCCGTGTCGCCGTTGCAGGGGGCGCCGGAGGTCCGGAACGTCCCTGCGGTCTGGGGGCCTCCCCCGTCGGGGTCGACACCCAGGTCGGTGATCATGTAGCAGTTGCCCGCTGCCGAGAGCCGGGCCGCGCCCCACGCCTGACCGTCACCGGCCAGGACGTTGCCAGCGGCCACGCTCACCGCGTAGCTGTTGGCGTTGGCCGAGTTCACGTTGTGGTCCACGAACGTGAGCGACGGCTCGATCCCGCCCAGGGTGGTGAAGTCACACTGGCCGGCGGCCCACACGTAGGCGTCGTTGTCCGTGTAACACGTCTTCGCCGCAGCGATGGCGTTCCGGAGGTCCGAGGTGGCTGCCTTGTTCTGGGCCCGGGCCCTGGCGCCGAGGAACGTGGGCAGAGCGATGGCGATCAGGATGCCGATGATCAGAACCACCACCATCAACTCGATGAGGGTGAACCCTCGCTCCTCACGCAGCTTCCGAGCGATCTGCTTCATCTAGTCGAGTCACCTCCTCTCGCGTCAGTTAGCGCTCCCGTTCCTGCTGTCGGCAGGACCCGTCGGGCAGTTGAGAGTCAAAAGGTCAGATTTGGGCATCCGCCGTTCGGGGGGGGCGTCAGCTCCGGGCAGCCCGGCGATCGGGCCTGGCAGGGCTCACCGAAGGCCTCGGCCAACCCTCCCGTATCTGACGGGAGGGTTGGCCGGGGCGTGGGGCGCTTGGCTACTTGATCAGGTTGATGATGTTGAACATCGGGAGGTACAAGGCGATGACGGCCAGGCCCACCGCGCCTCCCACGAAGAAGATCATCACCGGCTCGATGAGCGAGGTCAGGGAGTCCACGGTGGCGGCAACCTCCTCGTCGTAGAAGGTCGCCACCTTCTCCAGCATCGTGTCCATGGCCCCCGTCTCCTCCCCCACCGCCAGCATCTGCACGACCATCGGCGGGAACACGCCGTGCCGGCCGAGCGGCTTCGAGAGGGTCTCGCCCTGTTTCACCGACTGCTGGACGTCCATGATGGCCTTGGAGACCTGGGCGTTGTTCACGACCTCCGCCGTGACCTCCAGGCTCTGCAGGATCGGCACACCCGATTTGTTGAGCACCCCGAGGACCCGGGAGAACCGGGCCAGCGCCGTCTTGTGGAACAGCGGTCCGAAGATCGGGACCCGCAGCTTGAGGCCGTCCCACTGTTCGCGGCCCTTCGGGGTCTTGATGTACCGGCGGAGGAGGTACACGCCGATGCCCAGGCCGATGAAGATGAAGGGCAACTTGTGGACGACCACGTCGCTGACATTGAGCAGGATCTGCGTCGGGAGCGGCAGCTTCCCGCCCAGCGTCGTGTAGATGTTCTTGAACTGCGGCACGATGAACACCAGCATCGCCAGCAGGATCAGGCTGACGAACCCCAGGACGACCACCGGGTAGGTCATCGCCGACTTGATCCGCTGGCGGAGGGCGACTTCGCGCTCCAGGTTGCTGGCCAGGCGTTCCAGGACCGCCTCCAGGACGCCGCCCGCCTCACCGGAGCGCACCATGGCCACGTACAGGTTGTTGAACACCTTGGGGTGCTTGGCCATGGCCGCCGAGAGGGAGGACCCTCGCTCGATCTCCCCCCGCACCTCGCGGACGGCGCGGGCGATGATCCTGGAGCTGCTCTGCTGTTCCAGGATGGTGAGGGACCGGAGGATCGGCAGGCCCGAGTTGACCATCGTGGAGAACTGCCGGGAGAACACCGCCAGGTCCTTCAGCTTGGGCTTGGACCGGATGTTGATCTCCCGCTTCATGCCGGATTGCTGCACCCCGATCTTCAGGGGCACGTACCCCATCTCTCGGAGCCGGTTGATGACGAGCTGCTCGTTCTCCGCCAGGAGCGTGCCCGTCACGACCTTCCCGCTCTGATCGCGAACGCGGTACTCGTACGTCTCAGCCACTGTCAGCGCCTCCCACTCACACCGGTGACCAGGCGTTCAAGCTCCTGCGGGTCGTGGCACCGCTGCTTGGCCAGGTCCATGGAGATCTTCGAGTTCGTCACCAGGTAGGCCAGGGCCTGGTCCATGGTCCGCATGCCGAACTGGCCTCCCGCCTGCATGACCGAATAGATCTGGTGCACCTTCGCCTCGCGGATCAGGTTGCGAACCGCCGGCGTGGCCACCAGGACCTCCGCGGCGACGGTCCGGCCGCGCCCGTCCCATGTCTGGAGGAGCTGCTGGGTGATCACGCCCTGGAGAGTGGTGGACAGCTGCACGCGGATCTGTTGCTGCTGATGCGGAGGGAACGCGTCGACCATGCGGTCGATCGTCTGGGGTGCGTCCTGCGTGTGGAGGGTGGCGAACACGAGGTGCCCGGTCTCTGCCGCGGTGATCGCGGTGGAGATGGTCTCCAGGTCGCGCATCTCACCGACCAGGATGACGTCCGGGTCTTGCCGCAGGACGTGCTTGAGGGCGGAGGCGAAGGAGTGGGTGTCGGCTCCGACCTCGCGCTGGTTCACCAGGGCCCGCTTGTGCCGGTGCAGGTATTCGATGGGGTCCTCCACCGTCATGATGTGGACCTCGCGCTCGGTGTTGACCACGTCGATCAGCGAGGCCAACGTGGTGGATTTCCCCGAGCCGGTGGGCCCGGTCACCAGGACGAGCCCCCGTGGCAGCCGGGCGAAATCGGTGACCTGCGGCGGCAATCCCAGTTCCTCGGAGCTCCGGATGTTGAACGGGATGAACCGGAAGGCCGCGCCGAGGGCGTCGCGTTGGAAGTACACGTTCACACGGAACCGGGCTTTCCCGGGGAGCGAGTAGGACATGTCCAGCTCGAGCTCCTGCTCGAGCCGTTCCCGCTGGCGCTGGGTCAGGACGGCGTACACCATGCGCCGGAGGTGGTCGGGCTCCAGGATCTCGTACTGGTCGAGCGGCTTGAGGTCGCCGTGCACGCGCACCGTGGGCTTGGCTCCCACGGTGAGGTGCAGGTCGCTCGCGTCGAGGGCCAGGACCTGGGTCAGCAGCTCTTGGACGGGGACGGATGGGACCTCCGAGTCCCGGTTTATCAACTCGGCCTTCATCAAGACTCCCTTCCGGACACGGTCCGGCTACCCCACAAAACATCGGCACATCAGGCGACGACCCGTAGCACTTCCTCGATCGAAGTGATGCCCAGGCGGACCTTCTCCAGGCCGTCCTCCCGGAGTGTGGACATCCCGTCCCGCCGGGCCGATCTCCTGATCTCCTCGGAGGAGGCCATGTCCACGATCATCCGTTCGATCTCCTCGGTCATGGGCATGACCTCGTACATCCCCAGCCGCCCCCTGAAGCCCGTCTTCGAGCAGGCGCTGCACCCGACGGCCCGGAACAGCTCGCCGATGTCCTCCCACATGAACTCGGGGAACCCGGCCGACTCCAGCTCGGCGGGGCTCGCCCGGTAGGGCTCGCGGCACTTCGGGCAGAGCTTCCTGGCCAGGCGCTGGGCCACCACGCAGTCGATCGAGCTGGCCACGAGGTAGGGTTCCACGCCCATCTCCACGAGCCGCGGCAGCGAGGATGGCGCGTCGTTGGTGTGGAGGGTGGAGAGCACGAGATGGCCGGTGAGGGCCGCCTCCACGGCGATCAGGGCGGTCTCCCGGTCACGGATCTCCCCGACCAGCACGATGTCGGGGTCGGCCCGGAGGATGGATCGCAGGGCCGAGGCGAAGGTCAGCCCGGCCCGGACGTTCATCTGCATCTGGTTGATCCCCGAAAGCCGGTACTCGACCGGGTCCTCGA
>VAYG01000161.1:11210-11738 GCA_005885015.1 Actinomycetota bacterium | reverse complement strand
CGCCGTTGGGGTTCAACCGGTCGTGGTCGAGCTTCAGCTCGCGGTCGCACGCCAGTACCTGGGCGGCGAAGGCCTCGTTCAGTTCGATCACCTCGAAGTCCCGGATGGACAAGCCCGTCTTCTCCAGGACCGCCTGGGTGGCCGGCACCACACCGATCCCCATGTACGCGGGGTCCACTCCCGCCGATGCGTAGCCCACGATCCGGGCGAGCGTCGACCGCCCTTCGGCCTTCGCCCGAGCTTCGGACATAAGCACGACCGCAGCGGCCCCGTCGGTGATGCCGCTGGAGTTGCCGGCGGTGACGGTCCCCGTGTCCTGGTCGAACACCGGCGTGAGCTTGGCGAGGCCTTCCAGGGTGGTCTCGGGCCGCGGATGCTCGTCGCGCTCCACCAACGTGACCTGTCCCTTCGTGCCGGGGACCTCGATCGGCGCGATCTCCTTGGCCCGCCGATCCCACGTCGCTCCGGCCTTCTGCTGGGAGCGCAGGGCGAACTCGTCTTGCTCCTCCCGGGGGATCGAATACCGCT
>VAYG01000161.1:576-11174 GCA_005885015.1 Actinomycetota bacterium | reverse complement strand
TGTTCATGCCGTCGTGGACCGTGGCGTCGCCCATCCGGTAGCCGACCCTCATGCGATCCAGGAGGAAGGGCGTGCGGGTCATGTTCTCCTGCCCTCCGGCCACCACGACCTCCGCGTTCCCCAGGATGATCTGCTCCGCCGCCACCTGGATGGCCTTGACCCCCGAGCCGCAGGCCATGTTCACGGTGAAGGCGGGTTTCTCCTCGCCCAGCCCGGCGCGGTAGGCGACCTGCCGGGCGGGGTTGGGGCCGTTGCCGGCCTGGCGGGCGTGACCGAACACCAGCTCGTCGACGTCCTTCGGTTCGATCCCGGCCCGGCTCAGAGCCGCCGACACTGCATGGATCCCGAGGTCGACCGCTGGGACCTCGGTGAAGGCGCCGAGGAATCGCCCCACGGGCGTACGGGCGCCCTCTACGATGACAGCGCGTTCCACGACCCGATTATAGGGACGCCCCTTTCGGAGCCCGCCCTCAGGCGACGTGACGAATCAGGCGGCGGCGCTGTTGCTCGGTGGTGCCGCCCCACACGCCGTACCGCTCGCCGTTCTGGATGGCCCACGCGAGGCACACCTCACGGACGCTGCACACACCGCAGTAGGAAAGAGCCAGCCCGGCCTCCTCTTCCGTGGTGGGGAAGAAGACCTCCGGGTCAAGCCCGTAGCAGGCGGCTCGCTCCTGCCAGAAGTCGGGCGGGTTGACCTCCTTGGGCAGGCTGTGGACGTCGATGTCGAGGTCCAGCATCGGGTCCATGCTACGTGGTTGGAAAAGCGAAGGCCAGCCCGAAACGTCGTTCGACACCGACATACCGTCCCTCCGCTCTGGCGGGGGCCGCCCGACGGGGCGGCCGTGACGATCCTACCTACCCGCGCCGAGCCGTGGCTATACCTGGAAACTGGGGTTCAGCGGTTGGGTGGAGCCGGTGCCGCGTGGCAAGCTCCTGGCGATGCCGAGCGACGGGCCCCTGGAGGGCGTCTTCGTCCTTGACCTGAGCAGATTGCTTCCGGGTGGCTATTGCACGCTCCTGCTCGCGGACCTTGGAGCCGACGTGGTGAAGGTGGAGGAGCCGGGGCGAGGAGACTACATCCGAGCGACTCCGCCCCTGGTGAATGGGGCCAGTGCGGCCCACCGGGCGCTGAATCGGTGCAAGCGGTCCGTCACCCTGAACTTGAAGGACCCGGAGGGAGCGGACATCCTCCGCCGCCTGGCCGCCCGGGCGGACGTGCTGGTGGAGAGCTTCCGTCCCGGCGTGATGGAGCGTTGGGGCGTGGGACATCGCGAGCTGGCCTCCGTGAATCCGGAGCTCGTGTACGCCGCCATCACGGGCTACGGACAGGACGGCCCGTACCGCGACATCGTCGGCCACGACATCAACTACGTGGGGTTCGGCGGCGTCATCTCGATGACCGGACAGCCCGACGGACCACCCGTCGTGCCGGGCGTCCAGATCGGCGACCTGGGCGGCGCGACGCTCGCCGCCGTGGGGATCCTGGCCGCCCTGGTCGATCGGCCCCGAACCGGGCGGGGCCGGTTCGTGGACGCGTCCATGCTGGACGGCGTGATCTCGTGGCTGTCCGTCCACGCCGGCGCCTTCCTTTCGACCGGTGACACTCCCGCGAGGGGAACGGCGCCGTTGGGCGGTGGATACGCTTGTTACCGCGTGTACCGGACGAAGGACGACCGGTATTTGACCGTCGGTGCGCTCGAGCCGCGTTTCTGGGAAGCGCTGTGCCGGGCACTGGGTGCCGAGGACCTCGTCGATCACCAGTACGGGTCTCCGGACCAGCAGGCCCGTATGGCCGAGAGGCTCCAAGCGGTCTTCGTGACGAAGACCCGCGATGAGTGGATGACCGAGCTGGGAGACGTCCCTGGGTGCGTCGGCCCGGTCAACGATCTGGCCGAGGCCCTGGCCGACCCCCAGGTACGGCACCGGGGGATGGTGGCCGAGGTCGAGGGCGAGGCCGTCGGCCCGGGGCCGGTCCCGAGGGTGGGGACGCGGGAGCGGCCCCCCCTGCGCCCCGCCCCGGGCCTCGGCGAGCACACCGCAGAGGTCCTCGGGCTGATCGGACTGGGCCCGGAGGTCATCGATCGGCTGCGAGCGCGGGGCGTGGTGTGACGGGTCGCCGCCCCTCCGTCCCTCGCACCCTGGTGGTGACCAACGACTTTCCCCCAAGGGTGGGCGGGGTCCAGCAATACGTCTGGAACCTCGTGGCGAACCTCCCGTCTCGGAAGGTGGCGGTGCTCGCGCCGAACTGGCCGGGTTGGCGCGAGCACGACGAACGGATGCCCGTTCCCGTGCATCGCTGGCCGTCTCCATTCCTGTGGCCGACGGATGCGCTGTTTCGCCGCGTCCGCGGCCTGTGATGGGGCCACGGCTCGCCGCGGCCGGCGTGCCGTACGTCGTCCTGACCCACGGCGCGGAGGTGTGGCTGGCCCGCACTCCGGCTTTCGGGGCGGCCATGCGGCGGGCCTTCGCCCATGCCCGGGCCGTGACCGCCGTCAGCCACTACACGGCTCGGGCCCTTCGACCGCTGGTCCCTTCCAATGCCGATTTCACCGTCCTGCACCCGGCCGTCGACGTCGATCGCTTCTCCAGCCGGGCGGATGGAGCCGCCGTCCGCGCCCAGCACGGGCTGGAGGATCGCCGGGTGGTGCTGTGCGTGTCCAGGCTGGTGCCCCGCAAGGGGCAGGACGTGCTGATCGCGGGGCTGCCCACCCTCGAGCGGCTGATCCCGGGGGTCGTCCTGCTGATCGTGGGGGACGGGCCGTACCGAGGCGCGCTGGAGCGTCAAGCTGCGCCGGCCGACGGGGGAGTGGTCTTCGCCGGCGAGGTCCCCGACGCGGAGCTCCCCGCCTATTACGCCGCGGGCGACGTCTTCGCCATGCCCTGTCGGTCTCGGTGGGGTGGTCTGGAGGTCGAGGGTTTCGGCATCGTCTACCTGGAGGCCGGGGCCGCCGGCAGGGCTGCGGTGGCCGGTCGTTCCGGAGGATCCGAGGAGGCCGTGGCGGACGAGGTCACCGGGCTGCTGGTCGAAGGCGGCGAACCCAAAGCGGTGGCGCTCGCCCTGGCCAGGCTGCTCCGCGACGGTGCCGAGCTGGAACGGATGGGCGCCTCGGCCCGGGCGAGGGTCGAGCAGGACTTCACATGGACCGGGAGAGCGCAGACGCTCGCGGCGATCCTTCGGGCTGCGGTGGCCTGAAGCGGAGAGGCCGACCTAGCCACGGAGCCCAGCCAGGGCGTCCGGCAGCTCCCGGATGTGATCGATGACCGCGTCTGGGTGGATCCGCGGATCCTCCTCCTGCCGGAACTGGCGCGTCTGGACGGCCCGCATGCCGACGGCCTGGGCGCCGCTGATGTCGTCGTAGAGCCGATCCCCGACGAACACCGCCTCGCCGGGCGGCGCTCCCACCCGACCCAGGGCCTCGCGGAAGATCCGCGGATCCGGCTTGCGGATCCCTATTTCGCTGGAGAAGACGCTCGCCGACAGGTACCGGGCCAGACCCAGCCGTTCCAGATCGGCCCGGGCGAGGTCCGGCCTGAGGGTGAGGTTCGAGACGAGCCCCATGCGGTACCCCTCTCGCCGCAGCCGCTCGAGCGTGTCGAGGACCTCGGGCTCGACGGTCAGGGAATTCGAGTACGCCGAGTGGTCCAGCAGGACGATGTGCTCGATCACGTCGTCGGGGAGGTCGAAGCCGATCCCGGCCAGCGATTCACGGAGCAGCGCGGCCTGGTCCAGCTCCTGGAGGCGTCCCTCCCGGTACGACGCCTCGACCAGGCCGTCCACCCCGCCCGCCACCCGCTCCACCAGGTCCAGCAGCTCCGGCACCTCCATGTAGGCGACGGCTTCGATCCGATCACGGATCTGCTGGTACGCCGCGTGGAGGGCCTCCTGGGTCCGCCGGAAGTCGACCAGGGTGTGGCCGAAGTCGAACAGGATCGCCCTGATCGGCGGGCTGGCGGGGCTCACGAAGCCGCATGCTACCCTCGGGGCGACGAGGGAGGACGGGTGTTGCGAGTGACCGCCATCTCGGACCTCCACGGCGCGGTGGAACGTCTGGATGGGCTCGCCGGTCGGTGCGACGCGCTCCTGGTGCTCGGGGACCTCATCAACGTCCTGGACTACCGGACCATGGACGGCATCCTGGTCGAGGTGTTCGGGCTGGAGCCGGTGGCGGAAGCGGCGAGGCTCCGGTCTGAGGGCCGGTACGAGGAGGCCCGCGCGGCGATCCGGCGCCACGCGACGGAGGAGGTCGACACCCGCCGACGCTTCCTCGACCTCGCTCGAGCGGAATACGAGCGCGTGTTCCGGGCCCTCCCCGAGCGTTCCACGTGGACATCCCGGACCTGCTCCTCGCGTCGAAGCCGGATCGGGTGCGATTCGTGGACGGAGACGCGGTTCGGATCGGACGGATGGCGTTCGGGTTCGTGGGCGGCGGCGTCCCCACGCCGCTGGGGATCCCAGGGGAAGTGGCCCGGGACGTCTACGACGCGAAATTCGAGCGGGTCGGCCCGGTGGACGTGATCTGCACGCACATGCCTCCCCGTCTCCCCGCGTACACCTACGACGTGGTGGCGAAGCGGTTCGAGCCCGGATCGGACGCGTTGATCGGCTACATCCAGCGCCACCAGCCCCGGTACGCGCTGTTCGGACACGTCCACCAGCCGTTGGTGGACCGGGGGAGGATCGGGTCCACGGAGCTCGTCAACGTGGGCCACTTCCAGGCAAACGGCCGGGGATTCACCATCGAGGTGCCGGACTAGGAGACGAGGATGGCCGAGCAGACCGAAGGCTCGATCGAGATCGCCGGCTCACCGGCGGACGTGATGGAGGTGATCACGGACTTCGGCGCCTACCCCGAGTGGGCGAGCGGGATCAAGAGCGCGGAGGTGAAGAAGACCGACTCGAAGGGCCGCCCGGCCGAGGTCGCCTTCGAGGTGAGCCAGATGGGCATCGCGGCCACGTACACGCTCGCCTACAAGTACAGGGCGGGGGATGGGGGCCTCGCGTGGACCACGAAGGCGGCGTCCGGGGCGGTCAAGGACATCACCCAGGGTGACCTACCGGACGTCGATCCAGCCCGCCATCCCCATGGTCGGGTTCATGAAGCGCCAGGCCGAGCGGACGATCATCAACACCGCGCTGGGGGGCCTCAAGAAACGGGTCGAGAGCCGCTGACGTCTCGCATGCGGCCCCCCACCCGGGAAGGCATGCCCCGGCCGGTCCCGCTACCCTAGAGACCTCCAGTGCGGATCCTGCTGTTCACGGGCAAGGGTGGCGTCGGGAAGACCACCGTGGCGGCGGCAACGGCGGTGCGGGCCGCTGCCGCGGGGCACCGGACGCTCGTGATGAGCACCGACCCGGCCCATTCGCTGGCCGACTCCTTCGACATCCCCCTCACCTCGCAGGCCCAGCAGATCGAGGCCAGGCTGTGGGCCGAGCAGATCGACGCGCAGGAGCGTCTGGAGTCGAACTGGCGGGACATCCAGGAGTTCGTGGTTTCGTTCCTCAACTGGGCCGGCGTGGACGCCGTCGAGGCCGAGGAGCTGTCGGTCATCCCCGGGCTCGACGAGATCTTCAGCCTGACCGACGTGAAGCGCCACGTGGACTCCGGACGGTTCGACCTCCTGGTCGTCGACTGCGCGCCGACCGCCGAGACGTTGCGGTTGCTGTCGCTGCCCGAGGCCATGAACTGGTACATCGAACGGATCTTCCCGGTGGAGCGCCGGGTGGTGAAGACCATCCGGCCGCTGCTCACGCGAATCACCAGCATGCCCATCGCCGACGACCGGATCTTCGCCGCCGTGGAACGACTCCACCGGAACCTCGACGGGGTCCGCCAGCTCTTGACGAACGACCGGATGTCCTCGGTGCGACTGGTGGTGAACCCGGAGAAGATGGTCATCGCCGAGGCGAAGCGGACCTACACCTACCTCCCGCTGTTCGGGTACCGCGTCGACGCCGTCGTGGTCAATCGGATCATCCCCGACGAGGTCGAGGACCCGTACTTCGGGACGTGGAAGGACATCCAGGCAGAACACCTCCAGACGGTGCGGGAGTCCTTCGAGCCGCTCCCGATCCTCACGGCCCGGCTCTTCGACCGGGAGATGGTCGGGCTGAGCCTCTTGGCCGCGATGGGGGAGGAGGTCTACGGCGACCGCGACGTCACCGGCGTGCTCCACCGGGACGAGCCGATGCGGATCAGGAAGCGGGGCGGGTCCTACGTGCTCAGCCTGCGGCTCCCGTTCACCGAGAAGGGGGAACTCGAGGTGTACCGCAAGGCCGACGAGCTGTTCCTGCGGGTGGGGACCTACAAGCGGAACCTGGTGCTTCCCCAGACCCTCCAGCGCCTGGAGGTGAAGGAAGCGAACTTCGTGGAGGACCGGCTGGAGATCCGGTTCGCCCGGAACGAGGACAGCCCGGCCCGCGCGGGGTCGAGATAGGAGGTTTGGACATGGCCCAGGCCAGGTCGAGGGCAAGCGCAAACAGGGGGACCCGGGAGCGGCCGCGAGCATCAGCGTCCGCCGGTCGTGAGGTGCTGTGCTCCGTGCCGTTCTGTCCCATCTGCATGGCGGTGAGCGCGGCTTCGGAGGCGCGGCCCGAGCTGATCGAGCACCTGCTGGCGGCGAGCAGGGAGTTCCTGCTCGCGCTGCGATCGGTCATCGACGCGCGACTGGAGGGGACGGCGCCGAACGCGAAGCTTGAACGCCTGACCATCGAGTGACCGGCCGAATGGGGTCCGGCCCATCGGGGAAGGAGTTGTGTGCCGATGCCCGATACCATCGACCGACCATTTCTGAGGAAGCTGGCCGAGTGGACCTCGAATGGAGCCCCCGTTTCCACGCTGTACCTGGACGTCGACGGCCGCCGATATCCTCGCAAGCAGGACTACCTGGTCCGGGCGGAGCAGTTGGTCAACCATTTGAAGCGGGACGCGGCTGCCCGGGGACGCCCCGCTTCGACCTCGGTGGCCAGGGACGTCCAGCGCATGATGGACTGGTTCACCGCCCTGGAACGAGGGCCCTACCGAGGCGTCGCACTCTTCTCCTGTTCGGAGGCCGGACTGTGGGAAGAGGTGCTCACGCCCCGGTCCATGCCCGATCGGGCCGTCGTGGCCGACCACCCGTACGTGCTGCCGCTGGAGGCGCTGGCCGAGACTTATGAGACCTTCTGCACCGTCCTGGTCGATCGGGAGAAGGCCCGGATCTTCCTGGTGAAGATGGGGCGCATCCGGGAGGAGACCGATGTCTTCGACGACGTCCCCGGCCAGCACGACCAGGGCGGCCGGTCCCAGGCCAGATACCAGCGCCACATCGAGGACCACGTGGTGCGGCATCTACGGCATGTGGGAGGCGTGGTGCTTCGATACCTCGACCGGGTCCATTTCGATCACCTGATCCTTGGGGGCCCCGAAGAGGTCGTGGCGGAGTTCGAGCGCGGCCTCCACGACTACCTGAAGCGGCGGATCGTGGCCCGCCTCATCCTCCCGATGACGGCGTCGGCGGCCGAGGTGCTGGAGCGTTCCCTCGAGGTCGAAGAGCAGGTGGAGGCCCAGCAGGAACGGGAGGTCGTCGAGCGGCTCAGGGCGGAAGCAGCGGCCGGACGCCACGCCGTGCTGGGCCTGGACCCAGCCCTCCAAGCCCTCAACGAGGCCCGGGTCGACACGCTGGTCGTCCCCCTCGGGATGGTCGTGGAGGGAGTTCGATGCCCCAAATGCGGGTGGCTGGGGACGTCCGGCCGGACGTGCAAGGCCTGCGGAGGCCGTACCGAACGGGTGGGGAATGTCGTCGAGGACGCCGTGGCCAAGGCATTGCTCCAGAGCTCGCGCGTGGAGACCCTTTCGACCTGGAACGGCGGGCAGCCGTCCGAGGTCGGCGCGCTCCTTCGCTTCTGACCGCCGGTAGTCACCCCGGCGGGGCCTCCGCTACGCTGCGGCGCATGCCTGACGGGGTCGCCATCGGGATCGACGCGGGGGGGACCAAGGTCGAGGGCCTCCTGGTCGACGCGGCCTCGGGCGGGCGCATCCTCGACCGGCGGGTCGTCGACACCCCGGCCACGGACGCCGAAGCGGCCGCTCGGGCGATCGTCGCCGTCGCCCGTGAGCTGATGGCCGGGCGCGATGGCGTCGCCGCCCTCGGCGTGGGCGCCGCCGGGATGGTCGATCGCCACGGCGTCATCCGGTTCGCTCCCAACCTGGCGTGGCGGGAGTTCCCGCTGGCGGAGCGGGTGGCCGCGGCCGTGGCGATCCCGACGCTGGTGGAGAACGATGCGAACGTCGCCGCGTGGGGCGAGTTCCGGTTCGGCGCGGGGCAGGGTGCGATCGACATGCTCCTGGTCACCGTGGGGACCGGGATCGGCGGAGGGATCGTGGCGGGAGGCCGGCTCTTTCGAGGGGCGCACGGGTTTGCCGGAGAGATCGGCCACATCATCGTGGAACCGGACCAAGTCGGGTCGGGGCGGGCCATCGGGCGCCTCGGGCGCGCGGCGGCCGACGAGCATCCCGAGTCCTTGATCGCCGAGCTGGCCGGCGGAGCGGCGCACGTCACGGGCGCCGTGGTGACGGAGGCGGCCACGAAGGGCGATGTGGTGGCCAGGCGGATCCTGTCCGAGGTCGGCCGCCGCTTGGGCGAGGGGATGGCCGGACTCGTCAACATCCTCGACCCCGACGTCGTGGTGGTGGGTGGGGGAGTGATCGAGGCCGGCGAGCTGATCCTGGGACCGGCCCGGACGGCCTTCGCGTCGACCGTGGAGGCGCCGGACCATCGCCCCGAGGTGCCGGTGGTGGCCGCCCAGATGGGGAACGACGCCGGGGCCGTCGGCGCCGCCGACCTGGCATGGAACGAGCTGGTGAGGGCGTGACCGAGCCCGCGCTGAAAGTCGGCATCATCCTCCCGATGTTCTCGGGCGACCCGGGCAAGGTGCTGGAGGCCGCTCGTTCCGCGGAGTCACTCGGGTTCGACGGCGCGTTCGCCTTCGATCACTTCTTCCCTCCGGGCGGCGCGCCCGACCGGCCTGCCCTTGAGGCCTTCACCACCCTTGCCGCCGTTGCCGGCGTCACCGAGCGGGTGCGCCTGGGCACGCTGGTGACCCGGGCCGTCCTTCGCCCCCCCGGGATGGTGGCGAAGATGGTGTCCACCATCGACATGATCTCGAACGGCCGGGCCGTGCTGGGCATGGGGACCGGCGACCCCATCGACCGTGCAGAGCACCACGCCTTCGGCTTCCCCGACCTCGGGGTGCGGGAACGACGGGCGCACCTGGAGGAGACGGTGACGGCGATCAAGTCGCTGTTCCGCGGCGACCGGTTCGAGGGCGGCGAACACGTCCCGCCGCTGGAGGGTCCTCTGCTGCCGCCGCCGGTCCAGGACGGCGGGCCCCCGGTGTGGCTGGGGGCGCTGAGCGACGAGGTGGTCCGGATGGCCGGGCGGATCGCCGAGGGATGGAACGGTTGGGGGGTGCCGCCCGACGAGTTCAGGCACAAGTCGAAGATCCTCGCAGAGGAGGCCGATCGGGCCGGTCGCCGTGCCGAGGCCACGTGGGCGGGGATCGTGCTGGTGGGGGAGGACCAGGCCGAGGCGGACCGGCTGTTGGAGGCCCGCCGTGAGAAGGGAATGGCGGACTCGCTGGCATGGCACGGGCCGGCGGACATGTTCGTCCGTTTCCTTCACGACCTCCGCGACGCCGGCGCCACGTGGGTGATCATGGTCCTGGCCGGCCCCTCGGGACGCCGCGAGCTCCTTTCCGAGCGAGTGCTCCCAGCCTTGCGACATTGAGCGGCAACGCTTGTTCCCGGGTTTGTCAGCGCGTGCTGTAGGCGATCGTGACGTAGTCGAAGGACTGGCCGCCGCTGATGCCGGTCACGTACACAGCGGCGCTGTCTGGACTCACGGCCAAGCCCCGGGCCCCGTCTCTGATCTTTCCGGGGCCGTTGTAGCGCCTGACCCACGATCGGGCCCCCGTGACTGCGTCGTAGGCGACCGTCGCGTATTCGCCGCGGTCCGTTCCCACACTGGCGCCTGTCACGAACACCATGGATCCGTCAGGGCTCACCCCGAGGTCGTACACCCAGTCGGCATCGTTCCCCCGCCCGTTGTAACGGCTTACCCACAGCCTCTTCCCGGTGGCCGAGTCGATCGCCACCGTTACGTAATCGAGCGTCACGTCGAAGGCCAACCCCGTAACGAACACCCTGGATCCGTCTGGGCTGACACCGAGGAAAAAGGCCTCTCCCGGGGCCTTGTACCGGCTCACCCAGAGCCGCTCGCCGGTGAGCGCGTCGTACGCGACCGTGACGTACGAGTCGAAGGCGTACCCGGTCACGAACACCGTTGACCCGTCGGGGCTCGCCCCCAGGTCTTCGGCGAAGGCGCGCAGGTGATTGGGCCCGTTGTAAAGTCTCACCCACAGCTGCTCCCCGGTGGAGGCGTCGTAGGCGATCGTGGCGTAGCCGTAGGTACCGGTCTTCCGGAGCGTCGCTCCACCCGTAACGAACACCTTGGATCCTTCGGGGCTCACGTCGATGGACCTCACGAAGTCGTCCCCTCCTGCCGGTCCCTGGTAGCGCCTCACCCACCTCGTGTCCCCGGTAGAGGCATCGTAGGCG